>JARGFW010000055.1:11870-26351 GCA_029211085.1 Deferrisomatales bacterium | reverse complement strand
TGTCCCTGCGAATGACGAAGCGCTCATGTCTGCCGCTGGCAATGAGGTCGCTGTCGTCGCGGGCCTCCACCTCGAACACCAACCGGCGCCCATCCACCTCCACCAGCGTGACCTTGGCGGTGACGTCCATTCCCGGCGGTGTCGCGGCCAGGTGACTCACGTCGATGTGCGTGCCCACCGTCTGCTCGTTCGGCCCGTCCAGGTGCGGCTCCAGGGCCTGGACACAGGTCCATTCGATGAAACCCACCAGGTACCCCGTGGCGAAGACCCGGGGCATCGTCTGGAATCCCGCAGCCTCGGGATACAGGGCAGGGACGGTCTTCGAATCATCGATGGGAAGCGTGAACGTGTGCTCGATGCCGGGCCGCAACGTCGGCTTCATGGGGTTCCCTCCTGTCCGCAACGAGGCTAGGGGAATCGCCGACCACGATCGAGGGGCACATGCCGAGGGGACAGCCGCACCGCCTTCGGCGTCGGTCACGCTGCAACGGGACATAGCATACCATCGGCACCCATGTTCTCAACCAGCCGTGTGGTCGCCTCCGCACCGATTCCAACCCGGCTCGAGTCCCGGAGCAGTCTCACAGCCTTCTCGCTCCGCTTCACCGATGGCCGTCACCGGCCGGGTAGCCCCGGGGTTGGCGGACTCATCTGTAACGCAGGGAGAGAGGGACGCCGCGGCCGCGCAGCCGCGAGTCGCCGAAGGGGGAACGACCTTGCCGGCGGTCTCGGGAGAAGAGGGAGGCACTAGGCGGCGGGGAGTTCCAAGACGAACTCGGCGCCGCCTTCTGGGTGGTTCGCGGCGGTGACCCTGCCGCCGTGCAGTTCGGCGATGCGGCGCACGATGGCCAGACCCAGCCCGGTGCCTTCCCCACGGGCGCGGGAGCGGCCGCCGCGATAGAAGCGCTCGAACAGCTGGGGGAACTCGTCGGGGGGGATGCCCGGGCCCTGATCGCGGACCCGCAGCCGCACACGCCCCCCCGCGGCGTCGAACGCCACCTGCACGGCCCCGCCCTCGGGGCTGTGGCGGACCGCGTTGGTGAGCAGGTTCTCCACCGCCCGCTCCACCAGACCCAGGTCGCCGTCCACCGGGGGCAGGGCGCTGGGCACCTGGAACGCCACCTCCACCCCGACCTGTTCCAGGGCGACCCGCAGCTTCTGCACCACGTCTTGCACCAGCTCGGCCAGGGGGAACGCTTCCCGCTCCAGGCGCATCTCGGGGGCGTCCAGGCGCGCCAGGTCGAACAGTTCGGTGGTGAGCCGTCCCAGCCGTTGGGCGTTGCTCACGGCGGTCTGCAGATACTGGCGGCGCTCGTCCACTCCAAGCTTGTCCTCCTTGAGCAGCAGGGTCTCCAGGTGGCCCTGCATGGACGCAAGGGGGGTCTTGAGGTCGTGGGAGATGTTGCTCACCAGCCGGCGGCGTTCCTCATCGGCGCCGCGCAGGGCCTCGAGCTGCTGCTGGATGCGCGTGGTCAGACGCCGGAATGTCGCCTCCAACCGATCCACTTCGTCCCCTGCCGGTTGCGCTCCCGCTGCAGCCGGAGGCTCCCCGGCCGGCCCGGCCACATCTACAGCCAGGCGGCGCAGACGGCGGGTGAGCAGGCTGAACAACACCAGGGCGGCAAACAGCACCGCCACGGCGGCGGCCAGCACCAGCCCTACGGCCAGGCGGGTCACCTGGCTGGTGCGCAGGGCCTCGGACGCGGTCTGGTACTGCTCGCCGGCGAGCACCACGTAGAGGTAGTTGGCGGGAGGGTCCGCCGCTCCCACCGGGGCCGCGCTGAACACGGTGCGGCGCCCGGGGTGGCGGGGGTCGTCCCCCAGCACCGGTAGCATCGGGTCGGGGGCCAGAAACACGCGCACGGGATCCAGGGAGATCCGTTCCATCTGCACCCGGCCCGGGGGGGCCGAGTAGGTGAGGATACGGCCCTGGGCGTCGAGGAGGTACACCTCGATGCTGGGGTTGACCACCATCATGGCGTGGAACACGTCCTGGAGGGTTTCCCCGCGCACCTCGCCCCCGGGCCCCACCAGCCCCTGGCCGATGAGGTTCGCCGCCAGATCCCGGTTCAGCCGTTGGTTGGCCTCGAGCTGGAAGCGCTGGGTTCCCCACACCTGCACCCCCACCAGGAAGCACGCCAGCGCCACGAACAGCACCAGCAGGGCGGCGGCCATGCGTCCGTACAGGGTACGCAGCATCAGCCCCAGGCCTCCCGGTCGGGAAACTTGTAGCCCACCCCCCACACGGTGAGGACGTAGCGCGGGTTCGCCGGGTCTGGCTCGATCTTGGCGCGCAGGCGGTTGATGTGGGAGTTGACGGTGTGCTCGTAGCCCTGGTGGGTGTAGCCCCACACGCTGTCGAGGAGCTGGCTGCGGGTGTACACCCGCCCGGGGTGGCCAGCCAGATGCAGGAGCAGCTCGAACTCCCGGGCGGTGAGCTCCACCGCCCGGCCGGCCACCCGCACGGTGCGTTTGGCCGGGTCGATGTGGATGCCGGCGGCCTCCAGGGGCTGCTCGGCGTCGGCGGCCGGGGCACGCCCGAAGCCGTCGGCACGGCGGAACAGGGCGCGGACCCGGGCTACCAGCTCGGGCACGCTAAACGGTTTGGTGAGGTAGTCGTCGGCCCCCACCTCTAGCCCCACCACCCGGTCCAGCTCGTCGGCCCGGGCGGTGAGCATCAATACCGGCAGGGTGTTACCCGCCGCGCGCAGGCGCCGGCAGATCTCCAACCCGTCCAGGTCCGGCAGCAGGCGGTCGAGCACCACCAGGTCCGGGCCGTCCCCCTCCGCCAGGGCGCGCACCGCCTCCGCGCCGGTGGCGGCGCGGGTTACCTCCCAGCCCTCGTCGGAAAGGTGCAGTTCCACCAGCCCGCCGATCTCCGGGTCGTCCTCCACCACCAGGATGCGCTTCATGGGTGACTCCTTTGGAGTCAGTGAACGGCGAACGGGAAGGCCAGCAAACCGGACTGGGTCTTCCCTGTTCACCGATCACCGTTCACGCCTCTTCACCGTAACATACCCTGCGCCGCTGCCAGAAGCGCGTCGCGCCCGACGACGGACAGGCCGAACCCGTCGATTTCCCGGCGCAGCTGCTCCAGGGAACCGTGGCCCCCCAAGATGCCGTTGATCCGGGCCGCGGCCGTGGAGGCAAGGAACTCCACTTCCCCCGGGTACAGGCTACGCAGCTCCCGGTACAGGCTCCCCTGCTGGCGCAGGGAATACTTCTGGTGGTAGTCCTCGGCGGCGAAGAACGGGCCTGCAACCTCCACGTCGGTGCGCACCGGCTGCCCGGTGCGCTCCTCCAGGACGCGCAGCGCCTGCTCAACCGCGGCCCGCTGCCCGGCGTCGGCGACGAACACCGCGTTGCGGTACTGCCGCATGGGGGTGTTGGAATACGGGTCGTGGGCCGACCAGAACACCTCGAGCAGTTCCGGGTACGTGACCCGACTCGGATCGTACACCACCAGCAGGGCCTCGGTGTGGCCACCCAAGGAGCGGTAGCTGGGGCCGTCCTCGTCCCCGCCGGTGTAACCCGCCACGGTGCTGATCACGCCGTCGATACTCCCGAACCGGGAGTCCACGCCCCAGAATCAGCCCAGGCCAAACACGGCGACCCCCAACTCCGCCGGTCTTTTCCGGTCGATCGGTGTCTGCCAATTGCCACCGGCCGGTAGCCGGGCACCGCGGGCCAGGTCCACCACCTGTTCGGCGGTGGCGCTGCCGGCGGCCCCCACCCCCGTGTACACTCCGCAAGAGGCCCCCGGGCCCCCGGCGGTGGTGGGCACCGCGGCCCAGGCGCCGCCGGCCAGGGCGGCCGCGGCAACCAGCCCCTGGCCCAACATCTTGACGCGTTTCCCACAGAGCTCAGCCATGGGTTTCCTCCTTGCCGGCGACCAGGGGGGCGAACTCCAGGGAGGCCGAGTTGATGCAGTAGCGCAACCCGGTGGGCGGCGGGCCGTCCGGAAAGATGTGGCCCAGGTGGGCCTCGCAGCGGGCGCAGTGTACCTCGGTGCGCACCATGCCCCAGGCCCGATCCACGTGGGTGCCCACGTTGCCCTCGGCCACCGGCCGGTAGAAGCTGGGCCACCCGGTACCGGACTCGAACTTGGTATCCGAGTGGAACAGATCGGTGCCGCAACCGACACACCGGTACACGCCGTGTTCATGGTGGTCCGCGTACCGGCCGGTGTAGGCCCGCTCGGTGCCCTGCTGACGGGTGACGTGGTACTGCTGCGGGGTGAGTTGTTGGCGCCACTGATCCTCACTGCGCACCACCCTGGGCACCGAGCGGCGGGTCGCCTCCGCCACGAAGTACAGGTCCACCTCGGTGAGCCCTGCGCCGACCGCCTGGGCGGCGTCCGCGGCCAGCGCCCCCCAACTTCGCCCCGCCGCCAGCAGGGCGGCCCCCGCGGTCCACTGGAAGAACGAACGTCGCGTATGTCTCATGGCCATCCTCCCTCGTCTGGTTTCGCTTTCGTGCACAAGTATAACCAGTGCAGTTCACAATGGCGTCCTCGGATCGTCACGAAAGTGTCCCGCGGTGCGGCACGGAGGAGCGCGCCTCGGGGTGGTACCCGGCCACCCCCGGACTGCCCTCTGTAGGTCGGGGGCATCGGCTCCTGGTGCAACGCTCTTCCCATTCCTGCCGCCACTGCCTGGTCCGCACTTTCCGGGAGCCGCTTGCCGTTTACAGCGCGTGCACGCGCCCGTGGCTCTCACCCCGGCCTTACACGGCCGGCAAAGTCGTGTATCATGCGCCGTCCGTAGCCCACCGAGCGGCCATGGCCGCGAAGCACGGGACGGGCGGGAATGGCCCAGCGCAGGAGCGGCTGTTGTCCCCGGCAGTCAAGAACAGTCGCCAGCCACAGCACAGAGGAGATTCGCCGTGAACGAACGGAGCACCGCCAAATCCGAAGAACTCGCCTTCGACCGCGCCAACCTGTACCAGGAGGAGGTGTTCACCGACCTGCGGGTGGGCTCCATCCGCCGCCTCACTCCGGTGCTCCCCGACGGCAGCCGCGACATGGGGCGTCCCCAGCTCTTCACTGGCCAGGCGCAGCTCATGTCCCCCGCCGGCCCGCTGCCGATCCAGTGCAACATCGCCGCCACCTCCCTGGACGAGGCCATGGGCAAGTTCCCCCAGGCGATCAACGCGGCCGTGGAGCGGCTGGTGCAGGAAGCCGAGGAGATGCGCCGCCAGGAGGCGTCGCGCATCGTGGTGCCGGGGCAGGAAACCAGGAGCAAGTTCAACATCCGCTAGCTGCGAGGAGGTGCCGGCCATGGCCGAAGACGTCAACGATCTGACGATCGAGTACGTGGAGGACGGGGAGACAGTGGTCAAGGAGCTCGACAAGGCGGTCCTGACCAAGGGCGCCTGGGCCACCCTGATGTTCAAGTACCAGGACTGGGACCGCCGCAAGGAGGAGCTCGGGCCGGTCAAGTTCACCATCCGCCGCTACCGAAAGATGCGCGGCGAGTATCGCCAGCAGGCGAAGTTCAATATCTCCAGCCTGGACCAGGCCGAGAAGATCGTTGAAGTCCTCCAAGGCTGGATCGCGGAGGCCGGGAAGGAGTAGTCCTGGCCGGTGTTCCACGCCCTCCTGCACCTGCTGGTGCCCGCCGCGGTCGCCCGGCTGGCGTTCCCCGGGCGCTGGCTCCGGGCCTGGGCCGTGATGGTCGCCGCCACCCTGGTGGATGCCGACCACCTGCTCGCCACCCCGGTCTACGACCCAGACCGCTGCAGCATCGGCTTCCACCCCCTGCACACCTGGCCTGCCATCCTCATCTACCTGGCCCTGGCTGTCACCCCCCGCACCCGGGTGGTGGGGGTGGGGCTGGTGCTGCACATGGCGCTGGACGCCCTGGACTGCCTGCCCCTGGTCTGAGCGGGCGCGGTGCCGGCCCGCGGGGTTTTCCCGACCGGCACCTTCAAGTTTCTCCTCTCGCCAACCGATACTCGGGGTTGTCCCCGGGGCCCCCTGCCCCGTCCCCAACCAACTCCCGAAGAGGTGAGCGCGCATGTCCCTACGCAACCTGGTCTTCGCAGCAGCCGCAGCGCTGCCCCTCGCTGCGGCCGTTTCGGCGCCGGCAGAAGTCCTCGAGATCGTCGGCACCGGCGACGGTGCGGTGGTCCTCAATGCGCTGGCCACGGTATTCACCGCCCAGCACCCGGACGTGGAGGTGCAGATCCCCAAGAGCATCGGTTCCGGCGGGGCGATGAAGGCCGTGGGCACCGACAAGAACGTGCTGGGCCGGGTGGCCCGGGGCATCAAGGACAAGGAGAAACCCTACGGGCTGGAGTACCGGGCGTTCGCCCGAGTGCCGGTGGTGTTCTTCGTCCACCCCGAGGTGGCGGCGGAGAACCTCACCACCACCCAGGTGCTGGACATCTACAGCGGCAAGGTCACCACCTGGGACGAGATCGGTGCCGGCACCGGCAAGATCCGCGTGGTGCGCCGCGAGGACGGGGACAGCAGCCTGGATTCGCTGCAGAAGTCCCTGCCCGGGTTCGCCGACATAACCCTCCTGGAAAAGTCCAAGACCGCCAACAGTACCCCGGAGGCGTTCAGCACGGTGGAGAAGACCAAGGGTGCCATCGGCTTCGGCCCGTACGACGTGGCCATCTCTTCCGACGTCAAGGTGCTCACGCTGGACGGGAAAGCCCCCCTGACCGACGCCTACCCTTGCCTGACCACCCTGGGACTGGTGTACAAGCCGGCCAACCGCACCGGCGCGGTGGCGGCGTTCCTGGATTTCACAGCCTCGGACGCGGCCCTAGCCGTTCTGCCGAAGACCGGTGCGCGAGGTCCCAATTGACCCTCCCCACCCCCTCCTGACCCCGGCCGGCCCGTTCCTTGCGAAGCCTGCGCTCCAAGCTGCTGATCAGCTTCTGCCTCACCGAGGTGGTGATCATCGCGCTCCTGATGCTTGTGGTCTCGGTCCGCTTCCGCACGGGCCTCGACCAGCAGGCGGTGGCAGTGGCGACGACCTTGGAGCAACGCACCACCAGCAGCCTGGGAGGGCATCTCCAGGTACTGCGGCTGTTGCTGCACGACGAGGAAACGACCTGCGTGCGGGGCGCCCAGCTGGTTGCCGAGAATGCCTGGATGGCGACCGCCATGCAGGAGTTCGACCTGAAGTTCCTGGGGAGGCTCGCCGGTACTGCCGCCGAGACAACGGATCTGGACCTGGTCCTGATCTACGACGCCGAGGGCGCGGTGGCGGCAGCCTATCCCCCGGGGATCGACGACCTGGGCTCGGGGGAGTGGTTCCGCTCCTGGCCCCTGGTGGACCGGACGGGCGGTGCACGCGCGGCCATGCGTGGGCTGGCACGTCTGTCGCCGGAAGCGCTGTCCGTCCACCGCCTGCAGGCACGGGTGGCGAGGGGACAGTCGGGGTTGGCGGCGGTGGCCGGGCAGGTTCTGTTGGACGACTTCGGCGATACCCTGGGGTACTGTGTCACGGCCAAGATCCTCGACGGGCACCTCGAACCCCTGCGCCTCCTCGCCGAGATCAGTGACAGCGCCGCCGCGGTGTACGTGGGCGAGAGGCCGGTGGTGTGGCTGGGGTTCGCTCCGGCAGGGACCGAGGCAGCGGGTATCGCCCCCCGGCTCCAGGGGGATGGTACCCTCCTTCCCGACCCCGGCGGCCACGGCCGGCACTCCCGGGTGGGCCGTGTACTCGCTGCCAACCAGGAGTTCTTCGGCATATGGGAGATGCTCCGGGATCCCACCGGGGAGAGGATCGGGACGATCTGCACCGCGCTTCCCCAGGCACAGCTTGACGAACTGCGGAGCAGTGTCCTCGCCCAGGGCCACACCAGCCTGCGGGAGATCCAGACGGCCATCCTGTTGGTGGGAGCGGCCGCCATAGGGCTCTTCCTTCTGGTAACCTTGGCCATCGGCCATGCCCTGGTCACCCGGCCCCTGGAGGGGGTGGTTCAAGGTCTGCACACCCTGGCCTTGGGGGACGCAGACCTGACCCGAACCCTGCCCGCCGGAACCCGCGACGAAGTGGGCCAGCTTGCACGGAACTTCAACCGGTTCCTGGAGCGCATGCGCACCTCGGTTCTGCGCAGCCGTGACACCGCCGTCGATATCCGCAGCAGCGTGGAGACCGTTCAGCGCTCCTCCCGGGCCGTCCACGGCGGTGCACAAAGCCAGACGGAGAACCTGGAGGCGGCCCACGGGGCGGTGCTGGCCATCGGTGAGGGGGCGGCGTCCATCGAGGCGCGCACCCGCACCCTGGTGGACGCCACCGAGGCCAGTTCCTCGGCGACCCAGCAGATGGGGGCCACCGCCCAGGAGATTGCGGCCAAGATGGATGAGCTGTTCCAGTTGGTGGACCAGGTCTCCGCCTCGATCCACCAGATGTCGTCGACGAGCGGGCAGGTTTTCCATGGCGTCGAGACCCTGGCGGCCACCGCCCAGCAGACCTCGGCCTCCGTCGCCGAGATGGAGCGGAACATCGGTCAGGTGCGCCAGCGCGCCGAGCGCACCGGCAGCGTGGCCGAAGAGGCGGCACGGGAGGCGCTGGGCGGTAAACAGGCGGTCGACGCAACGGTGGCCGGGGTGGAGGCGCTCAGCGGCATGGTGGAGGAGTCCACCGGGGTGATCCGTGCCCTGGCCCGCCGCTCCGGGGAGATCGGCGGCGTCCTCACCACCATCAGCGACGTCGCCGAGCAGACCAACCTGCTGGCGCTGAACGCCTCGATCATCGCCGCCCAGGCCGGGCGCCACGGCACCGGGTTCGGGGTAGTGGCCAACGAGATCAAGACCCTGGCGGCCAGCACCAAGGCCTCGGCCAAGGAGATTACCGGCATCGTGCGGGGTCTTCAGGAAGTGGCCCAACAGGCGGTGAAGAGCACCGAGTCGGGGCATGCCCAGGTACTGGCGGAGGTGGAGCGGGCCCGGGAGGCCGGGGGGCGGCTCGACCGCATCCTCGCCAGCAGCGAGGAGTCCCGCAGCCAGGCTGCGGAGATCGCCCGCGCCACCCAGGAGCAGGCCGAGGCGAGCCGGCAGATTACCCTGTCGGTGGACCAGGTGGGGAACCTGCTGGAACAGATCACCGCGGCAGTGCAGCAACAGACCGCCGGCTACCGGGTGCTCGCCGGAGTGTCAGACTCCATGCGCGACATCGCCTCCCAGGTGAAGCTCGGCACCGACGAGCAGGCAGTGGGCAGCAGCCAGATCGCCACCGCCATGGAGCACGTGCGCACCCTGTTGGAGGAGATCGACGCAGCCACCCGGGAGCAGACCTGCCGCAGCCAGGCCGTGCTGGCGTCCGTGGCCAGCGCCCTGGAGGTGGCCCGCAGCAACGCCGCCCTCAGCGCCGACTTCGACGCCGCCGTGGCCACCCTCACCCGCCAGGCCGAGACCCTGCAGCAGGAAGTGGGCGCCTTCAAGACGTGACGGGCGAGGAGGCTGGGAAGCAACCCAAACCTCACCGTGGGATGGAGAGTTGCAGCCTCCCAGCTTCCTGGCTTCCTAACCTCCCAGCCCCTCTACACCCCACTCTCCTAACGCCTGCTGGATGAACGCCACCGTCTGGCGGTGGGCCTCGGTGCCCCGCCGGTCGGGAGACAACGGCGCCCCAAAGCGGAACCGCACCGGGCGCCGCGGATCGACGGGACCGAAGTCCTTCAGCCAACGCCCGTTGCCCCAGGCGTCGGTGCGCAGGGCCAGGGGGATCAGAGGCACCCCGGCCCGGCCCGCCAGCTTGGCGCCGATGCTGTTGAAGCGCTCGGGGTCGAAGCGCTCGGCCCGGGTGGTCTGGGGGAAGACGACCACCGAGATGCCCTGGGCCAGCCGCTGCTCTCCCCCCTCCATCACTGCCTTGAAATCCTCCCGGGGGTTGGTACGCCCGACCACGATGGGGTTTCGGGAGCGCATCACGTGGCCGAATACGGGGTAGGTCAGCAACGTGTCCTTCACCACGAAGGTCACCGGCCGGTGGGGCACCACCATGCCCGGCAGCAAGAACGTTTCCAGGGTGCTCATGTGGTTGCCCACGATCACCGCCGGTCCGTCGAGCCTGCGCAGGTGCTCCAACCCCTCTACCTGCACATCCATACCCAGCGCTTCCGCCACCCGGAGTTCTTCGTTGGACGAGCGCAGCCAGGCCTGGTCGTCGAGCGCCCCCCGGGCGGCGAGGCGGCTGGCACGCCACACGATCTCCATGACCGGGCCGTAGAACGCGAACCGGGTCAGGGGCAGCAGCTTCGCCAACCAGGAGACGGGGGTGTTGGGGTCGGTGTGGTAGGTATCGAGGTCGGGGGAGATCATACCGTCAGCTCCATCGGCGCGTTGGAACACCAGGGGCGGGAGTATACACCAGGACAGAATCCGTCACGCCCTGGGGCGCAGCCGCGCCCAGGCCCGGCTGCCGTAGCTCCACCCTGCGGTGAGCAGGGCGGTGACAGCCCCGGCCACCACCGACTCCACCAGCCAGCGCCCCCAGCGCCGGTAGCGCCCCAGCCACAGGCGGGGACCCTGCCCGGGGGGCCAGCCGTCGCGCTGGTTGGCCCGGCAGTCCAGGGCGAATGCCAGCTGCCAGGCGTTGCCGGCGATGTAGCGGCCGGTGCGGTACCAGTACTTCAGCATGCTCCCCACCCCGCCCGCGGCCATCATCCGGTGGGCCAGCCGGTAGAACGGGGGCAGCTCCAACCACCCCGCGTCCCCCTGCTGCCGGTAGGCGTCGGCCGCTGACGCGAAGTAGCCGTGCAGGCCGATGTGGTCGAAGTTGCACAGCAGGGCATTGAGGGTCTGGCGCTGCCGCAGTCCCTCCACCTCGAAGCGGCGGGCGGAAGTGTGCAGCGTCCCCGGCAGGTTCACCCACACCCCGGTGCGGCCGATCTCCCGGGCAAGCCGGGAGTCCTCCAGGTACGGCTGGGTTGCGTCGTACCCGCCGAGGTCCCGGAAGTACTCCGCGGACAGCAGGAACCCCTGGTCGCCGCGGATGCACCCGGGGTCGTCGAGCCGGGTTTTTGCTTCGTAGAAGTAGTAGGCGCGGGACGGGCGGGTGCAGCTGCGCGCGAACCGCAGGCCGAAGTGGCCCGCCACCCGGTGGTGGCCCCGGAGGGATCGCTCGCGGCGCAGAGACGCGAGGGACCGGGCCAACTGGTGGGGATCGGGCAAACCGCTGTCGGCGTGCAGGAACAGCAGTTCCGGGGCCCGCGCCGCGGCGGCCCCGGCGTTCAACTGCCGCGCCCGGCCCGGGGGCGCCACCACGATGTGGAGATCGAGCCCCAGCAGCTCCGCCTCCCGGGCGGCGGCCGCCGGGGACCCGTCTGCGCTGCCCCCGTCTGCCAGCACCACCTCGAAACCCAGGCCCTGTTGGGCCGCCAAGGAACGCAACAGGGAGGGGAGGTGCTTCGCCTCGTCGAGAACCGGCACGACCACCGTGAGCTGGGGAGTTGCAGCTGCCATGGCACCGATTGTAGAGGGCGGCAACGGTTCGGGGCCAGCGTCGGGAGGCGCCGCTTGTTCCTCGGAAAAGGCGAGCCTTTTATCTATTACTCTATCGGTCATTTATTATATATTCTGACTACCCCCCCATCCCGGGGCTTCCCAACACCCACAGGAGGATCGTCATGAAGAAGTTTCTCGTGGTGTATGTAAGCCGCACCGGCAAGACCAAGCAGATGGCAGAGTGGATCGCCGAGGGCCTGCGCTTCGCGGGTCACGATGCGGCCCTGCGCACCCTGCCCCAGGTCAAGAAGGTGGAGGACATTGCCGGCTACGACGGCTACGTGCTGGGCTCACCCACCTACCACCGGGCCATGATCGAGGGGTTCAACAGCTGGCTGTTCAAGGCCCAGCGGGCCGGCGTACAGGGCAAGATCGGCGGCGCGTTTGGCTCCCACACCCACTCCGGAGAGGCCCCGGGGATCCTGCAGGACACCATGGAACACGTGTTCAAGATGGACATGGCCGGGCTGGGCCCGCTGCGCATGGAGGAGCGGGTGGTGGTCACCGACGACGGCATGCACGCCTGCCAGCAGTTCGGCCGTGCCCTGGGGGAGCGCGCCGGGGCGTAGCAGCCGACAGGGCCCCCCGCCACTCAAGGGACGGCTTCGCCCAAACCCGCACGCCGCAGCTCGCCCAGGGCCTGCACCAGGGACTCCCCCGCCGCCCCGTCGGTGCGGATCTCCCGGGTGTGGGCCGCGGTGTGGGCGGCCGGGGACTGCCAGGCGGCGCGGGCGGCCTGGTACACGTGCCAGTCGGCGTCGGAGGGTCCACCGCGGCGGCTCCCCAACCGGCGCCGCACCTCCTGTTCCCCACAGGTGCACAACAACAGCCGACCCGGCACCGCCAGGCGCTGGGCCTCCTCGAGGAACTCACGCCGCCAGTGCTCCTCCCGGAAGCTCGCGTCCACCAGCACCCGGTGACCGTCCAGCAACCCCTGTTGAGCCCGCCGCAGGCACTCGCTGTAGGTCCGCTGGTTCCATACGACGGTGTAGATGCCCTCCCCGAACCGGGCTGGCGCGCTGGTTTCCTGGGTCAGGCCGGCCAGTTCCTTGCGCACCCGGTCGCTGGCGATCACCGTGAACCCAGCCTGCTCCCCCAGGCCCCGGGCCAGGGTGGACTTGCCCGTGCCCGGCAGGCCGCCCACGCACAGCAGGCAGGGGCGCCTCTCCGGCGGCTCCAACAGGCCCAGGGCCAGCAGCCAGTGGGCCCGCGCCGAGGCCAGGGCCCGGCCCCGCTCGCTGCCGGGCACCTCCGGCTCCGCCACCTCGAAACCGTCCACCTTGCCCCGCACCGCAGCCCGGTAGGCGGTGTAGAACGGCAACAACTCGCGTCCCTGTGCGTCCCCCCGGGCCTCGAACCAGGCGTCGGCCAGGGCTCGGGCCCACCCCCAACGACCGTGGAACTCCAGGTCCATGACCAGAAACGCCAGGTCGGCCACCGGGTCGGCGTGGCGAAAGCGTTCATTGAACTCGATGCAGTCGACGATGTCGAAGCGTTCCCCGTCCGGTCGCTCGGGAAACCAGTACACATGGTCCAGGTGCAGATCGCCGTGGGTGTCCCGAGGCACCTGGCGGGCAGCCCGCTCTTCGATCAGGGGGCGCAGCGCGTCGAGCACCGTGCGGGTGCGCGCGTCGAGGCGCGCCAACACCCCTGGGCTGACCGTGCGACCCGCCAGGGGTGCTGCCTGGGCGTAGTTCTCCAGGGCGTTTCCCGCCACCACCTCCCAGCGACCGGAGGCTGCGATCTCCGGGCCGGCGGCGGCCCGGCCGTGGAACCGGGCCACATGCCGCCCCAGGGGCGGCAGCACCGGGAGCAAGTCTTCCCCCGCGGCGAGGCGCGCCAACAGGGTGCGGTCCGCCGGCAGACGGCGCATCTGCACCGCCCACTCCACGGGGTCTCCCCGGCCTCCGACCCGCAGACCCCCGCCCCGCCCGACGATCGGCACCACCCCCAGGTACACCTCCGGTGCCAGCCGCCGGTTGAGCCGCACCTCTTCTTCACAAAAGTGCCGGCGCCTGGCGAGGGCCGTGAAATCGAGGAACCCCAGGTCGAGGGGTTTCTTCACCTTGTAGGCGTAGGGGCCGGCGAGAAACACCGCCGAGATGTGGGTCTGGTGGAGTTCGACCGCTGCCACCGGGTGGGGGTAGGCCGCGGGAAGGGAGAGCTGGCGAATGAGTTGGGCGGTGTCCATGGCCGCCTCCGGAAGGGTGTCGGCAAAGGACCGAGCCTAGCCCGGTACAGGAGGCCGTCAAGCGGCGCAGGCGTGGCTCAGCCGGAGAAGAAGCACCCCTTTCCGAACAGCACCACCATCAGCACCAGGATGACTCCAACATACACCGCGCCCCAAGCGCGCCCCAGCCTCTCCTCGACCGTCGGGGGGCGGGAATTACGATCCATGACGGGCTCTCCTCCTACCAGCGATCATACTGGTCTGCGCCGCTGCGGTACTCCCGCACGCGGTCCTCTCCGTAGGCACGCACCAAACTGAGGATCTGGGCTGAGGCCTCCAGGGTGGAGGAGACCATGTACGCCTCCTCCAGCAACTCGCCCACGGCGAACGCGCCATGGCCCCGGAGCAGGGCGATCTTGTGGTCCCGCAGCAGCGGCGGCAGCACCTCGGCCACCTCGGCACTGCCCACCGTGCGGGCGGTCACCGCCACGGGCACCCGGTGTAACAGATAGGACCCCTCCGAGTCCACGGGAACCAGGGCATCTTCCACCAGGGACAGGGCCGTGGCGTGGATCGGGTGGGTGTGGACGATGGCCAGGGCACTGGTGTTGCGGTAGATGGCCCGGTGCACCACCAGCTCGGTGGACGCCAGGGTGACCATGGCGTCGTCCCGCTCCAGGCCGGTCTCGATCAGGTCACCCGTTTTCAGCCGCCCCAGCATCGCCCCACGCCGGGTGATGAGGATGCGGTCGCCGAGGCGCACGCTCATGTTGCCGCCGTGGGAGGTGATCAGCCCCGCCACGAACAGGTCGCGGCCGATGTCGTGGAACTGGTCGAACATGGG
>JARGFW010000055.1:0-11770 GCA_029211085.1 Deferrisomatales bacterium | reverse complement strand
CGGTAGTACTCGTCGAGCATCGGCTCCAGGTCCACCACGTGGCCGGCGCTGGGTCCAGCGGCCACGGGCTCCTCCAGCAGGCGCCGGGGCAGGGTGTCGTCGGCGCGGGTAAAGCCCCGCTCCAGATTCACCAGCTTCTCCAGATTGTAGATGCGCTCGCCCACGGTGAGCAGGCCCTGGGCATCCAGGTCCAGCCCGGTGGCGGTGCGCACCAGCCGGGCGTAGTAGTCGTCCTTGAGGGCAAAGGAGGTGAACCGGCACAGCACCAGGCTGTCCACCGCGGCGTTGAGGTTCTGGAAGACGATGGTGAGACCGCCCTTGCCCGCGGCCGCGAAGCGGTCGATCAGCTTGGGGGTGGCGAGGATCTCAGGGGCCACCATATACGCCCGCAGATGACAGCCGCCCCGGTTGGAGGTGGCGTAGGCGAGCCCCTGGCCTTGGCAACCCCGGGGGTCGTAGGCCGGCAGCTCCAGCCCCTTGCTGGTCATGGACACGTCCGGGGCGCCGTGGGCCGCCCCCAGATGCCGGCTGCCGTGGCGCAGCTCCGCCCCGCGACCCCGCCCGTGGGCCATCTCCTCCAGCAGCCGGGCCACCCCGGCGGCGCCGGCGGCCAGGGGATCCCAGCCCAGGTGCCCCGCCTCGAACAGCTCCCGGGCAGCGGCCACGGTGGCGCCGGCGGAGACGGTGTCGAGCCCCAGGTCGTTGGCCAGCCAGTTGAGGCGGGTGACCTCTTCCAGGTCGCTCACCCCCAGATCCACGCCCAGGGCCCAGAGGGTCTCGAACTCCGGCGCCTCCCCCTCGCGATCGTCCACCCGGACCTTGTGGCCGCAGGCGATCCCGCAGTTGGGACAGCCCTTGTGGCCCTGGAACAGCCGGTCCCGCAGGGCCTCGCCGGAGAGCGCCTCGGCGGCGGCAAACTCGCTGTCGCGGAAGTTGCGCGCCGGCAGCGCCCCCACCGCGTTGATCACGTTCATCAGCACGGCGGTACCGAACTGGGGTAAGCCCTTGCCGGTGATCGGGTGGGCGGCGAGCCACTTGCGGCACTCCCCGACCACGAACGCGAACCTCTCGGGATCGGCAACCTCCACGGGCAGATCGCCGCGCACCGTCAGCGCCTTCACCCCCTTCGACCCCAGTGCCGCCCCCAGGCCGCCGCGGCCGAAGCAGCGGGTGCCATGGGCGATGTTGGCCAGCAGCGAGCCGCTCTCCCCCGCCGGGCCGATCGCCAGCGTCGCCGCCCCTGGGCCCTCCCGCGCCGCCAGCGCGGCCTGGGTCGCGCGGGTGCCGCCCCCCCGCAGTTCGCCGGCATCTTCGAAACGCACCCCGTCGGGGTCCACGGCCAGGACCACCGGCCGGTCACTCCGGCCCTCGATCCACAGGGCGTCGTAACCGGCCTTCTTCAGGCGGATGCCGAAGAAACCGCCGGAGTTGGAGTCGAACAGGGTGTCGGTAAGGGGGGACAGCGCGGTGCAGTTGGTACGCGACGAGGTGGGGGCCCGGGTACCGGTGAGGGGGCCGGTGCTGAAGATCAGGGGCGCGGCCGGGTCCAGGGGGGCCAGGGTGTGGCGACCGGAGACACGCAGCAAGTGGGCGCCGAGGCCGCGGCCGCCGAGGTACGCATGGAGCGCTTCGTCTGCAAGCTCCTCCACCAACCAGCTGCGGGCGGTAAGGTCGATCCGCAGCAGGCGGCGGCGCCAGGCCCCCACCTCAGCCCCCCTGGTTGCGGTAGGCGTCACGGCACTCGGGGCTGCAGAAGAGCTGGCCGCCGGGCCCCTTCAGCGCCGTCTCCTTGGGGATGTACACACCGCACTGGGGATCCTGCACCAACTCCCCGCCCCGCAGTTCGCCACCACTCGCCGGGCGCCGCGGCGTGCGGCCCTGGGCGGGGCCCAGTAGCCCTTTGACCAGCCGCACGAGCAACCACACCAGGGTGCCGAGGATCAATAGCCGGATCAAACCCATATCGCGTCGTCTCCCTCCAGCAAAGCCTCCAGCCAGCCAGGGCGCCCCAGCAGCTCCACGTCGGGGGTGGGGCCCAGGTCACGTAGCAGTTCGGCCACGGTGCGGGCCAACAGCGGATGGCGCTGGGTCGCCGCCACCTCGGCCAGGGGCACCAGCACGAAGCCGCGCTGGTGCATGCGGGGGTGGGGCAGCTCGAGGTCGGCCTCAGCCAACACCGCTTCCCCGTAAAGGATCAGGTCCAGGTCCACGGTGCGCGGCCCCCAGCGCACCTCCCGGGTGCGCCCCAGGGTCGCCTCGATGTCGAGCAAGGCGCCCAGCAGGGCCCGAGGGGGCAACCGGGTTTCCACGACGAGGGCACCGTTGACGAACTCCGGCTGGTCCTCGACCCCCACCGGTGCGGTGCGGTACAGGGAGGAGATGCGGGTCAGCCGGGTCGCGGGCAGGGCGGCCACCGCCGCGAGGGCCCGGTGCAGATTCTCCTGCACGGCACCGACGTTGCCGCCGAACGCCACGCACGCGGCCACCGGGTCGACTACTCGCGCATCAGCCATGACACAGCAGGGGCAGGGAGGGTTCGCTCAGCGCAGGCCGAGCACGTCGAGCATGTCGTACAGCCCGTTGGGTTGGCCCGGCAGCCACAGGGCAGCGCGCACCGCGCCCCGGGCGAACACTTCCCGGCTGGTGGCTTTGTGGGTGATCTCCACCCGTTCGCCGAGACCGCCGAACACCACGGTGTGGTCGCCCACCACGTCGCCGGCGCGCACCGCGTGCATGCCGATCTCCCGCCGCCCCCGCTCGCCCACCAGGCCCTCGCGCCCGTGCACTCCGTCCCTGGCCAGGTCGCGGCCCAGGGCGTCGGCCACGGACTCGGCCAGGGCCAGGGCGGTTCCCGAAGGGGCGTCCTTCTTGAAGCGGTGGTGGGTCTCGATCACCTCCACGTCGTAGTCTTCGCCGAGCAGACGGGCCACGTCGGCGACGACCTTGAGCAGTACGTTGACCCCCACGCTCATGTTCGGCGTGAGAAACACCCGCCCCTCGGGCGCGCGGCGGGCGATCTCGGCCTTCTCCCCGGCGGTCAGCCCGGTGCTGCCGATGACGATGGCTTTCCCGGCCCTGCACACCTGATCCACATGGACCATGGTGGCGGCCGCGCTGGTAAAATCCACCACCACGTCGGCCTCCCCCAGGCACGCCTCCAGGCCGGCACGGATCGGCACCCCCAGGTTTCCCACTCCGGCCAGCTCTCCGGCGTCGCGACCCACGGCAGGGTTGTCGGGGTGTTCCGCCGCGGCGACCAGGGAAGCCCCCGGCGCCTCGTGGATCAGGCGCACCAACTGGGCGCCCATGCGACCGGCGGCACCGGTAACCGCGACCCGAATCACGCCTTGCCCTCCAGGACGCCGGAGGCCGCTAGGGCCCGTTGCAGCAGGGTGCGGTTGTTCTCTTGCAACGGCACCAGGGGCAGGCGCAGCTCCAGGGGAATGCGGCCCATCATCGACAGGGCGGTCTTCACCGGCACCGGGTTGGTCTCCAGGAACAGGGCCCGGGCCAGGGGCATCAGCCGGTAATGGAGCTTGCGGGCGGCGTCGAGATCGCCCCCGGTGTAGGCGCGGACCATCGCCACGGTGTCGGCGGGGAGCACGTTGGACACCACCGAGATCACCCCGCGGCCACCCAGGACGAGCAACGGCAGGATCGTGAAATCGTCTCCGGAGAGCACGCTGATGCGGTCGGCGCAGCACTCGATCACCTCGCTCACCTGCTTCAGATCCCCGGTGGCTTCCTTGATCGCCACCACATCGGGAATCTCCGCCAACCGAGCCACGGTGGCAGGCAACAGGTTGACTCCGGTACGCCCGGGAACGTTGTAGAGAACCAGGGGGAACTTGCTCTCTTCGGCAACCTTCTTGTAGTGCTGATAGAGGCCCTCCTGGGAGGGTTTGTTGTAGTAGGGAGTGATCAGCAGGGCGCCGTCGGCGCCGGCCTCCTTGGCGTGGCGGGTCAGGCGAATCGCCTCGGCGGTGTTGTTGGAGCCGGTGCCGGCGATCACCGGCACCCGACCGCCGGCCTCGTCCACCGCGATGTCGATGACCCGGGCGTGTTCCTCGTGGCTGAGGGTGGCGGACTCCCCCGTGGTGCCACAGGGAACGATGCCGTCGATCCCCTGGCGAATCTGCCAGTCGATCAGCCGTCGGTAGGCATCCTCGTCCACGCAGCCGTTGTGGAACGGGGTGACGAGCGCGGTGATGGCCCCTTGAAACATCGTATCCTCCCTTTCTGACAGCCTTTTCCCGGATGCCTGGCGATCCTACCAACGGCCTCTGGGCAAGTCAAAACCAGGCAAAAAAACGAAAGAGGGAGGCAGATGTGATCCGCCTCCCTCTCGACAACCCGCAGTGTGCGGAGTTCAGTCCGCGGCGCTGGGGCACCCGGCACAAGCGGATTTGGAGCCGCTGCTGGCGCACGCCGGGGCTGGAGTCGCATCCTTCTTCCCCTTGCCGGCATAGTCGGTCTTGTACCACCCCGAGCCCTTGAGCACGAAGGAACTCTGGGAGATCAGTTTCTCAACCTTGCCGTGGCAGCTGGGACACGCGGCCAGAGGGCCTTCGGTGATCTTCCGGGACACTTCAAAGTTTTCGTCGCACGCCGTGCAATGGTATTCGTAGATCGGCATTGCTGGGTTCCTCCACTTGCGTTGATCATTCCGGTCCGGAACGGACCATACTGTATAACACCGAAACGGGTATGAGGCAAGCAGCGGCCGACCCAACAGCAGCGGCCGACCCATTCCTGCGCTCCCGCGAGGGGGTCACCCTCGTCTGGCACGGGTGCGGATCCAACTCGGGGCAGGCGCCCTGGGCCTAGCGCCCGGACTGCTGGGTGGCTCCCAGCGGTTGACCCCCACCGCCCCCCTTGATACAAGACGGCTCTCCGGCCCACGGGCCGCCGTTGCGACTCCCCGGGGAGCGTTCACCCGATGTCTCTTGACTGCCGCATGGTCATCCCTCTGCTGGTCGCCGCGTTGTGCGGGGCGCCTGCATCCGCAGCCGCCCTTTCCGAGGTCGTCTCCCTGGATCGGGCCAACCGTGGCACGGTGCGGTTCACCCACCGCCGCCACGCCTACGAACTCGAAGTGGAGTGCAGCCGCTGCCACCACAACATCGCCCGCATCCCGTCTGGCGCCACCACCTGCAAGGGCTGCCACGCGGATCAACAGCACTCCGGACTGTGCCACCAGTGCCACCTGTCCAACCGCGACACTGGCTACGAGGAAGACCTCGCCCGGGTGCGCCGAGAACTGGGCCGGGACGACATCCCCAATCGGTTCAAGGCGTTCCACAACCTGTGCCGCAACTGCCACCACGAAGTGAACGAGAGTCAAAACCGGCAGGCGCCGTACGAGTGCGGCGGTTGCCACAAGTGAACCCCAGGGGTGCCCGTTCCGCGCCCCGTGGACAAAGGAGCCACCATGAAGGTACGCATCGACTACGACGAGTGCATGGGGGATGGCAACTGCCACAAGGTCTGCCCCGAGGTGTTCGGCTACGACGACGACAAGATGCAGGGGGTAGTGCTGAAGGAGACCGTGCCGGTGGAACTGGAGGGTCTGGTGCGCAGCGCGGCCATGGGCTGCGCCGTGGCCGCGGTACTGATCGACCCGTAAGCGACAGGGGAGCAGCTACCGCACGGCCGCCACCTCGTCGATGCGCAGCAGCACCACGTCGCCGCGCTTACAGGTGGCGATGCGGAAGCGGGCCAGGCGAACGCCGTCGGGGGTGGCCACCTGCCTGGGGCCGGTGAGCGCCTCCTGGGGCGCGCCGCTGGCGTGGGTGGCCTCCAGCGTGCGCCGCACCAAACAGCCCCCGCAGTTCGCGGTGTGCCCGCAGCCCTCCGGCAACCGGGCGTTGGCGCAAGCCAGCAGATCCCCGCTGGTAGCCCCCGGCAACTGACTCGGGTGCAGCCCGGTCAACCCGCGCGCCGCGTGGTTGGCGGCCTGCACCTCCCCGGCGCTTCCCAGCACCAGCACCGGCACCGGCAGATCCTCCAGGAACTGCTCCAGGGCGAGCGTCTCCTCGGCCTCGTCGAGAAAGAAACGGCTGCACGCCTCGCAGATGCCGTGGGAGATCTCGGTGTCCCGTTCCCCTCCCCCCGGCTTGAGCACCGTCTGACACCAGGCGCAAACCACCCTCAACGGGTCGCCCCGTACACGGTGGGGTCCGGGAGCCGAGCCTGGTCGAACCCCCGTTTGCGCAGCAGACAGCTGTCGCAGCGGCCGCAAGCCCGGCCCCGGGGGTCCGGGTCGTAGCAGGAGTGGGTCATACCGTAGTCCACGCCCAGCGCCACGCCGCGGCGGATGATCTCCGCCTTGGAGAGATCGATCAGGGGCGCGTGAATGGTGAACCGCTGGCCCTCCGCCCCGGCCTTGGTCCCCAGGTCTGCCACCCTCTGGAACGCGGCCAGGAATTCCGGGCGGCAGTCCGGGTAACCGGAGTAGTCCAGGGCGTTCACGCCGATGAACAGGTCGTAGGCGGCCAACACCTCGGCCCAGCCCAGGGCAAAGGACAGGAAGATGGTGTTGCGCGCCGGAACGTAGGTCACCGGAATCCCATCGCCGATGCCATCTGCGGAGTCGCCCTTGGGCACGTCGATGTCGGCGGTGAGCGCCGAACCGCCGAACGCCCGCAGATCGATCGTCGCCACCTGGTGGTCCACCACCCCCAGGGCGTCGGCCACCCGTCGCGCCGCCTCCAGTTCATGGCTGTGGCGCTGACCGTAGGCGAAGCTCAGTGCGTAGCAGGCGAACCCCTGGGACAGAGCGATGGCCAGGCAGGTCGCGGAATCCAATCCCCCACTCAACAACACGACAGCACGCTTCACGATCATCCTCCGCCTGCGTTCCCCGGCGCCAACCGCCTACTGCCCCCACTTCTCCCGGATGCGCTGCACGGCGGCCTCCACGTTCTCGCGCTCCCCGAACGCGGACAGACGGAAGTAGCCCTCGCCGCTGGGGCCGAAGCCGCTGCCCGGGGTACCCACCACGTGGCACTCTTCCAGGAGTCGGTCGAAGAACTCCCAGCTGCTCATCCCCTGCGGGGTCTTGAGCCAGATGTACGGGGCGTTGACCCCGCCGTAGCAGGTGATGCCCGCGGCCCCCAGGCCTTCGCGGATGATGCGGGCGTTCCCCATGTAGTAGTCGATGATCTCCTTGACCTGGGCCCAGCCGGCGTCGGAGTACACCGCCGCCGCCGCACGCTGCACCGGGTAGGAGACCCCGTTGAACTTGGTGGACTGGCGCCGGCTCCACAGTGCGTTCAGGGACACCATCTCACCGGCCGCGGTCCGCGCCTGGAGAGCTTCCGGCACCACCGTGAGACCGCAGCGCACGCCGGTGAACCCGGCGGTCTTGGAGAAGCTGCGGAACTCGATGGCGCAGCGCTCGGCACCCTCCACCTGGTAGATCGACCGCGGAATGGCAGGGTCGGTGATGAACGCCTCGTACGCCGCGTCGAACAGGAGCACAGCTCCCTGGGCCAGGGCGTAGTCCACCCACAGCTTGAGTTGCTCCAGGCTGGCCACGGTCCCCGTCGGGTTGTTGGGGTAGCACAGGTAGATCAGGTCCACGGGCTGGTCCGGCAGCGCCGGTGTAAAATCGTTCTCGGCCGTGCACGGCAGGTACACGACCCCCGCGTAGTGTCCCTTGGCATCGACCGGCCCGGTGCGGCCGACCATGACATTGGTGTCGATGTACACCGGGTACACCGGGTCGCAGATCGCCACCCGGTTCCCCAACCCGAAGATGTCGAGGATGTTGGCGCAGTCGCACTTGGAGCCGTCCGAGACAAAGATCTCTTCCGGTTTGAGCGTTACCCCGAGGGGCGCATAGGCCTTCTCGGCCAGAATCCCCGTGAGGAACTCGTAGCCGCGTTCCGGCCCGTAGCCGCGGAAGGACGCGGCCGAGGCAAGATCGTCCACACCGGCGTGGAACGCCTCGAGCACCGCGGGCACCAGGGGCCGGGTGACGTCGCCGATCCCCAGGCGCAGCACCCGGGCCTCCGGGTGGGCGGCGGAAAACCCCTTCACCCGGCGGCCGATCTCGGGAAACAGATAGCCCGCCTTCAGCTTCAAGTAGTTCTCGTTGACCAGTGCCACGGACGTTCCTCCAGTCGTTTCAGGGATCTTGCCGGTGCCTGCCGGCGCCGGAAACGTTAGCCGCTCTGCTTAGCAGACGGTCGCGCCGAAGGTCAAGCGAAGGATCGATGCCACCGCCCCACCCGCTTGACGCCCTGGCCACACGCTCACTATACTCCGCCCCACTTCGCCGGAGTGGTGGAACTGGTAGACGCGCTGGACTCAAAATCCAGTGGGGTAACACCCGTGTCGGTTCGATTCCGACCTCCGGCACCAAATGATTTCGAGGGGTTACGCCAAACGGCGTAGCCCCTCGTTTCGTCTCGGCCCCCTCCCCGGCTGTCCGCTGGCTGTCCTTCGGCGTAAATCGAGCGTTCACCTGGGATCTCGGCCGTGGTGGCATCCCGTCGCGCCGGCAGGCCTCCGGGCGCGTCGAGACCGGGTCTCGATGCCGCGGCCGCGGCTCCATCGGACCTCGGCCACAGCGACTGCTCTCGGGCCGAGCCACCGGCCGCGACTCGCCCTCGCTCCAGGGCCGAAATCCGCGGCGCGGCCTCATACGGCCGGTCCTGGAATCCACCATCTTCCGTCAGATTAACTGTAAAACCACCATGGCACACTCCCATCCTGTAGGCCCAGCGCACACCTAAGACGGATCCGGAGCGAGCCTCTCTGGCAGACGTTGCAGTCAGACATGCGCCCCCCGTTTGCCCCGGGTCTCCACGCGTGAAGGATGCCCACTGCACGAAGGATGTCCTCTGCTTCGTTGGACAACCCGACTCTTGCACCGACAGACTTAAGCATATCCTCATCGACGTTAATGGAAGCGAGTCTGGCCAGGATCAGCCTGCATTGCCAATCAGTCCCGCGACTGCGCCCATCCCTCTCTTTCCAGGCATTGAGGCACGCGATTACCACGTTTACGCAATCATCGACACTGACGTTCCGTTCGGCGCCCTGGGAGGGCACTCCTCTAGCCGAAATATCTGCTTGGTACCTAGCCCGCCAACTCCGTGCGTACCGTTGGTCTTCAGTTGAGGGGTCTGCAATGATGTCATCAATTGACGCGGCAGCCTTGTCGAAATGGCCATATTGAATCATGAGCCTCGTCTTCAGGAGGGCGATTTCGGTTGGGACCATGGACGTTTGCCCCCTCCCGTGGGAGTCCCAAGCAAATTGTGCTTTCTCGATCAGGTGCCTTGCCTCTTGAAGGTCGCCAAGACGTAACAGGTGACGCGCCTTCGTTACAGCCACCCATGCTGGAGCATAGTGATAGCGCCGCGGTTGTCGGCGAACTAGTGCCTCTGCTTGGGCTAAGGCCTTATCGTAGCAAGCTAGGGACGCGGAGGGGCCGCTGGCGGAGATCTTCGGCTCAGTCATCCTCCACGCACTGCCCAAAGCCATATTGAGTTCAAGCTGTGCCTCCGAAGTCATTTGTGCCTGAAGGCGCTCGAGATAGTCAATCGTCGAAGATCCCGTGACCCAATAAGGCTGCCCGGATCTCATGGCCGCACGAACGTAGGACACCAGAAACCGCGAAACCTCCTTCTCTCTGCCCCACGGCTCCAGGTGATTCGGTACATCCTCAAGGCGAACACCGTAACGCATCCACAAGTTGAGCGCCTTGGTGACCTGGCCCGAAGCCTCGTCTTCAATTGTGGCGCGAACCGCAAATCGTACTCCGAGAGAAACGGGATCAACGCTTCTGGCAAGCCGCACAGTGGGCTGGCGCCGCCGCAAAATCTCTCGGACCCGGCGAAGTGCGTCCGCTGCTTCAGAAGCGCATTTCAATCCCAGAAACCCCCCCCACCCATCAGCCAATACGTACCTAGGCAGTCGACCGCTCGAAGATCGCCCCCGATGATCGCGTTTCGCCTCCACATGGTCACAAGCCCCCCCTCCTCCTGACTCACACCTCCGCACACAAGAATTGCCTGGAGCCTGTCTCAACATGATTTCGTGGCGAGGGTCTCCTTTGCGCTTCTTCACAGACCACTGATCGAGGCCCTTCAGAATTGCCGAAATTCGCTTGTTATCCTTCTTCCCGAAAATCGCCAGCGATAACTCCAGGGTGTTGAGACATGGAGGCACGGTGGGATCTTCCTGAGACAGCAAGCGCTGCCGCCCGAGTAGGAGAAGCGCCAGCGCCTCCCGCGCAGGAAGCAGCACTGAACGCTCCGCCAGTTGCAGGAGAATCGTACGTTTCATGACCTAGACTAAAGCCAATATAGAAGTCCAGCGAAAGCCTGCGATTTCAGGGAGTTGCACGAATACCAGGCGACAGCGGTCCAAGATGGCGTGGTGAGATCGTATCTTTAACCTGGAAAGTGCAAACGAGGGCCACAAAGGAGCCGCCGAATGGGCGATTGAGGCCTGTCGCCACCCCATCACACACCGCGGGAAAAGAGGAGGCCTCACAATGATCATGATTCTTGTTTTCGTTCCGGTTTTCGCGTTGCTGTGCATTCGCTTCAATTTCGCCCGGGGGTCAAGTACCGTACTGACTGATGCCCGGAGCACGGGCGTCGTCCCCGTAGGCCACAGGGAATCTTCGTGGCGCGTCGACATCCAGATTGTGGTCCTCCGCTGGGGGTGAGTCCACATGACTGCCGCCCCCACCCGACCGGGACCCCCCGGGACATACACAGTAGCCGTGACAGGACCTTCTGCCAGTCAAGCACGCTCGAGCCGAAATCGCCAGAATTGTGATGCGCCCCACGCCGCGACCAAACAGTTCTGCATTTCCTTGTATGTCCGCACGTGCTCGGTCACGAAGAAGAGGAGGTGCCCCTAGGGGCACCTCCCGTTTTCGTTTACTCTCCTCCTACCGACTGCACCGCCACCGTCTCGCTGGCCTGCCGGAGCACGCCGTCGGCCAGTTGGGGAGCCATCCTTCCCGAGACGCCCGACGAAGTGCAGCGATCCCGCTGAGGGGCACAAGATGCGGTCCTTGCAGTCCCCGAGTTGGGGGACTGCCCACTGCTGTCCAAGAACGAATAACGTGATTTTGCGAAAAACCTACGGATAGGCCAGCTGGAAGGGTCTGAGTGCGTCATTTGGCAGGCCCCGGCGTCGGCAGCTGTCCAATCTGAAAGCCGGGCAGGACGAGCTGGGGATGATCCGGCAGGCCCATGGGGGCTTCCAACGGGTCTTCGAGCCAGCGCCACAAGTCCTTGTATTGAAAGAGGTTCCAGCGCAGCAGCGCGACCAGGTTGGACAGGGACCAGTTCCGTTGGGAGCGCCACTGGAGGTATTTGACCAGCAGCATGGCGATCAAAGCTGTCCAAAGTTGCACGGCCAGAGCGTTCTCGCTGGTGCCCAGGAAGGTCTTGACCTTCAGGTTCTGCTTGAGCGCCTTGAAAAACAGCTCGATCTGCCAGCGATCGCGGTAGATCTGCCCGATGGTGTGCGCGGCCAGCTTCTCGTGGTTGGTGAGCAGCACCACCGTTTTGCCGGTCTTCGGGTCGAGGGCCACGACACGACGCAGTCGGTAGGGGCAGGTGTGTTGCGCCGTGGTACTGGTGAGCTGGATGGTCTGATCGAGCAGGATCGTGTCGCCTTTGCTCGGGGGCACGGGATGGGTCTTCAACACCCGGTAGCGGGTGTTTGACTTCAACCGCGTCACAAAGTAGACGCCGTCGTCCCGGGTCCACCGGCCCCACAGGGCGTAGTCCACGTA
>JARGFW010000054.1 GCA_029211085.1 Deferrisomatales bacterium | reverse complement strand
TCTGCCGCTGGCGAATGCCGCTCTGGCGGAAACGGTATAAATCAACGGGCTGCTATGGAGTGCCCGCGCGAGGCCGTGTATAGTCTTGCCCGGTTGCCAGTGTGCTGTACCCTGGACTCCCACCCATCCCGCCACACCAAACGAGGAGGAACGAGCATGCGCCGAAGAATTCCCGGGTTGAGCCGCTTCACCCTGCTGCTTGCGCTGGTCGCGGTGGCTGCCCCCGCCGCCGCCGAGTCGATCAAGTTCGGCCACGTCGCGCCGCCGTTCCACGGTGGGGCCAAGGGGATCGATGCCTTCGCGGAGTATGTGAAGGACAAGACCGGGGGCCGCATCGAGATCGCCACCTTTCCCATGGGGCAACTCGGCAGCGAGCGCTCCATGGCGAGCCAGGTTCAGTCCGGCAGCCTGCAGATCGCGGCCATCACCACGGCGGTGATGCAGAACTTCGTGCCCCAGACGGCTGTCCTCGACATGCCGTTCATCTTCCCCAACCGCAAGGCCGCCTATGCGACACTCGATGACCCCGAGGTGCAGGAGCGCCTGTTCTCGTACCTGCCGAAGAAGGGGTTCATCGGCATCGGCTGGAGCGAGAACGAGATCCGCGACTTCACCAACACCAAGCGTCCGGTGCGCGCCCCCGAGGACATCAAGGGCCTGAAGGTCCGGGTGATGAACTCCCCGGCGTACCTGGACACCTTCGAGCAGTTGGGCGCGTCCTCGGTCGGCATTCCGTTCCCCGAGGTGTACAACGCCCTCGAGACGGGTGTGATCGACGCCCAGGAGAACCCCCTGCTGACCAGCGTGCTGATGAAGTTCACCGAGGTTGCCAAACACGTGACCAAGACCCAGCACGCCCTGACCGAGTGCATCATCATCGTCAACCCGGACTACTGGAACAGCCTGAGCCCGGCGGACCAGCAGATCTTCCGGGATGCCGCCGTGGTGGCGATCCAGACCAACCGCGAAGTGAACGCCCAGCTGCACCAGGAACTGCCCAAGTCCGGCCAGTCGATCGCGGACTACTGCAAGGAGAAGGGGATCGACGTGATCGAGCTGACCCCCGCCGAGCGGGAGAAGTTCCGCCTGGCGATGGTGCCCGTGTGGAACAAGTACCGTCCCTTGATCGGCGAGGACCTGTTCGACTTCATGCTCGCCAAGATCGAGAAGTACAAGTAGCCGAGGCCCGGGGCCGTCCCAACGGGCGGCCCCAGCCCGCTCCGGCTCGACCATCGCGCTCGGCGTACACCTAGACAAACGGCCTCGACGATGCTGCAGCGAATGCTCGGTCGCCTGCACCGCCTGGAAGAACTGTCCCTGACCCTGATCTACATCGGGCTGGCGCTGGTGGCGTTCGTCCAGGTGATCTGCCGCTACACCTTCAACCTGAGCTTCTCCTGGTTCGAAGAGGGCGGGCGCTACATCGGGATCCTGGTGACGTTCCTGGGTGCGAGCATCGGGGTGCGCTACGGCACCCACTTCTCCATGGACCTGCTCGCCACCTCCCTGAAGCCCCGCCTGGCCGACCTGCTGATCCGGTCGGTCCACCTGGTGGGTGGGTCGTTCCTGTTGGTGATCGCGTTCTACGGCAGCAAACTGGTGGTGAAGAACTACGGGTTCGAGACCACCTCCCCGGCGATGCAGATCCCCATGTACCTGGCGTACCTGCCGATTCCCGTGTTTTTGGCGCTGATGTCCATGCGCATGCTCCTGGTCGCAGCCCTGGGGTCCCGCCCGACCCAGACGGGGGACGACGCCCCATGATGTGGACGATCGTGGCGGGGTTCATCCTGCTGATGCTGTCGGGAATGCCGGTCGGGGTGATGCTGCTGGTGGTCACCACCACGGCCTTGGCCCTGCACACCTCGACCCCCCTGCACGTGGTCTCCGAACAGCTGTTCAACGCGCTGGACAACTTCGTGCTGCTGGCGATCCCGTTTTTCATCCTGGCCGGGGCGATCATGACCAAGGGTGCCATCGCCCGGCGCCTGATCGCGTTCGTCCAGTCCCTGGTGGGGTGGTTCCCCGGAGGGCTCGCCGTCGCCGGGGTGCTGGCCTGCATCTTCTTCGCCGCGATCTCCGGCTCCGGGCCCGCCACGGTGGTGGCGATCGGGTCGATCATGTACCCGGCCCTGGTGGAGGCGGGGTACGAGAAGCGTTTCTCCGTGGGGTTGCTGACCACGGCCGGTTCCCTGGGGATCATCATCCCGCCCTCGATCCCGATGATCCTCTACTGTCTGGTGATGAACACCTCGGTGGCGGAGATGTTCATGGCGGGGATCGCGCCGGGGTTGCTGATCGGCCTGGCCCTGGTGGTGTACACCCTGGCCCAGGCCCGGCGCCGCGGCTGGCGCATGGGCGAGCGCCCCACCCTGGCCCGGGTCGCCACCACCGCGCGCGAGGGGTTCTGGGCGATCCTGTTGCCGGTGATCGTGCTGGGGGGGATCTACACCGGCGCGTTCACGCCGACCGAGGCGGCGGCGGTCAGCGTGGCCTACTCCTTGTTCGTCGAGATGTTCATCCACCGGGAGTTGACGCTCGGAGACTTGCCGGCTGCGTGCAAGCAGGCGGCGATCCTCTCCTCGTGCCTGCTGTTCCTCCTGGCGGCGGCGATGACCTTCAACTGGCTGTTGACCGCCGAGCAGGTGCCCAGCCGGATCGCCGCGTTCATCATGGCCAACATCGACAGCTCCTGGGCGTTCCTGCTGATGGTCAACGTCCTGCTGCTGGTGCTGGGCTGCTTCATGGACACGGTGAGCGCGGTCCTGGTGCTGGCGCCCCTGTTCGCAGAGACCCTGGGCGGGTACAACATCGATCCGGTCCACTTCGGCGTCGTCATGGTGCTGAACATGGAGTTCGGGATGCTGACCCCGCCGTTCGGTCTGAACCTGTTCGTGGCCATGGGGATGACCGGCGAGGACATGGGCACGGTGAGCCGGGGCGTGCTCCCCTTCCTCGCGATCCTGCTCGTTTGTCTGGTGCTGGTGACCTACATCCCCGAGATCTCCCTGTTCCTCCCCCAGCTGTTCCTGCGGTGAGGTGGCCGCCGTGACCGTCGATCTCCCCTGTGGGCGCGGGTCACTGCCCCTGACCTGGGATCCGCAACGGTTCCCCCGCGTCCAGGTGCTGGAGACCGTCCCCGCCCCGCCGCTGCCGGACCTGCACGGCGCCGTGGCCCGGGCCCTGCGCCGGCCGATCGGGACCGCGCCTCTGGCAGAGCTGGCCCGGGGCCGTCGCTCCGCGTGCGTGGTGGTCTCCGATGCCACCCGCCCCGTCCCCAACCGCGAGATCCTACCGCCGGTGCTGGAAACGCTCGAGGCGGCGGGCGTGCCCCGGGACGCGATCACCCTCCTGATCGCCACCGGGATGCACCGGGCCTCCACCCCGGGCGAGCGGGTGGACCTCCTCGGCCGCGAGGTGGCGGAGCGCTACCGGGTCGTGGACCACGACTGCCGCGACCGCTCGATCCTGCGCCGGGTGGCTCTGGTCGACGGCGTGCCGGTGGAGATCAACCGGCTCTACTGCGCGGCGGAGCTGCGCATCCTCACCGGCCTGCTCGAGCCCCACGGGTTCGCCGGCTACTCCGGGGGCGGCAAGGCGATCCTGCCGGGGCTGGCCAGCTTCGAGACCATGACCCACATGCACGGTTTCGCCATGGTCGCGCACCCGGGGGTCGACGTGGCGCGCCTGGACGGCAACCCGTTCCGGGACCACATCGACGCGGTCAGCCGTGCGGTGGGGGCCGAGTTCATCGTGAACGTAGCACTGGATCGGGAGCGTCGGGCAACCGGTGTGTTCGCGGGCCACGTCCGGGAGGCCCACCGGGCCGGCTGCCGGCTGGTCGAACAGCACGTGGTTGTGCGGATGACCGAGCCGGCGGATCTGGTGGTCACCAGCGGGGGGGGCTTCCCCTACGACGCGACCCTCTACCAGGCGACCAAAGGTCTGTTCGCCGCCCGGCACCTGGTGAGGAAGGGCGGCACCATCCTGTTCGTGGCCGGCTGCGAGGAGGGCCTGGGCAGCGGGTCCTTCGCCAACCTGGTGCGCAGCGTGGGCACCCCCGAGGCGTTTCGGGCACGCTACCGGGACCCGGCCAATTTCGTCATCGACCAGTGGGCGGTACAGGCCTACTTCCAGGTGCGGGAGCGCGCGGGCCGCATCCTGTTCCACAGTCCGCATCTGACCCGGGACGCCGTGGAGCCGTTCGGACTGAGCGCCACGGACGACCCCAGCGCGGAGCTCGCACGGCTGCTCCCGTCCCATCCCAGGACCTGCGTGGTACCCGAGGGTCCCCATCTGGTGGGGCTCGTGGAGCAAGGTGACCCGTGAACCGAACCGCAGCGTCCCCCCGACGTGCCGCCCTGTTCCTGACCTGCAGCGCCGACACCCTCTATCCCTCGGCCGGCCGGGCATGCGTGGCGGTGCTCGAGGCGTACGGGGTGGGGGTCGAGTTCCCACCGACGCAGACCTGCTGTGGGCAGCCGTGGCTGAACACCGGAAACCCTGAAGAGGCCCGCCGGCTGGCGCGTCACTTCCTGGAGGTGTTCGAGGCTGCCGACGCGGTGGTGGCGCCAAGCGCCAGTTGCGTCGACACGGTGCGCAACCGCTACCCCGAGTTGTTCGCCGCCGAGCCCGGGCTCCGCTCCCGTTTCGAGGCCCTGGCCGGGCGCACCTGGGAGTTCTGCGAGTTTCTGCACCGGGTGCTGGGGGTGTGCGACCTGCCCCCTGCGGCGGCCGCGGTCCCGGTGACCTACCACTCCACCTGCCGCACCCTGCGCGGTGTCGGCCTGGACGGCGTGGCCGAGACCTATCTGCGCCAGTTGTACGGGGACGCGTTCGTCTCCCTCCCGAACAGCGACACCTGCTGCGGCTTCGGCGGCAGCTTCAGCGTCAAGCTGCCCGAGATCAGCGGCCGGCTGCTGCGGGACAAACTGGACGCGGTGGCCGCGACCGGTGCCACCCTCGTGACCGCACTCGACCTGAGCTGTCTGACGCACCTGGCCGGCGGGGCCAAACGCCTGGGACTGAACCATCTGCGCTTCGCGCACCTGGCCGAGTTGATCGCCGAGGCCGTCGCGGGGGACCGCCGATGAGCCGCAGCGTTGTTCGCCACGACTTCCGACGCGCGGCCCGGATCGCCCTGACCGACGACGCGCTGCGCGCGGCGGTGAAGAAGACCACCGACACCCTGGTCCAGCGCCGCGCCGCCGCGGTGACGGCCCGCCCCGGGTTCGAGGCGCTGCGGGCCTGGGGCCGGGAACGAAAACTCACGGTCTCCGGCGACCTGGAGGCCCACGCCCAGCAGTTCGCGTCCCGGGTCGAGGCCGCAGGGGGCACGGTGCACTTTGCCCGGGACGGGGCCGAGGTCGGTCGCATCGCGTGCCGAGTGGCCGCCGCGCGGGGGGTGCAGTTGGCGGTGAAGGCCAAGTCCATGACCGCCGAGGAGGCCGGGCTGAACGAGGCCCTGGCCGCGGCCGGGGTGGAGGTCACCGAGACCGACCTGGGAGAGTTCATCATCCAGCTGGCCGGCGAGAAGCCCTCCCACATCCTGGCCCCGGCGATCCACCGCAGCCGGGAGGAGGTCGGCGCGCTGTTCGCCCGCACCCTGGGAGTGCGCGAGGACCTGGAGGTGCCTGACCTGGTGGCCGCCGCCCGCCGCCACCTGCGGGAACGCTTCCTGGCCGCCGAGCTGGGGATCACCGGGGGCAACTTCGCCGTGGCCGAGACCGGCACCCTGGTGCTGGTCACCAACGAGGGCAACGGCCGCATGGCCACCACCCTGCCGCCGGTGCACCTGGCGGTGGTAGGGATCGACAAGGTGATCCCGAAGCTCTCGGATCTGCCCGGTTTCCTGGCCCTGCTGACCCGTTCCGCCAGCGGCCAGGGGATCTCCAGCTACGTCAGCATGACCACCGGGCCCCGCCGCCCGGGGGAGACCGAGGGGCCCGAGGAGCTGCACGTGATCCTGCTGGACAACGGGCGCTCCCGGATCGCCGCGGGCCCCTGCCGGGAGATCCTCCACTGTCTGCACTGCGGCAGCTGTCTCAACCACTGCCCCGTGTACCGCGCCGTGGGGGGCCACGCCTGGGAGTCGCCCTATCCCGGGCCCATGGGCAGCGTGCTCTCGCCGCTGCTGTGGGGCACGGACGCCTATCCCCAGTTGCCCGACGCCTGCACCCTGTGCGGCCGCTGCGCCCAGGTGTGCCCGGTGCAGATCCCGCTCCCCGGTTACCACCGGGAGCTGCGGCGGCTGCGCAGCGAAGCCGGCGGGGGAAACCACCTGGTGGCGCGGGCCACGGCGCGCCTGGCGGCCTGGCCGGCGACCTACCGCCGGGGCCTGAGCGCCGTGCGCGGGCTCTTGCGCTCCGGGCTGGCACCGCGGGTGCCGGAGCCGGAGACCGGGGCCGTGCACGGCTGGACCCAGTGCCGCGAGCTGCCCCGCCCAGAAGCGGGTCCCAGCTTCCGGGACTGGTGGGAGCAACGCCCGGCACGGGGGACTGAGGCCACAAACACCGTCCTCGAACCAACCGACTCGGTGCCCGGCCCTGCCGCGCCGGAGCCGGGCCCGCCGGAAGACCCGGCGCAGCCCACGCCCCTGGCACGTTATCTGGAGCGCGCCAGCGCCGCCGGGGTCGAGGCGGAACTCGTCGCTTCCGGGGCCTGGCCCCAGCGGCTGGTAAGTCTGCTCGCGGAGGAAGGCATCGCCCGGGTGGCAGTTCCGCGGGCCGGCTGGCCCCCCTCGCTCCGTGCGCGACTGCTGCAGGCGTTGGCGGGCGGCCCCTGCGCGGTCGTTGAGGACTCCGCCGGGACCGCGGGGACGCTCGGTTGGGACCGGGCCGCCCTGGCGGAGGCCCAGGCCGGGATCACCTTCTGTGGGGCCTTCGTGGCCGAGACCGGGAGCCTGTGCCTTCCGGCCGGTGCGGGGCTGGGCACCCTGGCCTCCCTGCTTCCCGGGGTCCACCTGTGCCTCAGCCACCCGGAAGGGGTGGTGGAAACCCTCGCCGAGCTCCTGGCGGAGCGGGCCCCGGGTCTACCCTCCCGCCTCACCCTGGTGACCGGCCCGAGCCGCACCGGCGACATCGAGGGCACCATGACCACCGGGGTCCACGGCCCGGGGCGTGTGCTGCACTGGATCTTGACCGACGCGGAAGTTCCCTGACCCCGGATCCCGCGGGCCTGGGGAACGGCAGGGACACCAGCCCCCACGGTAGGACCCCGGGGCGCCCGACGTCCGGAATCCGCGGGGTATGGCGGGGTGCGCGGTGCCGCCGGTGTCAGGTCGGAGCACCCTGGAGCCGTTCCACCCGAACCTCCATATGGGCCAGGGTGTCTCCCGCGCCGAACTGGTGGAACACCGACACGTCCGCCGCGTCCCGCCCGTAGGCGAGCGCCACCCGCCCGCCACGGATCTCCCCCTGGGTGGGGTCGAAGGTGTACCAGCGACCACCCACATAGGCCTCGAACCAGGCGTGCAGGTCCATGGGGGAGAGGCCGTACAGGTAGCCCACCACGAGACGTGCGGGGATGCTGATGCTGCGGCACAGCGCGATACCGAGGTGCGCCAGGTCGCGGCACACGCCCTCGCAGCGGGCGTGGACCTCGATGGCGGAGATCGGGACGTTGCTCGACCCGGGGGTGTAGCGCACGGCGCTCCGCACCCAGCGGTCGATGCACGCCACCTGATCGTAACCGGGTTGCGCCCCCGCCACGATGTCCCGCGCCATCTCGCCGAACCGGTCCGACTCGCAGTAGCGACTGGGCAGCAGGTAGGCGAGCACGGCTTCCGGGAGGTTCTGGATCTCGATGAAACAGGCCCCCGGCGCCGTGTCCACCGCGTCCGCGGTCATCACCTCGGCCGCGGTGTGGATGGAAAACCCTCCCACCGGCGCCACCAGGCGCTGGCAGAGGTTGCCGTAGATATCCGTGTACTCCGCCACGGGAACGCTGGGCGACAGCATGTAGGATTCGCGGGCCACCCACTGCTGCGCGCCGCTGCGCGGGCGCAGCATCAGCACCAGGGGCGTCCACGTCCCCATCTGGAAATCGAGATTGCACGTCGCCCGCAGCCACATCACCAGGCCTCTCGAAGGGTGCTGTCCGCACGTTGGGGGCGCGCTTGCGCCCGATCGCTACGGCGACCGGCCATCTCCCCTGGGAGGGTCGCCGCTCCAGGACCTGTAGCCTCGGGAACCGTGGCTCCTCAGGGGGACTGGACGCCCGCCAGGTAGCGGTCCAACTCCACGGCGTAGGCCTCGCCGAGGTCCTGGCGCGCCAACCAGAACCGCTCCCCGGACTTGGGCAACGGCACCGCGACGCGCGTCAACAGGCGCTCCAGGCCGCCGCACTCCACCCCGGCCCAGGCCAGGGCCGTGCTGCCGGCGCACCAGGCCACCAGGCTGTCCGACAGACCGCTGCGTATCTGCACCACGAGGCTGGGCGGCGCTTCGACCACGGTGATGGCGTAGCCGTCGGGTTGGCGCTCCACGACCGCGACCCCCTCCAGGGCCAGGGTCTGGCGCGGCGCCACGGCATCCCCCTCGCGCCGGGTGGCCATCCCGGCCACGTCGATGTCGGCGATCAAGCGGCCATGCCCGCTGGCTTCCACCTCGGCGGCGATCCAGTGACGCCCATCCCCCAGGGGAGCGGCCTGCAGGCGGTTGCGGTACAGGAGCGCGGTGAAGCGCGGCGACTGCAGCGCCACCTGGAACAGCCCCCAGGTCACCGGCGGGGTCTGGAAGGAGCGGTCGGGGTAGACCCCGTTGAGTTCCTCGAAGGTGAACTCCCGCGGGGCGGCGGCGCCGGGGGCGGCCAGGCCGAGGCACAGACCCAGCGCGGCCACCTGCAACAGGTTGCTGCGCCATCTCCCCCACGTCAAAACCCCTCCCATCGACCGCCTCCCACTCCCCCCAGGAACACCCGGCGAAGGACTCGACAAACGTGCCGCCGAGCCCACCCAAACCGCCCGAAAACCACGGCCGGGCAGGTGCACGGGCGGCGCCCGTCCTTGGCCGCCCGACGGGTCCTACGGTATGCTACCCCGTACTCCGCACCCGGTGACAGCCCGAGGAGGGAAAACTGCATGGCGTTCGAGAACTACGACCTGGGATCGTTCTACGACGAGATGTTCGATGAAGAGGTGCGGCCGCGCCCGGCGGCCGATCTGCTCAAACGGAAGCTCGACTCCCTGAGCGGGGAGGAGATCCACCGCCGGCAGAAGGCCGCCGAGCAGGCCCTGCTGCGCATGGGGATCACCTTCAACGTGTACGGGGCCGACGGCGGCACGGAGCGCATCTTCCCCTTCGACATCGTGCCCCGCATCCTCGGCGCGACGGAGTGGGCACGTCTGGAAGAGGGCCTGAAGCAGCGGGTGCGGGCGCTGAACCTGTTCATCGACGACGTCTACCACGACCAGAAGATCGTCAAGGACGGCGTGGTCCCCGCCGATATCCTGCACTCCGCCGGGTCCTTTCGCAGTGCCTGTGTGGGCCTCAACCCGCCCCGGGGCATCTGGTGCCACATCACCGGCACCGACCTGGTGCGCGACTCCGACGGCGAGTTCTACGTGCTGGAGGACAACCTGCGCTGCCCCTCCGGGGTGTCCTACGTGCTCGAGAACCGCCAGGTGATGAAACGCACCTTCCCGGTGGTGTTCGAGGCCGCGCGGGTGCGGCCGGTGGCTGACTACCCGAGCAACCTGCTGCAGACCCTGGAGTTCCTCGCACCCGACTCGGTGAAGGAGCCCACGGTGGGGGTGCTGACCCCGGGCATCTACAACTCGGCCTACTTCGAGCACTCGTTCCTGGCCAAGCAGATGGGGGTCGATCTGGTCGAGGGGCGCGACCTGGTGGTGGACAACGGCTGGGTGATGATGCGCACCACCCACGGCTTCGAGCGGGTCGACGTACTCTACCGGCGGATCGACGACGACTTCCTGGATCCCCAGGCGTTCCGCCCCGACTCCATGCTCGGCGTGCCGGGCATGATGGAGGCGTACCGCAAGGGGCACATCGCCCTGGCCAACGCCCCGGGCACCGGGGTGGCCGACGACAAGGTGATCTACGCCTACGTGCCGAAGATCATCCGCTACTACCTGGACCAGGACCCCATCATCGCCAACGTGCCCACCTACATCTGCTGGGATGCCAAGGATCGCGGCTACGTCCTGGACAACCTGGACAAACTGGTGGTCAAGGCGGCCAACGAGTCGGGGGGCTACGGCATGCTGGTGGGTCCCCACGCTTCCAAGGAGGAGCGCGCCGAGTTCGCCGAGAAGATCAAGGCCGCCCCGCGCAACTACATCGCCCAGCCCACCCTGGGACTGTCCCGGGTGCCGACCCTGGTGGGCGACCACTTCGAAGGTCGCCACGTGGACCTGCGGCCCTACATCCTGTACGGCGACGACATCCGCGTGATGCCCGGGGGGCTGACCCGGGTGGCCCTGCGCAAGGGCTCCCTGGTGGTCAACTCCTCCCAGGGCGGGGGCAGCAAGGACACCTGGGTGCTGTCGGACTAGCTTGAATTCTTTCCCAAGGAGCCGGCCATGTTGAGCCGAGTTGCAGAGTCGCTGTACTGGATGAGCCGTTACCTGGAGCGGGCCGAGAACGTGGCCCGCTTCATCGACGTCAACTACCACATGTGCCTGGACATCCCCGGGGAGGGCCCGGACCAGTGGAAGCCCCTGGTGGACGCCAGCGGCGACCGGGAGGCGTTTGCCGAACGCTACGGGGAGGCTACCCGGGAGAACGTCATCCGCTTCCTCACCTTCGACACCGAGAACCCCAACTCGGTGACCTCCTGCGTCCAGGTGGCCCGGGAGAACGCCCGCTGGATCCGGCAGTTCATCACCCTGGAGATGTGGGAACACCTCAACCGTTTCTACCTGATGGTGGGCGACGCCGCGCGCAACCCCTCCGCGGTGGTGGACCACGACTTCCTCAACCAGGTGATGACCGCCAACCAGCTGTTCCTGGGCATCCTCGACGGCACCCTGTCCCGGGGCGAGGGCTGGCACTTCTGCCGCCTGGGGCGCCTGCTGGAGCGCGCCGACAAGTCCTCGCGCATGCTCGACGTGAAGTACTTCCACCTGCTGCCCACGGTGGAGCACGTGGGCACCCCCTACGACGACATCCTGTGGGCTGCGGTACTGCGCTCCATGAGCGCCCTGGAGATGTACCGCAAACGCCACCACCGCATCGACCCCGGCCACGTGGTGGAGTTCCTGGTGCTGGATCGGGAGTTCCCCCGCGCCATTCACCACTGCGTGATGATGGCCGAGGAGTCCCTCCGCGAGATCTCCGGCACCCCGGCGGGAACCTTCCACAACCGCGCCGAACAGCGTCTGGGGCGACTGCGCGCGGAGTTCGACTACGCCCAGGTGGAGGAGATCCTGGAAGGCGGGCTGCATGAGTTCCTGGACGGGCTGCAGACGAAACTCAACACCCTGGGGGAGGCCGTGTTCGAGTCCTTCTTCGCCCGCCGCCCGGTGGGCGGCGAGGCCGCCAGGGGTGGCGGGGAATCCGCGGCCTAGGGGGTGGGGCCGGCAGGGGGGGCCGGCGCCGGGTCCAGGGGCGCCACGTCGACGGATACCCGGACCTTGTGGCGACCGCCCCCCAACACCACTCCCTTGAGGGGCGCCACGTCGTGGTAGTCGCGCCCCCAGGCCACGGTGACGTGCCGTCCCCGGGGGATCTGGTTGTTGGTGGGGTCGAAATCCACCCAGCCGCTGTCGGGGGCGCACACGGCGAACCAGGCGTGGGACGCGTCGGCCCCCACCAGCCGCTCCCTGCCCGGGGGCGGCAGGGTCTCCAGGTAGCCGCTCACGTAGCGCGCGGCGAGCCCCAGGGAACGCAGGCAGCCCAGGGCCAGGTGGGCGAAGTCCTGGCACACGCCGCGGCGCTGGCGCAACACCTCGGCCACCGGGGTCGCCACCGTGGTGGACTGCGGGGAGTACGCGAACTCGGTGTGGATGCGCCCCATGAGGTCGGCCACCGCCGCGAGCAGCGGGCGGGCCGGGGGGAAAGACGGACGGGCGTAGGCCTCCAGTTCCGCGGAAAGGGGGATGGCCGGGGACTCCAGGGCGAACTGGCGGGCGTGGATCAGGGGCGCGTCGGTGCCGTTCCAGGCGGACACCCGGGCCACTTCCCAGGCCAGGGACCCCTCCAGGAGCGGCGGCTCCTGGGGAGCCACCTCCACCTCGCTGGTGCAGGTGACCTCGAGACTACCGTGGGGCCCTTCGACGCTGAAGAACAGGGCCCGGTTGCCGAAGAAGTCGTCCCGTTCCACCAGGCTCGCCGGCGCCGGATCGACGCGCAGTTCACTGCGGCGCAGGTGCTGCCCCGGCAGGGCGCGGGGCACCAGCCGCCCCTCCCCGTGGCACAACGACGCCGGGTGCTCGTAGTCGTAGCGGGTGGTGTGCACCACCCGATAGGTGCTCACGGTGCCCCCGTGAGCTGGCGCGGCGCCTCGGTGTGGGTGAAGTAGAGCCCGGTCAAGGCCGCGCAAAACTCCTCCAGCAGCTGCTCCAGGTGTTCCAAGAGGCCGAACAGCGGGTCCCGGGGGCCTGCACCGGCCCCGTCCGCGTGGGGGTCCCACAGGCGCAACTCGGTGGCGGCCTCGAGCAGTGCGCGCTGGTGGCCTGCCCTTTGAACGGGCAGGCCGGTCTCGGGGAACAGGGGTACCTGGGTCTGGAGAAAAGCCAACTGGTAGGCCACCGAGCGCGGGTTGCCTTCGTCCTGGAGCACCAGATCCAGCACCGCCTCCCGTTCCAACTGGGTGCGGTAGCGCCTCCGGTAGGTCATCACGCTGTCGGTCACGGCCAGCAGGGCGTCCAGCCGCAACGCCTCGGGACTCGGCGCCGGTGCGACCAGGGAACGCACCAGGGACACGGTCTGCAGGGCCCGTTCCACCCGCCAGCCCGCGTCCAGGAAGCGCCACCCCTGGCCCCGGGACATACTCTCCACACTGAGACCGGTGAACGCCGCCAGGTAGAGCACCACGTGCTCGAGTTCTTCCAGGGCGTGGCCGGCTTCCGCCGTGTGGTCCAGGGCGCCGCTGAGCTCGTTGACCACTCGCCAGGCATCTGCGGACAGGCGGTCGCGCACTTCCCGCGCGTTGCGGGCCAGGGCCCGGAGGTTGAAGCGCAGGCCACCGCTGCGCCCGGGGTCGCCGACCACCGCCAGCAGCTCGGGCTCCGGGTCGCGCAGGCGCTCTTCGGCACCCTCCCCGAGGAACCCGGGTGCAGTGTTGGTCACCGTGGTCACCGCCCGCAACAGGGCGGCGAGGCCGTCGTCCCAGTCCTCCTCCTCCCCCTCCACGAAGGTGCCCAGCGCCTCCCGCAGCAGCCGTGCTCCGGCCTCGGCCCGGGCCGCGTAGCGCCCCATCCAGAACAGGTTCTCGGCGACCCGGCTGGCCACCTCGCCCCCCTCCCGGGTGATCGTCACGGCGCCGGACTCCGACGCCAACAGGGTCTCCTGACGCCCGGGCTCCGAGGCCAGCACCCACACGTCCTTGCTCAGGCTGCCGCTCTTGGGGGAGAACGCCCAGGTGGGGCTGTCGTCGTCGCCCACCCGGGCCAGCCCCCCGGGCATCACCGTATACCCCGTGGACCCGGCCACGGCGAAGCTGCGCACCAGCAGGGGGCGTGGGGTCAGCACACCGTCCTGGTAGGTGGGCACGGTGGAGGGCAGGGGTGGCTCCTGGGCCACGTAGCGGTGGGGGGCCCGTTGGATATCGGCGACCAGCCGGGTGCGTTCGGTCTCGGACAGGCCCGCACCGTGGAGCAACAGGGGCGCGCTCCCCGGGAGCACGTTGCGGATCACCAGCTCGGGAAGGTGGGCCAGCACGTACTCCCGGGGGCCCGCCTGGCCACACCACCAGGTGGGCACCGAGGGCAGGGCCAGCTCCTCCCCCAGCAGGTGGCGGCACAGGGGGGGCAGGAACGCCAGGAACGCGGGGTTCTCGAGCAACCCGGAACCCAGGGGGTTGGCGATGGCGACCTGTCCGGAGCGGGCCGACTGGACCAGGCCCGCGGGGCCCTGGAAGGAAGCACCCTGAAGTTCCAGGGGATCGCAGGCGTGCCCATCCACCCGGCGCAGCAGCACGTCCACCCGCCGCAGGCCATCCAGGGTCTTCAGCCACAACCCCTGCCCCCGCACGGTCAGGTCGGAGCCCTGGGCCAGGGCATAACCAAGATACTTGGCCAGGTAGGCGTGCTCGAAGTACGCCGCATCCCCGGGTCCAGGGGTCAGCAGCACCACCCGCGGGTCGCCCCCCCGACCCGATAGTTGGGCGGTGCGCTGGCGCAGGGCACGGTAGTAGATCGCCAGGCGGTGCACCTGGGAGTCGCGGTACAGGCTGGGGAACACCCGCGACAGGAGAATGCGGTTTTCCAGAGCGTAGCCCGAGCCCCCCGGCGCCTGGGTGTGGTCGGTGACCGCCCGCAGCCGGCCGTCGATTCCGCGCACCAGGTCGGCCGCGTACACTTCCAGGTAGCGCCCGCAGCGCGGCACGATGCCGACACAGGGGCGCAGGAAGCGCGGGTCGCCGAACACCAGCTCGGCGGGCAGCAACCCACGGCGCAGCACCTCCTGGGGCCCGTACAGGTCCGCCAAGAGAAGATTCAGGAGCTCGGCACGCTGTACCAGACCGCGCTCCAGGACGGCCCACTCGCGGCTCGGCACGGGCAGCGGCAGCGGGTCCAGGGGCCAGGGACGGCCGCCCCCTTCCGGGTCGCCCAGGGGGTTGTAGGTGACCCCGTTCTCCTGCAGCAGGCGGCGCAGCTCCCGGGCCCGCCCGGCGATCTCCTCCGGCCCCAGACTGTCCCAGGTGCCCAGCAGATAGCGCCAGTACTCGCGCACCGCTCCGGACGCGTCACACATCTCGTCAAACACCCCTGGCAGCCCACGGTACACGGAGGCGGGGGACGCTACGGCGGAGGACACTTGGGACTGGGATTGGAACATGGGGGCGATCGTCGGGGAACGTAGGGAAGGGGCCGTGAGTCTACTCCGGGTGGCGGTGTGGTTCAACGATCCCAGCGGCGGCCACAGGGCAATCGCCCCTCGTCGGGACTCGGCTGGAACGAGGGGGCGCGAGCCCCTGCCCTCACCGCCGCCGCAGGTCCAGGGTGTACGGGAACTCGGGGTTGCGCTCCTCGGGGGGCACCTGCCGGGAACCCGGGGTGTGGCCGTGGGGCCAGAAGCGGGCGAAACGCCGCGCTTCGGCCTCGTTGGCGTTGACCGGGAAGGTCTCGTAGTTGCGTCCGGCGGGATGGGCCACGTGGTAGGTGCAGCCGCCCACCGCGCGGCCGTTCCACCGGTCCACCACGTCGAACACCAGGGGCGCGTGAACCGGGATGCTGGGGTGCAGGGCCGAGGGCGGCTGCCAGGCCCGGTAGCGCACCCCGGCCACGTACTCGCCGTGGGTGCCGGTGGGGTGCAGGGGTACCCGGCGGCCGTTGCAGGTGACCACGTGGCGGGGGCCGGTCATGCCGGTCACCTTCACTTGGAGCCGCTCCACGGAAGAGTCCACGTAGCGCGCCGTGCCCCCGGAGGTCACCTCTTCGCCGAGCACGTGCCACGGCTCGATGGCCAGGCGCAGCTCCACGCCGATGTCGTCGGCCTGGATCGAACCGTAGTGGGGGAAACGGAACTCCTGGAACGGAGCGAACCATTCCAGTTCGAAGGGGTAGCCGGCGGCGTTGAGGTCGGCGACCACGTCCTTGAAATCGGTCCACACGTAGTGGGGCAACAGGAAGCGGTCGTGGATCTCGGTGCCCCAGCGCACCAGCTCCTGCTCGTAGGGGTGGTCCCAGAACCGCGCCACCAGGCCGCGGATGAGGAGCATCTGCATCAGACTCATGCGCGCGTGGGGCGGCATCTCGAAGCCGCGCATCTCCACCAGACCCAGGCGCCCCCGCTGGCTGTCGGGGGAGTACAGCTTGTCGATGCAGATCTCCGCGCGATGGGTGTTGCCGGTGGAGTCCACCAGGAGATTCCGGTACAGCCGGTCCACCAGCCAGGGGGCCGGCACCTCCCCCACGGGGGTCTGCTGGAACGCCACCTCCAACTCGTAGAGGCTGTCGTTGCGGGCCTCGTCCACCCGCGGGGCCTGGCTGGTGGGGCCCAGGAACAGACCCGAGAAGAGGTACGAAAGGCTTGGGTGGTGCTGCCAGAACGTCACCAGGCTGCGCAGCAGGTCGGGACGGCGCAGGAACGGGCTGTCCGCCGGGGCGGCGCTGCCCAGGGTGACGTGGTTGCCGCCGCCGGTGCCGGTGTGGCGGCCGTCCAGCAGGAACTTCTCGGTACCCAGACGGGACAGGCGCGCCTCTTCGTAGAGGGCGGTGGTGTTGGCGGCCAGCTCGTCCCAGCTCCCCGAGGGGTGGATGTTGACCTCGATGACCCCGGGGTCGGGGGTGATGCGGAAGATCCTCAGGCGCGGGTCCTCCGGGGGTTCGTAGCCCTCCAGCACCACCGGGGCTCCCAGGGCCGCGGCGCTGGCCTCCACCGCCGCCAACAGGTCCAGGTACGGCTCCAGGCGCACCAGGGGCGGCAGGAACACGTGCAGGCGGCCCCCCCGGGGCTCCACGCACAGGGCGGTTCGCACCACCTCGGCGGCGCCCCGTTCCCCCGCGGGGCGCGGCAGCTCCTGCTCCCGCACCTCCGGGTGGGCCCTGCCCTCCCCCGCCGCCGCGTAGCGCCGGGCCACCGCGGCCGCGTAGTCACCCAGGGGCGGCCGTTCCTCCAGGGGGCTCGGCGCCTCCTCCACCTTGCGCTCCTCGGGGGGGATCCGGAGCAGCGAGTCCAGGGGCAGGCGCAGGCCCATGGGCGAGTCGCCGGGAAGCAGGAACATGGACCCCCGGCGGAACTCCCAGGGGCCGCTGGTCCAGCCGCCCCCGGCGGCGTCGGACCAGGCCACGGGCAAGGCGAAGCCCACCATCTCGCCCAGGCCCCGGTCCAGCAGCCGGGCCAGACGGCGGCGTTCCAGATCGTCCTTCAGGTCGGTCTGCATCGGGTCCACGTTGGCCGGGAGCGTCGCCTCCTTCCACAGGTAGTAGAGCACGTCCTCGTAGCCGGGCACCGCCCGCTCCGGGGCCACCCCCAGGCGCCGGGCCAGTTCCGCGGTGAAGCGCCGGGCCAGGTCACCGTCGTGGCCGTAGTCGCGGGTCACATCGGCGAGGCGCGCGGGTTCTTGCCACAGGGGCACGCCGTCGACCCGCCAGAAGCAGCCCAGGGCCCAGCGCGGCAGTGGCTCCCCGGGGTACCACTTGCCCTGGCCGTAGTGCAGCGCGGCACCGGGGGCGAAGCGCCGCTGCAGGCGCAGCAGCAGTTCCCGGGCCAGCTGCAGCTTGTGGGCGCCCAGGGCGGCGGTGTTCCACTGGGCGCCGTCCATGTCGTCGATGGAGACGAAGGTGGGCTCGCCCCCCAGGGTGAGGCGCACGTCCCCGGCGGCCAGGTCCGCGTCGATGCGACGCCCCAGGGACTGGGCAGCGGCCCACTGCTCCTCGGAGTAGGGCAGGGTCACGCGCGGATCCTCGTGCACGCGGGTCACCCGGTTGCTGTAGCCGAACTGGGTCTCGCAGGGGTCGCTGGCGCCGGTCACCGCGGCGGCGCTGGCGGGCTCGGGGGTGCAGGCCAGGGGGATGTGCCCCTCCCCGGCGAACAGGCCCGAGGTGGGGTCCAGGCCGATCCAGCCGGCGCCGGGCACGAACACCTCGGCCCAGGCGTGCAGGTCGGTGAAATCGGCCTCGGGCCCCGAAGGCCCGTCCAGGGACTTCTCGTCGGCGCTGAGCTGCACCAGGTAACCCGACACGAAGCGCGCCGCCAGGCCCAGGCGGCGCAGGATCTGCACCAGCAGCCAGGCGGTGTCGCGGCACGACCCGGTGCCCTTGCCCAGGGTCTCCTCGCAGGTCTGCACCCCGGGCTCGAAGCGGATGGTGTAGCCGATGTCCCTCTGCAGGCGCTGGTTCAACGCCACCAGGAAATCCACGATGGGCCGCGGCGTGCGGTCCACCCCGGCGAGCCACTGCTGGAGCAGCGCGCCCATGCGCCGGGTCTGGCGGTACGGGGCCAGGTCCTTGCGCAGCTCGCGCTCGTAGCTGAAGGGGAACTCCTGGGCGTACTCCTCGACGAAGAAGTCGAAGGGGTTCACCACCGTCATCTCGGCGATCAACTCCACCTCGATGGAGAGGTGGTCGGTCTTCTCCGGGAACACGAAGCGCGCCAGGAAGTTGCCGAAGGGGTCCTGCTGCCAGTTGAGGAAGTGTTCCTCGGGCTCCACCTTGAGGGAGTAGGACAGGATCGGCGTGCGGCAGTGGGGTGCCGGGCGCAGCCGCAGCACGTGGGGCGAGAGACCCACGCGGCGGTCGTAGGCATAGGTGGTCTTGTGGTTCAGGGCGACGCGGATGGCCATGCCGTTCCTCGTTCAGGGGGTATTGCGGCGTTCAGGGGGGGTGTTAGCATGGCACAGGCCGGCCCGCGTGGCAAAGCGCAGCCGGCAGCCGCACCGGGCAACCGCACATCCCAGGGGTGGCCTGGGGACAGTTGGCGGGCACACCGGGACGCCGCCGGTCAGCGCTGCCGGCGCAGGGCCGCGGCACCGTCGTCCAGGGCCTCACCAAGGGTCTGGACCAGGAACCCGATCTCCTCTTCGGTGACGCAGAACGGCGGGCAGAGCAGGAGGTGATCGCCGCGGATGCCGTCGGCGCCCCCGTCCCCCGGGTAGGTGATGAGGCCCCGGGCGAACGCCGCGGCGGCGACCTTGGCCGCCACCTTGTGCCGGGCCTCGAAGGGCTCCCGGCTGTCCTTGTCGGCCACCAGCTCCACCCCGGCGAACAGGCCCAGTCCGCGTACGTCGCCCACCAGGGGGTGGTCGGCCATCTCCCGCAGGCGCTCCAGGAGGTGGGCGCCCAGGCGCGCCGAGCGCGCCACCAGGGCGTGCTCCTCCAGGTAGCGCAGCACCGCCGCGCCCACCGCCGCTGCGACCGGGTGTTGGCCGTAGGTGTGGCCGTGGGTGAACCCGCCCGAACCGTCGCGGACCGCGTCGTGGATGGCGCGGCGCACCAGTACGGCCCCCAGGGGCGCGTAGCCGCTGGAGAGCCCCTTGGCCAGCACCACCAGGTCCGCGTGCACGCCCCAGTGCTCCAGGGCCAGGGGTTTGCCGGTGCGCCCGGCGCCGGTCATCACCTCGTCGGCGATGAGCAGGATCTGGTGGCGGTCGCAGATCTCGCGGACGCGCTGCCAGTAGCCGTCCGGGGGCACCAGGGCGCCCGCCGTGGCCCCCACCACCGGCTCGGCGATGAACGCCGCCACGCTCTCCGGGCCCTCGTAGCTGATCGCCCGGTCCAGGGCCTCGGCGCACAGCAGGCCGCAGTCCGCGGGGGTGCGCCCGTAGGGGCAGCGGTAGCAGTAGCACGGCTCCACGTGGGGGGTGTGCAGGATCAGCGGCTGGTAGGGACTGCGCCGTCCGGTGTGGCCGCCCAGGGCCAGGGCGCCGGCGGTGTTGCCGTGGTAGGAGGTCCAGCGGGAGATCACCTTGTAGCGGTCCGGCCGACCCACCGCCCGCCAGTAGTGGCGGGCAAGCTTGACCGCGCTCTCCACCGCCTCGGATCCTCCGGAGACGAAATGGACCCTGTCGAGTTCGGGGTCCGGCGAGAGAGCCGCGACCCTCCGGGACAACTCCTCGCAAGCCGCGGTGGTGAACTGGCTGCGGTGGGCGAAGCTGATGGCGTCCATCTGCGCCAGGGCGGCGGCGCGAACCTCGGCCACCCCGTGGCCGATGCTCACCACACAGGCCCCCCCGGAGCCGTCCATATAGCGTTTCCCGTCCCCGTCCCAGATCCAGACCCCCTCGGCACGAACCGCCTCGGGGTAGTTCTTGGAGGCACTGAGATAGAACACGTTGGACATGGGACCCTCCTGGAGGTGATACCCCAAACGTGCAGCGCGATACCAACGACGGCACTGTTAATGGGGCTGTTGACTATGCGACATCTGGACGCCTGAACCCGGAGCGGACGACAGATTGCGACTCGGCGATGTCACATACTCAATTGCCGGGTTCGCAACAGGGAGCAGCGACGTTTCACCGGTCACGCTTCACGTGTCGCGGCGCAGCCCCGGCATCTCCCACCCCTGGGACCGGCCGCCGCTACCCGACCCCCCACTCCCGCTTCATGCGGCGTGGCCCGCCAGATAGGCGCGCAGGCTGGCTTCCAGGTCCACCTGCCAGCCCCCTTCGTAGACCACAAAGGAGGCGATCTCGCTGGCCAGGATGGCGCAGCGGATCTTCCGTGGCAGCCGCTTGAGGCGCGCCCGGTACCGAGGACTGTCGGCCACAAAGCGCGGCAGGTGGCGCAGGGTCATACGGCGGAACACGGGTTCGTCGACGAGTTCGGGCCGCCCCTGGAAGAACGCGAACAGGTCGGCGTAGTGGCGGTTGATCTCTTCGCTCAGGGCGGCACTCACCTCGGTGAACAACGGCCGCCCTCCGGCCTCGGCGCGGCGTTTGAAGATGAGGCGTGCCTCCTGTTCGGCCCGGCGCTCGAGGATCTGCAGCACATCGGCCACGTACTGCTCCTTGTGGGCGCGGAACTCGCGCTCGCTGAGTATGAGGTTGGCCAGGATCTCGTAGGAAGAGCTGATCACCCCGCACTTGTTGGCCGAGGCGTCGCGCAGCAGCAGCACGCCGCGGCGCTGGATCTCGTCGCGGGCCTCCGGGGTGATGAAGGAGTTGGCGCCCTCCACGATGGCCCGCGCCGTGGGCGCGCCGCCCTCCCCGAACAGGCGCTGCCAGTTGTCGGCGTGGATGGTTTCCGGCCGCCCGCCGGCGGGGATGAACAGATCCGCCGGCACCGTGAACAGGAGGCCGTCGAACTCGCGGTGAAACTCGTCGGCGGTGACCCAGGTCTCCTCCACCCCAGCCGCAGTGCGCAGCACCTTGCGGTACAGCTCGCGCAGGCCCTCCTTGCGCCGCTGGCCGCGGTAGAGCAGGAAACCACCGGGGTGCAGCTGGGCGGGGTCGAAGGCCTCCAGGTCTTCGCGCAACAGGATGCGTCCCAACCCCTGCCGGTCGGCTCCATCGGGGTCGTACAGGGCGCCGGTGCCGTCCACCACGAGGCGGATCGCCACCCCCGGGCAGCGCTCCAGGAGGATGCGCATGGCGTTGCCGGCCACATCGCCGTTCGGGCCCCCGGTGACCTTGACCGAGAACGGGTCGCGGTCCATGGCGATACCCAACTGCTCCAGGGCCACCTCGGCGAACTTCACCACCCCGGTGGAGGTCACCCCATACTGCTTGTGGTTGATGCCCAGTTCCTTGCTCGACATGATCCCCACGCCGAGCACATAGCCGCGGCGCACCGACTGCTGGGCGATGCTCTCGATCATGATGTCGTGCATGTTCTCGTCGGGACCAAGCTCGATGGGCTCCTCCTCGCCGTAGTAGTCGACCACCCGCGGGTGGGCGGCGCGGCCCTCGCGGGTGACGAACAAATCGAGGAACGCGTTGGTCAGTCCGTACTGGAGCCTGTGCAGCCGCTGGGTGACGGCATCCCGGTCGGGCAACCCGGCGCCATCCATGACCACCACCAGTTTGGAACCGCCCTCGTAGATATCCTTGTTCTTCAGGTGCTGGGTGTGGGCCAGCACGAACACTTCGCGCAGCAGGGTGTTGGCGTTGGTCAGGTAGTCGTCGCGGTCCGCGCAGACCACGGTGCGCCAGCCGCCCCGGGCGATGTCGGAGAAACCCACGTGGTAGCCCACCCCGTAGCGGCCGAAAAAGAACGTCACCCGGAAGGGCCGCGCGGCGGGCAGGTCGCCGGTGTACACCGAGCCCAGCTCACCCAGGTAGGCCGGGTCCAGGCGGAACGCCAGGGCGTTCTTCTCGGGCACGAAGAAGTTGGTCTTCAGGGTGTGGCGGACGAAAACCAGGGCGCACAGGAACACCCGCCGACGCACCTCGTCCAGGTGGCGGTGGCCTGTGTTGTAGGCGCGGATCGAAGCCTCGGCCTGCCCCGAGATCTCCACCTGCAACGTGTCGCGATCGCGGCGGTCGGGGTCGAAGCGGGCACGGAACAGCTCCACCAGTTGCAGGGCGATCTCGGGGTGGGAACGAAACGCGCGCCCCACCTCGTCCAGGTCGAAGCGATCGGGATCCGCGTGGGCCAGGTTGGTGTGGCAGAAGGCGGCCATGGCGTCCACCAGGGAGGCGTCCTCGCCCCCCAGCACCTGGGGCACCACCAGCCCCTGGTAGGTGGGGCTCGCGGTGGACAGGATCTGGGTGTTGTAGAGTTCCGCCTGGAGCCGCTTGGACAGGTCGCTGCCCGCCGCCACCGTGTGCCCGGCCCGGGTGCGCACGTAGAACGTGCCCAGGAAGTAGCAGTGCACGCCGGTGCTGATGTTCAGGCAGTAGGCCCGCCGCACCCCCACATCCAGGTGCCGGAACACCTCCAGACACTGGGTCAGGAACCCCACCTGGGGCGGGTTGCCCACGGCGAACAGGATGCGGGTCTCCCCGCGGCGGGTCAGGCTCTCGGAGTTCTCCACCCCCAGGAACAGGCCGCCGTTGCGGCGCCCCTGCTCATACAACCACAGCACCCGGGCCACCCGGGCCGGGGGGGACGAGCGCAGGTAGACTGGGTCGTTGAGCAACAACAGACCCAGGTGCCCGGTGAGGCGCTGCAAGTCGTAGTCCGGGTACAGTTCGGCCATGGCCTCGCGCACCGCGCGCCGCAGGCGCGCCGGCAGGCGCACCGGACCCGCCTCCGCCACTTCCTGGTGGGGGCGGCGGCCGAACTCCAGGCGCAGCACCTCCAGTTCGTGCCCCAGGCCGGGAACCACCTCTTCCGAACGGGTCAGTTCGGCGTACGAGAGCTCGCGGCGGGCCAGCTCCTCCAAGGCGGAGTACACGGACCCCGGGCGGTTGAGCTGGGCAAAGATCGCCCGGCTCTCGGTGTCGGCGAGGAACAACCGCCGGGTGCGCCCCAGGCTGCCCAACTCGCCGGCCAGGCTGGACAGGATCTCGGGCTCGTCCCCCATGGTGAGGAAGAAATACGGGTTGAGGTTCTCGCGCAGCCAGGCCCAGTTGCCCTCGGCCAGCCGTCGTCCCTGGCGGATGTGCTTGAGGATCGGACCCTCCAGGCGTCGGGTGAGGCCGGTCTCCGTGGGTGTCATCGGGACTCCTCCCTACAACAAGAGTTACTGCCGAACCGGGCGCGGGCCTTTCACCCGGGCCATCCCTGAACCTCGCCCCTGGGGCGTATCTGCGGAATCGTCACTCGCCCCCTCCCTGGGGCTCGCCCTTCGGGCCGTCCTGTGGCCCGTGCGATTCCGCTGTCCTGCGGAATCCTCACCGAAGGGCGGTGAGTGACTTTGGCACGCTGCTCCGGCGAGCGCAAATGGCGGTGGGACGACCAGCAGGTCGCAGTTTGGGATGAGACTGTCGGGCACTGCTGCACAACCGTGCGGGGTATCGCAGCAAGATCCTTCTGGTCCCAATATATTGGGCTGTCACAGCACGGCACGGAAGGTTCCTTGGACCGCGGTGGTGCCAAGGGCAGGGTTCCGTATTCTCAATCATCGGGTAGACTGCTACCGGGTGTGCCCTGGCTGCCAGGAATGAACTGAGAAACCGGGGTTTTCGGGGCTCTCTGGCGAGGCGGGCTCGTTCACGCGACCGAGAAACCAGAAGAGAGCGTCGCGCTCCATGGTGACCCCGGGGGGGGTCCGGCCCGGGTGCCCCCTGAGCCCACCCACCGAGGGAAAAGGAGGTTCCAAACACCAGAGAACGTCCCGACCACCGCCTGAGGAGTCCCCGTCGCAGAAGGCCAGATCGGCCTCACCGTGGGGCACGAGACCCGGTAATGAATGAGTGCAGACAAAAACAGGAGGGAACGGTATGAATGGCGAAAGCAAGTGTCCGGTAACAGGCAGAGTGGCCATGAGGACAGCCGGCGGCGGTACGACCAACCGGGACTGGTGGCCCAACCAGTTGGACCTTCACATCCTGCACCAGCACTCCGCCAAATCCAATCCGCTGGGCGAGGAGTTCAACTACGCTGAGGAGTTCAAGAAACTCGACCTGGCGGCCCTGAAGAAGGACCTGTATGCGCTGATGACCGACTCGCAGGACTGGTGGCCTGCAGACTACGGTCACTACGGGGGACTCTTCATCCGCATGGCGTGGCACAGCGCAGGCACCTACCGCATGGGGGACGGCCGTGGGGGCGCGGGCTCCGGTTCCCAACGTCTGGCGCCGCTGAACAGCTGGCCCGACAACGCCAGCCTCGACAAGGCGCGCCGGCTGCTTTGGCCGATCAAGCAGAAGTACGGCAGGAAGATCTCCTGGGCCGACCTGATGATCCTCGCCGGCAACTGCGCCCTGGAGTCGATGGGCTTCAAGACGTTCGGGTTCGGCGGCGGGCGCGAAGACATCTGGGAACCCGAAGAGGACATCTATTGGGGTGCTGAGGATGAGTGGCTTGGTGACAAGCGCTACAGCGGCGACCGAGACCTCGAGAACCCTCTCGCCGCCGTGCAGATGGGCTTGATCTATGTGAACCCGGAAGGGCCGAACGGAGAGCCGGATCCGGTCGCCTCGGGCCGCGACGTTCGCGAAACCTTCGCGCGCATGGCGATGAACGACGAGGAGACCGTCGCACTCACCGCCGGTGGACACACCTTCGGCAAATGCCACGGTGCTGCCTCCGAAGAACACGTCGGGCCGGAACCCGAGGGTGCCCCCATCGAGGAGCAGGGCCTGGGCTGGAAGAACAGCTTTGGCAGCGGCAAGGGCGACGATGCGTACACCAGCGGGATGGAGGGGCCCTGGACGCCCAATCCGACCAAGTGGGACATGGGCTATTTCAACACGTTGTTCGGCAACGAGTGGGAACTGACGAAGAGTCCGGCAGGCAAACATCAGTGGAAACCGAAGGTCGTGGAAGGAAAGAGTTCAGCACCTGCGGCCCACGATCCGTCCAAGCGGGTCCCGGTCATGATGACCACCGCGGACATGTCGATGCGGATGGACCCGATCTACGAACCGATCGCTCGCCGCTTCCAGAAAGACCCGGAAGCGTTCGCGGATGCCTTCGCCCGCGCGTGGTTCAAGCTGACCCACCGCGACATGGGCCCCCGCTCCCGCTATCTCGGCCCCGAGGTCCCGGAGGAGGAACTGATCTGGCAGGACCCCGTCCCCGCGGTCGATCACAAGTTGATCGCCAAGAAAGACATCGCCGCACTGAAGAAACAGATCCTCGCGTCGGGGTTGAGTGTATCCCAACTGGTCTCCACGGCGTGGGCATCGGCGTCCACCTTCCGCGGCTCCGACAAGCGCGGCGGGGCGAACGGGGCGCGCATCCGCCTCGCGCCCCAGAAGGATTGGGACGTCAACCAGCCGGCTCAGCTGGCGAAGGTCCTGAAGGCCCTCGAAGGTATCCGGCGCGAGTTCAACAAGGGCACTTCCGGCGGCAAGAAGGTCTCCCTCGCCGACCTGATCGTTCTCGGCGGTTGCGCCGCCGTCGAGCAGGCGGCGGAGAAGGCGGGTCACAAGGTGACCGTTCCCTTCGCGCCGGGACGCACGGACGCGTCGCAGGAGCAAACCGACGTGAAGTCCTTCACCGTGCTCGAACCGGTCGCGGACGGGTTCCGCAACTACCAGAAGGCCAAGTACGCCGTATCGGCGGAGGAGCTGCTGGTGGATCGGGCGCAGCTGCTGACGCTGACCGCTCCGGAGATGACGGTTCTGGTTGGCGGCTTGCGCGTCCTGAACGCCAACTTCGGGCAGACCCAACATGGCGTCTTCACCAAGCGGCCAGAGACGCTCACCAATGACTTCTTCGTGAATCTGCTCGACATGAGAACGACGTGGAAGGCGGCTGCGAAAGCGGACGACCTGTTCGAGGGGCGGGATCGCGCAACGGGCAAGCTCCGGTGGACGGGCACCCGCGTCGACCTCATCTTCGGTTCGAACTCCCTGCTCCGGGCCGTGGCGGAAGTCTATGGTTGTTCGGACTCCCAAGAGAAGTTCGTGCACGACTTCGTAGCGGCGTGGAACAAGGTCATGAACCTCGACCGTTTTGACCTCGACCGATCGTAGCCGGCACGCGGGGAGTGCTTCTGAGGCGTGACCTGACCTGCAGATCGGATGGGCAAGGGGCGATAGATCCCCCGGATAGACTCGGGCTCTGAACGCTCCGGAAATCGACACACAGCATAGGAGCGCGGTGTTTCAGGCAAGCTGAAACACCGCGTTTTTTTGGTTGCTGCAGGTGCGCTTCAGGCGCGTGTTTCTCCCCGAACGCTGCTCTTCGCCAACGCCTTTGGCTTCCTCTTGCTGCATATTCTTGCCTAAGCCGACCGCCCGTTCTTGGATGAAGACGGCCACCCGTTGTTGAGCTCAACCCGCCGCCGCGTCTGAGGAGAAAACCGCAGGGGGAAATCCTGCCGACGGTGCTGACCCCCTGAGACAACTTCGGGGAATTTCGCCGGAGAGGTTGTCCACACCCAACGAAAGGGTCGAGTTCCGTCCAGAAGGCCCTTTCGCCATGTTGGCAACAAATAGAATTGTCCGGTTCTGTAGCAAATGAATTGTCCGCTTTG
>JARGFW010000053.1 GCA_029211085.1 Deferrisomatales bacterium | reverse complement strand
GGCGAGAGCATCCGCAAGGCGGGTGACGAGGAGGTGTTCAAGCGCCTGGCCCGGAAGAACATCAAGACCTTCATCGACAACGGTGTGAAGAAGGTCCTGGTCTCCTCCCCCCACTGCTACCACACCTTCAAGAACGAGTACCCCGAGTTCATGGTTCACTTCGAGGTGGTCCACATCAACCAGTTCCTGAACGAGCTGATCGAGGCGGGGCGGCTGGAGTTGACCGGTGAACTGCCCCACAAGGTCACCTACCATGACCCCTGCTACCTGGGCCGCCACAACGGCATATACGACGAGCCCCGTGCCGTGCTGAACCGGGTGCCCGGCCTGGAACTGGCCGAGATGCCCGACAGCCGGGAGAACAGCCTGTGCTGTGGCGGCGGCGGCGGCCGGGTCTGGATGGACACCCCGAAGGGGGAACGTTTCTCCGACCTCCGGGTCGCCCAGGCCGTGGACCTCGGTGCCCAGATCCTGGCCACATCGTGCCCCTACTGCATCACCATGCTGGAGGACAGCCGGCTGGCCCTCAAGGACAGCGACGCCCTGCAGATCCGGGACATCACGGAGATCCTGGCGGAACTGGTGTAGCTGTCAGCCGTCAGCCATCCGCGTTGAGCTGAACTGCGGGAACCCCATGCTCCAAGCTGAAGGCTGAAAGCTGACGGCTGATCGCCAAACAAGGAGAACCACTCGTGACCAACGTGCAACCGACAGAGCTCCTCCAGGGGTTCGACCCCGACAACTTCGGCGACGTCATGGTTGTCGGTGGGGGCATCAGCGGCATCCAGGCGGCTCTCGATCTGAGTTCCGCGGGATTCAAGGTCTACCTGGTCGAGGAGTCGCCGTCCATCGGCGGCCACATGGCGCAACTCGACAAGACCTTCCCCACCAATGACTGCTCGATGTGAATACTCTCACCTAAACTGGTCGAGGTCGGCCGGCAGCCAAACATAGAAGTTCTGACGTACACGGAAGTTGCAGGCGTCGAGGGCAAGGCGGGAGACTTCAGCGTCACGCTGAAGAAGAAGCCCAGGTATATCGACGAAGAGAAGTGCACCGGTTGTACGGTGTGCGTGGAATACTGCCCGGTTCAGTACCCGGACAAGTTCAATCAGGAGATCTCGCACAATAAAGCCGTGCATGTGTACTTCGCCCAGGCCGTGCCACTGGTCACCTACATCGATGACAGCTGCCTGTACCTGAAAGAGAAGAAGTGTGGCATCTGTGAAGGCGTCTGCAAGATGGGTGCGATTGATTTCACCCAGACGGCGGAGAAGATGGAAGTCAAGGTTGGCGCGGTCATCCTCGCGCCTGGGATCGAGCCCTTTGATCCGAGGGTGATGCAGGAATATCGATACGGGCAGTTCGAAAACGTCGTAACCAGCATGGACTACGAGCGCCTGCTGTGTGCCACCGGCCCGTACCAGGGGGAGGTGCTGCGCGGTTCCGACCGGAAACACCCGAAGAACGTGGCCTGGCTCCAGTGCGTCGGGTCCCGGCAGGTGCGGGAAGGGGCCAACAGCTACTGTTCCGGCGTGTGCTGCACCTATACCCAGAAGCAGGTGATCTTGACCAAGGAGCACGACGCGGGGGCGGCGTGTACCGTCTTCCACAACGACATTCGATCCTTCGGCAAGGATTTCGAGCGTTACTACGCCAAAACGGCGGAACTGCCGGACGTCCGGTTTTTCAGGAGCTACGTGGACGTCGTGCGGGAGGACCCGCAGACGAAGAACGTAACGATACGCTACAGCACCCCCGATGCAGGCGTGAAAGAAGAAGAGTTCGACATGGTGGTGCTGTCCGTCGGACTGAACCCGCCCAATGCCGTGCAGGGGCTGGCGAGCACCTTCGGCATCGAACTCAACGCGCACGGGTTCAACGCGACCGTGCCTGCCAACCCCATGGCCACCAGCAGGCCCGGTATCTTTGTCAGTGGCGCCTTCCAGGGCCCCACCGACATCCCCGAGTCGGTCTTCACCGCGAGCGCGGCAGGATCCCAGTGCGGCCAGCTCCTCAACCGCCGGCGGGGAAAACTGGCGGTGGAGAGGGAGTACCCGCTGGAAAAGGACGTCTCCGACGACCTGCCCAAGATCGGGGTCTTCGTCTGCCATTGCGGTGCCAATATCAGCAGGATCGTGGGTGTCCCCGACACGGTCGAGTACGCCCTCTCCTTGCCGAACGTGGTGTACGCCACGGAGCAGCTGTTTTCCTGTGCGACCAACTCGGCCCAGGAGATCACGGACCTGGCGGTGGAGAAGGGGCTCAACCGCGTCGTCATCGCGGCCTGCTCCCCGCGGACCCTGGAGGGGCTGTTCCGGGACACCCTCCGGGAGGCGGGGCTGAACCAGTACTACCTGGAGATGGCCAACATCCGGGAGCACTGCTCCTGGGTCCACGCCAAGGAGCCGGAGCACGCCACCGAGAAGGCCAAAGACATCATCCGCATGGCGGTGGCGCGGGCCGCCCACCTGGAACCCTTGCAGGAGTTCGACCTGCCGGTGAACAAGGCGGCGTTGGTGGTGGGCGGCGGCGTGGCCGGCATGACCACCGCCCTGAGCATTGCCGAGCAGGGGCACCCGGTGCACCTGTTGGAGAAGGCGCCGGACCTCGGCGGCATGGCTCGCAGAATCCACTACACCCTGGAGGGGATGGACGTTCAGGGGTTCCTCAGCGACCTCGTCCGCAGGGTGTACCAGCACCCCCTGGTGCACGTCTCCACCGAAGCGACGATTACCGCCGCGCACGGGTACGTGGGCAACTTCCAGACCGAGGTGAAGACCCGGGGTCAGGTCAAGCAGATCCAGCACGGGGTCACCGTGGTCGCCACGGGCGCTGCCGAGTACGCGCCCACCGAGTATCTGTACGGAGACGACGAGCGCGTACTGACCCAACTGGAACTCGAGGGGGGCATTGCCGGCGGCGATGAGCGCCTCCTCGGCTCCCAGAGCGTGGTGATGATCCAGTGCGTGGGCTGTCGCAACGAGGACCGCGACTACTGCGCCCGGATCTGCTGCAGCCAGGCCGTGAAGAACGCCCTGAAGCTGAAGGACGCCAAACCCGAGATGGACATCTACATCCTCTTCCGGGACATGCGGACCTACGGCTTTCGAGAGGACGCCTACCGGGAAGCGTCGGAGCGGGACGTCAAGTTCATCCGCTACGAACCGGAAACCCAACCCCAGGTGGAGGCCGTGGAGGAAGGGGGGCGGAGCGTCCTGCGCGTCGCCGTGTACGACCCCATCCTGGGCGCGCAACTGGCCATCGACGCCGACACCGTAGCCCTGGCCGCCGCGGTCATCCCCAGCGAGGGGAGCCGGGACGTCGCGCAGATGTTCCAGGTGGCCCTGGGGCCGGACGGATTCTTCAAGGAGGCCCACGTCAAGCTGCGGCCCGTGGAGTTCGGCACCGACGGCGTGTTCCTCTGCGGCACGGCGCACTATCCCAAGCACCTCACGGAAACCATCAACCAGGCCTACGGAGCCGCCGGCAGGGCGGTGACCCTGCTGTCCCAAGACACGGTGGTGGCCTCGGGTTCGGTGTGCGACGTGGTGGAGCGCCAGTGTATCTCCTGCGGCGAGTGCGTGAGGGCGTGCAGCTACGGAGCGGTGGAACTGATCGAGACGCCCGAGGGCAAGAAGGCCCGGGTCAATCCCGTGCTGTGCAAGGGTGACGGCCTGTGCAACGCGGTGTGCCCCACCGGGGCGATCACCCTGAGGCACTTCACCGATGAAGCGTTCCTGAGCCAGATCGACGCCGCCATGGGCGACGCGGCCGGGGAAGCGGAGTTTTCCCACATAGGAGACAAGGTCGCATGAGCATCAAGTTCAAGCCGAAGATCCTGGGGTTCGTCTGCCACTGGTGAGGCTACGGGTCCGCGGACCTGGCTGGCGTGTCCAGACTCCAATACAGCAGCGACATCCGGCTCATGCGCGTCATGTGCACGGGCCGCATCGACATCTCGTTCATCCTGCGGGCGTTCGCCAAAGGGGCCGACGGCGTGTTCATCGCCGGTTGCCACCTGAACGAGTGCAACTACATTACCCACGGGAACTTCTACGCCCTGCGGATGAGCCACATCTGCCGGAAGCTGATGGAGCTGGTGGGGCTGGACCCCGCACGGCTCAGCATCGAGTTCATCTCGGGCGGAGAGGGAACCCGCTTTGCCGAGTTGGTGAACGGGTTCAGCGAGACGATCCGCAACCTCGGAGCGCTCGGCTCGGAAGAGGGACTGGACCCGGAGTCCCTGGGCTTCCGTTTGGCCGCGGCCACCCGGCTCGTGCCCCATATCAAGCTGCTGGAGCGGGAGCGCTTCCGGGTGCAGTTCCAGACCCGGGCGGAGTACGATGCGTTCTTCGGCAGCGACGAGTTCGACCGCCTGTTCCGGGAGACGATCGCCGAGAAGCTGGCGACCTCCCAGATCGCGCTGCTGCTGGAGGAGAAACCCCTGCCCACCGGCGAGATCGCCGCGGCGTTGGGGCTGCCCCCCGCGGAAGTCTCCCGACACCTCAACCGTTCTTCCCGACAGGGCCTGGTGCGCTACGATCCGGGGCAGCAGTGCTACACCCTCGCGTAGGGTGGGCCGCCGTGGGAAGACGCACCGCAACTCGTAAGGCTTGAGACCATGGACATCGCGAGAGTCGACGAAATCGTGGAACGGCACAAGGCGGACGCCAGTGCGCTGATCCAGATCCTGCTGGACATCCAGGCAGAGAACCACTGGCTGCCCAAGACCGCCCTGGAAAGGGTCGGCGAGCGGCTGCAGGTACCGTTCACCCGCATCCAGCACATCGCCACCTTCTACAAGGCGTTCAGCCTGGTGCCCAAGGGGCGCAACAAGATCCACGTCTGCATGGGCACGGCCTGCCACGTGCGCGGGGCGCAGCGCGTGCTCGATACGGTACAGGGCGCCACCGGCGTCGGCCCGGGGGAGACCGACGTGGACCTGAACTTCAGCGTGGAGACGGTGAACTGCCTGGGTTGCTGTGCGCTGGGCCCGGTGCTGGAGATCAACGGCAAGACCCACGGCAAGATGACGACCGCCGCAACCGCGGACGTCCTGAAGACCTACGAATAGGGAGATCATGGCAAGGATCAACTCACCGGAGGAGCTGCGGGAGGCCCGAGACGCCATCCTGGCGGCGCGGGACCCCGACGCGCCGTGCATCACCCTGTGCTGCGGGTCGGCGTGCCAGGCGTCCGGCAGCTCGGAGGTCGCCGCGAGCATCGAACAGGAACTGGAGAAGCAGGGTCTGAGCGAGACGGTGCACCTGCGCAAGACCGGATGTCACGGGTACTGCGAGCGGGGGCCGATCATGGTCAACCTGCCCGAGGGGGTGTCCCACTTTCAGATCCAGCCGGAGGACGTGCCGGAGCTGGTGACCCGCACCCTCGGGGAGAAGGCGGTGGTCGAGCGCCTGCTCTACACCGACCCCGCCAGCGGGGAGAAGATCTCCCGGGAAGAGGAGATCCCGTTCTACAAGCACCAGCATCGGCTGGTGTTCGGCGCCAACATGAGCGTCGACCCGAAGAGCATCGAGGACTACCTGGCCATCGACGGCTACCAGGCCCTGGCCAAGGCCCTGTCCACGATGACCCCCGAGGCGGTGCTGGACGAAGTCGACAAGGCCAACCTGCGCGGCCGGGGGGGCGGCGGTTTCCCCGCGGGGCGCAAGTGGAGGGGCTCCCGCGACGCGCCGGAAACCACCAAGTACGTGATCGTCAACGCCGACGAGGGCGACCCCGGGGCGTACATGGACCGCAGCCTGCTGGAGGGAAACCCCCACGCGATCCTCGAGGGGCTGGCCCTGGGCGCCTACGCTGTCGGCGCCCGGGAGGGCTACATCTACGTGCGCCAGGAGTACCCCCTGGCGGTTGAGAACGTGCTCCTGGCGATCCGCAGGGCGGAAGAGTACGGGCTCCTCGGTGAGAACATCCTCGGCTCGGGGTTCGACTTCACGGTACAGGTGCACATGGGCGCCGGCGCGTTCGTGTGCGGGGAGTCCACGGCCCTGATGACCGCGCTGGAGGGCCGGGTGGGCGAGCCCCGGCCCAAGTACATCCGCTCCAACCTCAAGGGGCTGTGGGAGAAGCCCAGCGTGCTCAACAACGTGGAGACCTGGGCCAACGTGCCGCTGATCATCAACCGCGGGGCGGACTGGTTCACCGGCATCGGCACCGAGGGCAGCAAGGGCACCAAGGTGTTCTCCCTGGTGGGCAAGATCACCAACACCGGCCTGGTGGAGGTGCCCATGGGCACGACCCTCCGGGACATCATCTTCACCATCGGCGGCGGCATCCCCGGGGGCAAGCAGTTCAAGGCGGTGCAGACCGGGGGACCCTCGGGGGGTTGCATCCCCGAGGCGTTGCTGGACCTGCAGGTGGGCTTCGACGAGCTGACCAAGGCCGGCTCGATGATGGGCTCCGGCGGCATGATCGTCATGGACGAAGACACCTGCATGGTGGACGTGTCCCGCTACTTCATGGATTTCCTCGCGGATGAGTCCTGCGGCAAGTGCGTCCCGTGCCGTGAGGGCACGCGCCAGATGCTCAAGATTCTCACCCGCATCACGGAGGGCAAGGGTCGGGAGGGTGACCTCGAACTGTTGGAGGCGCTGTCCGAAGTAGCCAAGGAGACCGCCCTCTGCGCCCTGGGCCAGAGCGCCCCGAACCCGTTCTTGAGCACGTTGCGATACTTCCGGGACGAGTACGAGGCCCACATTCGCGAGCACCGCTGCCCGGCCCTGGTCTGCAAACACCTGACCGCGTTCCATATCGATCCGGATAAATGCCAGGCCTGTATGCGCTGTGCCAAGAACTGCCCGGCCGAGTGCATCGACGGGGGCAAGAACCGGGTCCACATCATCGACCAGGACAGGTGTACGAAGTGCGGCACCTGCTTCGAGGTGTGTCCGCCCCGTTTCGGCGCGGTGCAGAAGATCTCCGGCGTGCCGGTGCCCCCGCCGATTCCCGATGAGCAGCGCACCATCGTCAGAAAGAGCAAAGAGAAATGAGCGATTTCCCATTGCAGATCGACGGGCGCGAGGTCACCGCCAGCGCCGGCATGACCGTGTTGGAGGCAGCGGGCCGGGCGGGTATCGCGATCCCGACCCTGTGCCATCACGAGAAGTTGGAGCCCTACGGCAGCTGCCGGCTGTGCACCGTGGAGGTGGAGAGCCGGGGCTGGAGCAAGCTGGTCGCGGCGTGTGTCTACCCGGCCGAGCAAGGCCTGGTGGTGCGCACCCGCACCGAGAAGATCGACCGGATCCGCAAGCTGATCCTGGAACTGTACCTGGCCCACGCCCCGGACGCCGCCGGCTTGCGGGCGCTGGCGGAAGAATACGGCGCCGATCGGGATCGTTTCGAGAAGGAAGCCTCGTTCTGTATCCACTGCGGGCTCTGCGTGCGGTACTGCGCCGAGGTGAAGGGGGCCAACGCCGTGGGGTTCATCGACCGGGGTACCCGCAAGGAGATCAGCTTCATCCCGGAGATCGCGGCCCGGGAGTGCTGGGACTGCCGTGAGTGCTTCCCGCTGTGCCCCACCGAGGCGCTGCAGGGGGCGTACGTGTTCGTCGAGGCCTTGAGGTTTCCGAGAAGTACGGAATAGTTACCGGACTGCACTGCCGGGGCACTGGTCCCGGCACAGATGAGGAGGGATGAAGTGCGAGAACTCAGTGATATCGTCATCGTCAGTGCGGTGCGCACGCCGATGGGCAAGTTCGGCGGCACGCTGAAGGACATGAAGACCTACGACCTGGCGGCGTTTCCGATCCGCGAGGCGTTGAAGCGCGCCAAGGTGGGTGGGGACGAGCTCGACGACGCGATCATCGGCTCGTGTCGCCAGGCGGGCAATCACGTCAACCCGGCGAAGACCGCCGCGGCCAGGGGTGGCGCGGGCCTTTCGGTGCCGGGCGTCACCATCAACAAGGCCTGCCCCGCCGGTATGAAGGCGGTGAGCATGGCCACCCAGTTGATCCAGGTGGACCAGGCCAAGGTGGTGCTGTGTGGTGGTATGGAGAGCATGTCCACCATTCCCCACCTGCTCAAGGGCCACCGCTGGGAGGGCTTCCGCATGGGCCCGGTGACCATCGAGGACGGTTGGAGCGACGCCCACGACCCGGTGGCCGACATGTCCATGGGCATGACCGCCGAGAACCTGGTGGACAAGTACTCCCTGACCCGCGACGAGCTGGACCAGTTCGCCGCCGAGAGCCACCAGAAGGCCGAGCGGGCCCAGAAGGAAGGCTGGTTCGACGAGCAGATCACCCCGGTCACCGTGCCGGGCGGCCGCAAACAGCCCGATTTCGCCTTCGAAAAAGACGAGTCGATCCGCTACAGCGCCGACCTGGCGGCGATGGCCAAGCTCAAACCCGCGTTCAAGAAGGACGGCTTCGTAACCGCCGGCAACGCCTGCGGCATGACCGACGGCGCCGCGTTCCTGGTGGCGATGACCCGGGACGAGGCGGCGAAGCGGGGCGTGCAGCCCTTGTTCTCGGTGGTAGACTACACCCAGACCGCGGTGGACGGGCGCTTCATGGGCGAGGGGCCCGGGGTCGCCATCCCCAGGGCGCTCGAGCGCGCCGGGATGCAGCTCTCGGACATGGACCTTATCGAGGTCAACGAGGCGTTCGCCGCCCAGGTGCTCGCCAACGAGCGCCAGCTGGGTTGGGACCGTTCCAAGCTCAACGTCCACGGCGGTGCCATCGCCCTCGGCCACCCCACCGGCTGCTCCGGCGCCCGCATCCTGGTGACCCTGTACTACGCGCTCAAGGGTCTGGACAAGGAATACGGCATCGCCTCCATCTGCGGCGGTGGCGGATCGTCCATGGCGATGATCATCAAGCGAGAAAGCTAAGAGAATCGTTCAGCGGTCAGCCAAAGCAGTCTTTGGACTCAAGCTGGCCGCTGATAGCTGACCGCGTCGACCAAAGGGAGACACAAATGATTGATCTGAGTGGAAAAGTCGCGATCGTCACCGGGGGTACCCGGGGCATCGGGGCGGAGATCGTGCGCACCCTGGCTCGCCAGGGAGCGGACGTGGCGCTGAACTATCGCAAGAGCGCGGCCGAGGCCGAGGAGATGGTCAAGGAGTTGGAGGGGATGGGTCGCAGGGCCCTCGCCGTCCAAGCGGACGTGTCCAGCTTCGAAGATGCCCAGAACATGGTGGCCGCGGTGGTGGAGCAGCTCGGGGGCCTGCATGTCCTGGTAACCAACGCCGGCATGAACTGGGACGGTGTGATCTGGAAGATGGAAGAGGAACAGTGGGATCGGGTCATCAACGTCGACCTGAAGGGCACCTTCAACTACCTGCGGGCCGCCGCGCCGATCTTCAAGGGCCAGAACCTCGGGCGTTTCATCGCGGTGACCTCGATCAACGGTTTGCGCGGCAAGTTCGGCCAGACCAACTACTCGGCCGCCAAGTCCGGGGTGCACGGGCTGACCAAGGCCGCGGCCAAAGACCTGGGCAAGTTCGGGGTAACCTGCAACGCCATCGCCCCCGGCTTCATTCTCACCGAGATGGGCGAGAGCATGCCGGAGCAGTTCCGGCAGGCCGCGATCGACGAATCGGCGGTGAAGCGCGCCGGGTTGCCGGAGGACATCGCCTGGCTGGTGGCGTTCTTGGCCTCCGAGTGCGGCCGGCACATCACCGGCGAGGTCATCAAGGTGGACGGGGGCCAGTACATCTGAACGGAGCTCAGATGTACTGCCGCTGGACGGTTGGGCAGCTCGTCAGCCAGAGCCTTTGCTGCCGACCAACCGACTGGCTGACCAGCTGACCAGCTGACTATCTCCGACCAAAGGGAGGAACTATGGACTACCAATTCATCAAGACCTGGGACGCGGACGGGGCGGCGTGGATCAGCATCAACCGGCCGCCGCTGAACGTGCTCGACATCCCTACCATGGAAGAGATCAACGACGCCTTGACGGTGGTGAAGGCTCGGGAGCTGGAGGTGCGCGCCTTGGTGCTCACCGCGGAGGGGGACAAGGCCTTTTCCGCCGGGGTGGACGTGGCAGACCACACCGAAGACAAGGTGGAGTACATGATCGACGTGTTCCACAGGATCTTCTACAACCTGGCGCAGCTGCAGATCCCCACCATCGGAGCGGTGAAGGGTGCGGCCCTCGGCGGAGGCTGCGAGCTGGCGATCTTCTGCGACATGATTGTGGCCGCCGACAACCTCAAGATTGGCCAGCCGGAGATCCAGGTGGGCGTATTCCCGCCCCTGGCGGTGGTGATGCTGCCGCGGCTGATTCCCGAGAAGCGGGCGTTCGAACTGGTGGCTGGCGGCGGGGTGATCCGTGCCGCGGAGGCCAGTGCCCTCGGTCTCGTGAACCAGGTGGTGCCCCTGGGATCCTTCGGCGAGGAGTTCGGCGCGTTCCTGAAGAGGTTCACCTCCCTGTCCGGATCGGTACTGCGCTCCACCAAGAAGGCCGTGCGGGCGGCGAAGGGGCTTGGGTTCGCCGACGCCCTGCACAGCGTGGAGCGGATCTACCTGGACGAACTGATGGTGACCGACGACGCCAAGGAGGGCTTGAAGGCCTTCATGGACAAGCGGGCTCCGGTGTGGAAGCACACCTAGGTTGGAAAACCGGGAAGACAGCTCGTTGGGAAGCGAGACCGCGGGGCCGTCGAGAGATCACCACGTCTCGGACCTAGCCGTGCCTCGAGGGACGCCCCGCTGTGCCTGGATGAAATGGACCGAGATACCCCGGAAGACTTTTCACTGAAGCGATTCCCTTAACCACAGAGGAGGAAGAGCATGGCGAAACCGACGAAGATCCAGACCTGGCAGATGGTGCGACCCACCGATCCGAAGACCGGCGAGAAGGGGGTCATTGAGCGCACCGAGATCGATGTGCCCGCCCTCGGGCCGGGAGACGTGCTGGTCGAGATCGCCGGCTGTGGCGTGTGCCACACCGACCTCGGCTATTTCTACGACGGGGTCCCCACCGTGGTTCCTGCACCCCTGACCCTGGGCCACGAGATCAGCGGCACTGTGGTGGACGGGCCGGCGGATTGGATCGGGAAGGAAGTCATCGTCCCGGCCGTGATGCCCTGCAACAACTGCCCCATCTGCGACGCCGGACGGGGAAACCGCTGCCTGGGACAGAAGATGCCGGGCAACAGCGTGGGTATCTACGGCGGCTTCTCCAGCCACATCGCGGTTCCCTATCAGGACCTGTGCGTGGTCACCAACCGCAAGTACCCCCTGTCCCACTACGCGGTGGTCGCCGACGCCGGCACGACGCCCTACCAGGCGGCCTTGCGCGCCGACGTCAAGCCCGGTGACAACGTGATCGTGATCGGCTCGACCGGCGGGGTGGGCATCTACATGACCCAGACCGTCAAAGCCCTCGGCGCCGGGTGCGTGATCGCCATGGGCCGCAACGAGGAGAAACTGGCCAAGAACCTGGAGTACGGTGCCGATGCGACCGTCAACCTGAAGGACAAGGACGCCAAGGCGGTCAAGGCCGAGATGAAGGCCATCTGCAAGGAGAAGGGCGTGCCCAGTGCGTTCGGGTGGAAGATCTTCGAGTGCACGGGCTCCAAACCGGGCCAGGATCTGGCACTGGCGCTGCTGTCTTTCACGGGCAAGCTGGTGGTGGTGGGCTACGGCATGGCCAAGAGCGAGTACATGTTCTCCAAACTCATGGCCTTCGACGCCGAGATCATCGGCACCTGGGGCTGCCTGCCCAAGTACTATCCCGAAGTGCTCAAGCTCGTGGAGACCGGCAAGATCCAGATCGAGCCCTTCCTGGAGACCCGGCCCATGAGCACAATCGCCGAAGTGTTCGAACAACAGCATGCCGGCCAGACCGAACGCCGCATCGTGTTGGAGCCGGATTTCTGAGCCATATCGACAGCCGCCCTTGAACATGCGGGGGATGTTCCCCCGCACAACCTTCCATTGAAGGAGGAATGCTATGAGTCTCGACTGGATGCCGCGCGAACACGAAATGAAGGATCACAGCCGCCACGGCACGAACCACTGGGGAACCGAAGCCCCTTGCACCGTGTACGAGAAGCGGCCGTTGCTGGATCCGCAGGGCAATGTCGTCCCCAAGCTGTACACGGCCTGGATCCGTCTGAACAACCCGAAGCAGTACAACTCCTACACCACCGAGATGGTCAAGGGGGTCATCGCCGGGTTCGAGAACGCCTCCACGGACCGGTCGGTGGTGGCCGTGGTCTTCACCGGCACGGGTCCGTTTGCCTTCTGCACCGGCGGCAACACGGCGGAGTACTCCGAGTACTACAGCCGGCGTCCCGAGGAGTACGGGGCGTACATGGAACTGTTCAACAACATGGTGGACTCCATCCTCATGTGCAAGAAGCCGGTCATCTGCCGGGTCAACGGCATGCGCGTCGCCGGCGGGCAGGAGATCGGCCTCGCCTGTGACATCGCCATCTCCTCGGACCTCGCCGTTTACGGCCAGGCCGGTCCGAAGCACGGCTCGGCCCCGGTGGGCGGCTCGTCGGACTTCCTACCGTGGTTCCTCACCGCCGAGGATGCCATGTGGAACTGCGTGAGCTGTGAGATGTGGTCTGCTTACAAGATGAAGGCCAAGAACCTCATCTCCAAGTGTGTCCCGGTTCTCAAGGACGACCAGGGCAACTGGGTGAGAAACCCCCAGGTGATCACCGAGACCTACGTCAAGGACGGCGAGATCGTCTACGGCGACATGAAGACCGGTGCAGAGGCCAAGGAGGCGCGGGCCTGGGTCAGCGCCAAGCTGAAGGCCAACGATGTCGACTTTTCCCTCCTCGACGCCGAGGTGGAGAAGGTCATCTGGACCTTCGCCAACCTCTTCCCGGGTTGCCTCATGAAGTCCATCGACGGCATCCGGCAGAAGAAGAAGTCCTTCTGGGATACCATGAAGAACGACCACCGGTACTGGCTGGCCACGAACATGATGGGTGAAGCGTTCCTCGGGTTCGGCGCGTTCAACACGAAGCGGATCACCGGCAACGACACGATCGACTTCATCAAGAACCGCCAGCTCATCGCCGAAGGCGCGATGGTGGACGAGGCGGCGTTCGAGGCGGTCCTCGGCAAGCCCAAGGAGTAAGAGCGGCTGGTTCGTCTCGACAGCCGGGGCCCCCAGGGCCCCGGCTGTGTTTTTTGGAGGGTGGGCCAACCCGGTTACCCCCTCCCGGATGCTTCATCCATGCCGCAGTCAACGAGGAGGACAGCCCGTGCCGCAAACTCAGGCCCCCGCCAGGACCGACTGGTCCCTGGTCTTGCTCGTCCTCGGCGCGGGCATCGTAGCGGGGTGCCAGGTGGGCAAGGTCCCGCCGAGCCTGCCCTCGCTGCGGGCGGAGTTGCACCTCAGCCTGTTCGCTGCGGGTTGGGTGATTTCCCTGATCGGGTTGCTCGCGGCGTGTGGGGGCGCCGTAGCAGGCGCCACGGCCGACTGGCTCGGGCACCGCAGAGTGGTGCTCCTGGGGCTTAGCGTCACCGCCGTAGCGAGTGTCCTCGGCAGCCTGGCCCAAGGCCCTGGCTGGCTGCTCTTCACCCGCGTGCTCGAAGGCATCGGCTACATCGCCATCTCGGTGGCGGGTCCGGTCCTGATCCTCCAGGTGACCCGGCCCCGGGACGAACGGCTGGCGCTTTCGGTGTGGGCCGGCTACATGCCGGCGGGGACTTCGCTGATGCTGCTGGTCTCCCCCCTGTTTCTGCAGCCCGTCGGGTGGCGCGGGCTGTGGGTCGTCAACGGTTTCCTGGTCGCCGGGGTGGCCCTCCTCCTCGCCTGGAAGATCCCCCACCCCATCCGGAACACCGGTGGCAAGCCAACCCGGTTCTTTCCCGAGCTGAAGGCCACCTTTGCGAGGCCTGGGCCCCTCGTCTTGGCGCTGTATTTCGGCGCGTTTGCCCTGCAGTTCATGGCGGTGGTGGGCTTCTTGCCCACGCTCCTCATCGAGGAAGTGGGGCTGGACAAGGGCGTCGCGGCGGCCCTCGCTGGGGTGGCGGTACTACTCAACGTGCCGGGCAACCTCGTGGGTGGCTGGCTGTTACACCGTGGGGTCCGGAGGACCCTGAGCCTGGGGCTCGCCAGTCTGGTGATGGGGCTGTGTGTCCTCGGCATCTACAGCCCGTTTCTGCCGGGGGCGCTGCGCTATGTCTTGTGCCTGGTGTTTACCGGTGTGGGGGGGGTCATCCCCGCCTCGCTGTACGCCGCGGCCCCGCTCCACGCCCCTTCCCGGTCTGCCCTGGGAACCACCAACGGCATCATGATGCAGGGCGGCAACCTGGGGTCCATGCTGGGGCCGCCGGCCATGGCCGCGGTGGTCGCCGGGGTTGGAGGCTGGCATGCGGCTCCCTGGTTGTTGGTGAGTGCGGCTGGCGTATCCTTGGCGCTGGCTGTCTGGTTGGATCGCATCGAGGCCGCCGCCGCTGCCGCTGCGTTCCGTGGGGCCGGCACTGCGACTCAGTGATCTCCAAACGAGGGATCTCGACATGGCTGCGGAGATCATCGACGTCCATTCCCATTGCTTCGCCTCGCGGACCCAGACCGAGCCGATAGGGGCAGGCCGGCGATTGCTCCGGGACGCCGGCCTGCGGCACCAGGTCGTGGTGGGATTGGTCAATACGCACCTGGATGCCGAGGCGATCTGGAACCTGATTCCGCGCTACGTGGACAACCAGGGGGATCCGCTGTTCTTCGAGGTGGATCACCTGCTGGCACTGGCGAAGGACCACGCGCCGGTCATCCTTCCCTTCGTGGACACCCGTCACATGTTCGGAGACGTGCCGTCCCTGCTGCGCGACTACGTGGCGAAGGGGTTCCGGGGCCTGAAGGGCATCTATCTGGCCGACGACGGCAACGACCTGGGTGTCAGCAACGTGCCCGACACCTTCGGTATCAGCCTGCAGGCGTATCAGCGACGCGAGTGGGAGATCTTCGCTTTTGCGGCAGCCCACGACCTGCCCCTCGTCTACCACATGGACGCCCGGCGCTACGGGGACGTGATGGAGGCGCTGCTCCGGGATTTTCCCGATGTGCGGGTCGATTTCGCCCACTTTGGGATCGGCCGGGGTGCGTTCCGCCGCACCCTCGACCGACACCCCAACGTCTTTACCGACCTGGCGTCGATGCTGCCCCACGTGCGTCGGGACCCCAAGGGCTATCGGGATTTCATCCTGCACTACCCGGACCGGGTCTGCTTTGGCTCGGACGCGAACCTCTACGCTCCGGAAACGGTGCTCGAGTACATCCACATGGTGCGGGAGATCAAACTCCCCCCGGAGGTGGAGCGCCGGGTCTGTTCCGGAAACCCGCGGCGGTTCCTCGGGTCGGCTCTGCCCTGAGGCTGCGCATCACGCTGCAGCGGTCGCAGTCCCCGACTACCCTGGGATCGGGGACGCCGCCACGAGGATCTCCAGTTCCGCGGGCGAGTCGTTGTGGAGCGCGTGGAGGGAGCCGATGGGCAGGTGGATGGCGTCGCCCTCCACGACCGGCCGTTCCTCACCATCCACGACCATGACCCCGCGGCCTCGGTAGATGAAGTAGATCTCTTCCATGGGATCGCAGTGGGCCTCGATGGTCCGGCCGGGCTTGAGCACGGCGTGGGCGAAGAATCCGATGTGCTCCAGGTCGCGCATGTCCAGCGCCATCTTGGCCACGGCGCCGCCGTGGGCGATGTACTTGGTGTCGTTGACGGCTTTGTCTTCCAGGTTGCGAACCAGCACGGTGGCATCTCCTTGTCTGATTGCTTTGTCGGCGCACCCTGCCGGGTGACCGAGGTCATGGCGCCAGCAGCACCTGTTCCCCGAACTGCTCGGCGAGGCGTCCGGCCAGGGCTTCGGCGGTTTCCTCGTCCGGAAACTCCACCATGAGCTCCCCCTGGTCTCCCACCACCAAGCGTCCTTTCTCCTCCACCACCCGGGCCACCTCTGCGGGCTCCGTGGTCCACCAGCCCCGGGTGCGCATGAGGAGCTCGCGGCCCTTGAGCCGGCGCGGGGTCACCAGGCCGATCTCGCGAAACAAAGCCGACCACCCGATCTGGGCCGGGGCCTGCAGCACGGGGCTCACGGGGTCGTGGTAGATCCGGCACCGTCCGAACAGTCGCAGCCGGATCATCGGGGCTGCGCCCCTGCCGGCGACGCCAGGCCCTGGTGCCGGACCCCATCGGCGGCCAGCACGTCTGCGAGACACCGGGCGTACACCGCGCCCACGCCCCCTTGCCGACCGGCGTGGAGTTCCCGGGCCCAAGCGCTCTCGAACCGTGTCAGGGCCCGCTCCCGCCAGTTTCGTAGGCGCGGGTCGAACATCGATAGCCCGGCCCGCTGCACCAACTCCCGCTGCGCCTCCTCCATCGCGGCGAAGGCCAGGCGCATGCGGCGCACCTCCGGGTTTCGGCCCCACTCGTCCGTGTGCTGCATCCCAGCGTTTCCTCCTATACCCACTCCACCCCGTCGATCCCCTTCCGGGGGCAGGCGAAAGAGTTCACCGGGTCGTCGGCGCGCGCGTACCCCAGCGCCACCGCACAGGCGAACTCGTGGTTCTCCGGTACGAACAGCGCATCTTTGACCACATCCTGGTAGTCCGCGAGGAGGCCCACGGGACAGGTGGCGAGCCCTCGGGCGTGGGCGCCCAGGAGCAGGTAGGCCAACCAGATCCCGCAGTCGAGTCTTCGGGCCACCGGTTCCCCTGGTTCCGTAAAACAGAAGATGCCCACGGGAGCGCCGTACAGGTTGCAGGAGCCCTCGTTGATGAAGGCGCCGAACGCGTCGCCCCGGGCCTCCACGACCCGGCCCAGGTCCCGAAAGGAACCGGGCCCCCCATCGGCCTCGGGGGGAGCCTTGCGGCCGCCACCGGGAGAGCAGCCAATGTTCTGCTCCCGGTAGGCGCGGTGCAGGGCGCGCTTGAGGCGCGTCAACTCCTCTCCTTGGCCCACCCAGACCCGCCAGGGTTGGAGGTTGACCGCCGAGGGGGCCCGGGCCGCACTTTGCAGCACCGCCACGAGGGTCTCATGATTCGGCGCCTCCGGCCGGAAGGCCCGGCAGGACTTGCGTTCCTCCATGGCGTCCAGTAGTTCCACTTTGCATCTCCAGAACTCGAGCAAACGGGAGGGCCGGCCGGGCACCCGGACCCGGCGGGGAACGCCATGCTAAACAATCGGAACCCGGTACGTCCATACCGCCGTGGCCCTGTCCACTGCAACACTGGACAGTGAGCCGTGCCGTCGGGACAATAGGGACTTCTCGCTGTGGAGGCATCGCCATGGTTCGTGCTTTGATCTGGTTTCGTTGTGCCGCTGTCCACGATCCCGTTCGCCCGATCCAGACCCGGCCGGCCGCGGTTGGTTGGGCGGCGAAATCCCGACGTGTGGACCTGGAGATCGAGAGGGGCTTCAAGGGAGACGAGCTCCTGCGCCGGATGAAGGGCTGGATCACGGTCGATCCGGAGGAGGCCATCGAGATCGTCGGCCGTTGGGGGCGCCTGCGGGTGCTGGACGACCGGGATCTCGTGGTCGAGTGCCGGTCACGGGACGATTTTGCAGCGCTGGCGGCAGAACTCCGGGAGCGCCTGGGGGGCGAGGTGGACCTCGACCTCGCGCCCGCGACGGGAGGCCTCCCCCCGGGGTGAACCCGGCCCATGCGCCCGTTTCCTCTCCCCCACGCCCTCCCGCCCGTTCCCCACCGATCGCCACAAACAGCCATCCCCCGTACCCGTACCGTGCCACCGGAACGTCCGCTCTCCTGCCAGGGATACGGTTAGTAATCACCGATTCGTTGGTGGATTCTTACCGGTCCCGGTCCCAGGAAAGGGGGCGGGGTCGACCCTGCTGGACGGGGGAGGGGGGCGGCGCGGGGTCTTTCGGTACCGGCGAGTACCGGTCTTCCTGGAAACATGGCCTCCCTGTGCTACATTGCCTCGTTGCCTGCGCCGTGATTGCCGGGATGAGGCGGGATTTTCTGCGCTGCGCTGGACGGCTGGCATGGTCCGTGCTAATTCCCACACGTAAACCACCCGCTCTGGGAGTGGCGGTTGCTCGGCTGAAGTCCCGCAGCCCACTCCCTTGGCGAGTGAGGTTTGTCCTCTTCACTATCAACCGGATGTTTGGTAATGTCTTCGAGGACCGCAGAGGATGGGATCATCGGAAGCCATTTCGTCAACCCAGAGCAGAGATCCCCGTCGGCAGGGGCAGCCCCTCCCCCTGCCTGAGAAACCATGCCAGAAAGGAAACCAGTGATGTTCACCAAGGCCTACATTCCGTTTCGCGGCTACTACAGCTCTCCCTTTGCCAAGTGGCAGGGGAGCCTGGCGCAGTTCCACGCCCTGGAGCTGGCTGCATCCACCGTGCGCCGTTGGCTGGACGAGCGTGATCTCAGCCCCGAGGTGCTCGACTACCTGTTCCTCGGCTACACCATATACCAGAAGCAGGCGTTCTACGGCGGCCCCTGGGTGGCGGCGATGCTGGGCGCCCCGGGCATCCCCGGGATTGCCCTGAGTCAGGCCTGCGCCACCTCCACTTCGTGCTTGTTCCAGGCAGCTGCGGGAGTGGAGCTGGGGAGTTTCGAGACCGCCGGGGTCGTGGTGTGTGATCGCACCTCCAACGGCCCCCACGTGGTGTGGCCGAACCCGTCGGGGCCCGGGGGCGAGGTGCTCCACGAAAACTACCTGATGGACAACTTCAACCGCGATCCCTACGCCGGCAACCCCATGATCCGCACCGCGGAGAACGTGGTGACGGAGATGGGGGCGACCAAGGCGCAACTCGACGAGATCGCCGCGTGCCGCTGGTCCCAGTACGAGGACGGCCTGAAGCAGGACCGGGCGTTCCAGAAGGGCTATATGTTCCCGGTGGAGGCCGCCTTGAGCCGCAAGCAGACCGTCCGCCTGGATGCCGACGAGGGTATCACCCCGGCCACGGCCGAAGGACTGGCCAAACTGCGCCCGGTGCTCGAAGGGGGTGCCCACTCCTTCGGTGCCCAGACCCATCCCGCCGACGGCAACGGGTTCCTGTTGGTCACCACCGAGGACAAGGCCCGGGCCCTGAGCAGCGATCCCGGGGTGCAGGTGCAGCTGTGCTCCTATGGTTTCGCGCGGGTGGAAAAGGGCTTCATGCCCAAGGCACCGGTGCCTGCCGCGCGCATGGCTCTGGAAAAGGCTGGCATCGGCATCGAACAGGTGGCGGTGGTCAAGACCCACAACCCGTTCGCTGCCAACGACCTGTACTTTGCCCGGGAAATGGGGCTGGCCCCGGAGTCGTTCAATAACTACGGCAGCCCCCTGGTGTTCGGACATCCCCAGGGCCCCACGGCCGGGCGCTGCGTGATGGAACTGATCGAGGAGCTCGCCCTCAAGGGGGGCGGCTACGGCCTGTTTACCGGGTGCGCCGCCGGCGACACCGGCGCCGCACTGGTGGTGAAGGTGAGTACCTGAGCGAGGTGGCAGCGTGGATAGTGGATGATGCTCGCCGTGCGGCAGTCGCTATCTCTTGAATCCATGGAGACAAGGAGGAATCGATGAGCTACTGGGATGAGAAGTTCGAGACCATGGGCGCGGACCAGATGCGCGCCTTCCAGGGGGAAAAACTCGCCGAGACCGTGGCCTGGGTCTACGGGCGCGTGCCGTTCTACAAGAAGGCCCTGGACGAGAAGGGCGTCTCTCCCGGCGACATCCGCTCCGTGGATGACATCACCAAACTGCCGTTTACGGTGAAGAACGACCTCCGCGACAACTACCCGTTCGGCCTGTGTGCGGTGCCGATGACCGAGTTGGCGCGGGTGCACGCCTCGTCCGGCACCACCGGCAAGCCGATCACCGGCCCGTACACGCCCGAAGACCGCGACCAGTGGGCCGGTTGCATGGCGCGGACCCTGTGGGCGCAGGGACTGCGTCCCGACGACATCGCCCAGAACGCCTACGGCATGGGGCTGTTCACCGGTGGGTTGGGCTTCTACATGGGCGCGGAGAAGGTCGGTTGCTGTCTGGTGCCCACCGGGTCGGGGATGACCGAGCGCCAGATCATGTTGATGCAGGATTTCGGCTCCACCGCCCTGTTTTGCACTCCCACCTATGCCTTGACCATCGCGGAGAAGGCAGAACAACTCGGGGTGGATCTGCGCAAACTGCCGCTGCGCATGGGGTCCTTTGGGGCCGAGCCGTGGACGGTGCAGATGCGCGAAGAGATCGAGCAGCGCATGGGTATTCGCGCCCACGAGGCCTACGGACTCACCGAGATGATGGGGCCGGGGGTGGGGTTTTCTTGCGAGGCCTACAACCTGCACCTCAACGAAGACCACACCTATCCCGAGATCGTCGATCCCGCCACACTGGAACCCCTGCCCCTGGGGGAGAAGGGCGAGTTGATCTTTACCGCCCTGCAGCGGCGGGCCATGCCGTTGTTGCGCTACCGCACCCGAGACATCACCAGCTTGCGCCGCATCGAGTGTGAATGCGGGCGGACCCTGGTGGTGATGGACAAGATCCTCGGGCGCTCCGACGACATGTTGATCATCTCCGGGGTCAACGTGTTCCCCAGCCAGATCGAGGCTCTGCTCATGGATATCGAGGAGATGGAGCCGCACTACCGCATCCGGGTCACCAAGCGAGGGCACCTCGACGCCATGAAAGTGGAGGCCGAGGCCAAACCCGAGGTGTACGCCCAGGGTGCCCAGGCGGTTGCCGATCTGGGTCGGCGGCTGGCCAAACACATCCAGGCGGTGATCGGCGTCAACGCCCCGGTGGAGGTCGTGCCCTCTGGATCCATCGCCCGTAGCGAAGGCAAGGCCAAACGGGTATTCGACGAGCGGTAGGGGCGGCGGCATGGTTCCTGCTGACACAGAGGGGCGCGGGGGGGCCACGGAACCTGCGCAAGGTGCCCCGTACAGCGATGCGTAGTGGTGGCAACCTACCAAACGGTCGGTAAATTTCTACCGCCAGCCCGGCCGGACACCGAAGAGGGCAGATCACCATGGGACTAAAACAGCTTTCCGTGTTTCTGGAGAACTCCCCGGGGCGACTGCATGAAGTCACCGCCGCCCTTGGGGAAGCGGGCATCAACCTGCGGGCCCTGAGCCTGGCCGACACGGCGGGTTTCGGGGTGCTGCGCCTGCTGGTCTCCGACCTGGCCCGAGCGCGCAAGATCGCCATGGAGCGGCACTGGCCGGCGCGGGTGGACGACGTGGTGGCGGTGCGCATTCCGGATGTGCCCGGTAGCTTGGCCCGCCTGCTCGAGCCGCTGCGGGGTAAACGCATCGACATCGAGTACATGTACGCGTTCACCGGTTTTGCTTCCGGCGAGGCGGTGATGATCTTCCGCTTCCGCAACCACCTCGAAGCGAAGCGGGTGCTCGGGGAGAGCGGAGTTCGGTTGCTGGGGGCCAAGGAGTTCGGTCTTCTGGAGGGCGATGATGGCTAGCCACGGCACAGGGGCACAGGGGTTTTTACCGAATCGCATCGGGGTGGTGGGAGCCGGCCCGGTGGGCTGCGTGGTCGCCGCCCACCTGGCCCACGCCGGCCACGAGGTGGTGCTATGCGACGTGGTGCCGGCGCTGCTGGCCCCGGCCATGGATCCCGGCATCCGGGTGGAGGGCGCGGGAGAGGTGGTGGGGCGGGTGGCGCGCACGGTCCGTTCGGTGGACGAGTTCGCCGACGATCCGCCCGAGTTGATCTTTGTCACGGTCAAGGCCACGGCCCTGCCGCTGATCGCCTCGGCGATCGAGGCGTTCCACCGCCCCGGGGTGTGCGTGGTGAGTTGGCAGAACGGCATCGACACCGAGGTGGTGCTGGCGGAGCACATCCCTGCGCGCTGGGTGTTTCGAGCCGTGGTCAATCTGGGGGTCGGTCTGCCCGAACCGGGCCGGGTGCACATGGCGTTCCACCACCCGCCCCACTGGCTGCAGGGTCTGGAGGAGGAGTCGGTGGGGGAGGCCGAGGGCATCTGCGACCTGCTCACCGGGGCTGGCCTGCCCACCCGCCGGGCCGAGAAGATCGTCGACCGGGTGTGGCAGAAGTCGATCCTAAACGCGGCGCTGAACCCGGTGTGTGCAGTCACCGGCAAGACCATGTCACAGGTGCTGCACGACCCGTTCCTGTTCGAGATGGTGGAGAACCTAGTCAAAGAGGGGGTCCGGGTGGCCCGGGCCAACGAGATAGACCTGGGCTGGGACTACTACCGCTACGGCATGAAGTACCTGGAAAACGCCGGCGACCACAAGCCGTCGATGCTGGTGGATATCGAGAACAAGCGGCGTACCGAGGTGGATTACATCAACGGCCGGATCGTCGAGTTCGCCGACCGGGCTGGCATCGCGGCGCCGTACAATCGGATGATCCGCGCGCTGGTGAAGGCCGTGGAGCCCGGCTGAGCTCCGCATCGCCATCCCGTTTCCTGCAGCACTGAACCGTGACCGAGGAGGATGTTGCCCCATGAACATGGTGGATGCACTAGACCGCGCCCGAAAGTTCTTTCCCGAACGCGAGGCGGTGATCGATGGCGACGTGCGGCTGACCTACGAGGGGTTGGCTCGGGAGGTGGGGCGCGCTGCCTGTGGGTTGCGGTCTCTGGGTATCGACCGGGGCGACCGGGTATGCCTGTTCCTGAACAACCGAGCGGAGTTCCTGATCGCTCTGTACGCCACCATGAAGCTCGGCGCGGTCTGCGTCTCCCTGTCGCCGATGCAGAAGGCCGATGAGGTCACCGGACTGCTGAACGACTGCGGTGCGGCGGTGCTGATCACCGAGGCCGACCTGATGGGGAGCGTCCCGGCAGCGGCCCGGGTCCCCTCGGTCCGGACGGTGGTGGGCCTGGACGGAGCGCCCTGCGAGACCACCTGGGACGCGCTGTTGGGCGACGCATCGGCAACGTGCGACACGGTGAATCTGAACCCGGACGACCCGGCCACGATGATCTACACCTCCGGCACCACCGGGCAGTCCAAGGGGGTGGTGCTCACCCACGGCAACCTGGTGTCCAACACCTGCGCGGCCAAGTACATGTGCGGCATGCAGGGGGAGGATCGCTCGATCTGCTTCCTGCCCATGTCCCACTCCTTCGCCCAGAACTTCATCACCAATGCCACCATCCAGGCGGCCTCCACGCTGGTGGTGATGAAGGGCTTCCAGCCCGACGAAGCCCTGCGCCTGATCGCCACGGAGAAGGTCACCCGTTTCTACGCCGTGCCGCCGATCTACATCATGCTGCTGGCTCGGGAGGATGCCACCGAGGCCATGGCCTCGGTGACCTACTGCTTCTCGGCGGCCTCCTCCATGCCCGAGGAGATCGCCCGGCGCTGGAAGGAGCGGTTTGGGCTGAAGATGCACGAGGCCTACGGACTCACCGAGACCAGCCCGTTCGCCACCTACAACCACGAACTGCGCCACAAACCCGGCAGCGTGGGCACCCCGATCATGAACGTGGAGGTCCGGGTGGTCGACCCGGCAGGTCAACCGCTGCCGACCGGCGAGGCCGGGGAGATCCAGGTGCGCGGGCCCAACGTGATGGCCGGGTACTTCGGCAAGCCCGAAGAGACAGCCGAGGCGATGGTCGAGGGCTGGCTGCGCACCGGTGACGTGGGCTATCTGGACGACGAGGGCTACCTGTTCCTGGTGGACCGGCTCAAGGACATGATCAACAACGCCGGGCTCAAGGTGTGGCCGCGGCAGGTGGAGGAGGTGCTGTACTGCCACCCCATGGTACGTGAATGTGCAGTGATCGGAGTGCCGCACGAGGTGTTCGGCGAGACCGTGAAGGCGGTCATCGTGCCGTCCACCCCCGGCGGCGGTGACGCCGACGAGATCCGCCAGTGGGTGGCCGCGCGGCTCTCCGACTACAAGGTGCCGCGCATCGTCGAGTTCGTGGAAGAACTTCCCAAGAACGCTACCGGAAAGATTTTGAAACGAGAACTGCGCCCGTCCCAGTCCCGCACCGCGGGCTGAGCCGGTCGCTGACCGGGCCGCGTGGCCCGATCGTGGGGGAAACTGGTTTGTCCCCTGTCGTCGACCCGAATGGAGGAGCACCGCATGAAGCAGGTACTGTCAGGCAACGAAGCGATTGCACGAGGGGCGTGGGAGGCGGGAGTGCGGTTCGCGTGCGCGTATCCGGGCACGCCGTCGACCGAGATTCTGGAAAACGTGGCCGCCCACTACGCTGAGGACATCAACGCGCAGTGGTCCCCCAACGAGAAGACCGCCCTGGAGGTGGGGATGGGGGCCGCGGTCGCTGGCGCCCGAACCCTGGTGTGCATGAAGCACGTGGGGGTCAACGTGGCCGCCGACCCGCTGTTCACCATGGCCTACACCGGGGTACGCGGCGGTCTGGTGCTGGTGTGCGCCGATGACCCGAACCTGCACTCCAGCCAGAACGAGCAGGACAACCGCAACTACGCAAAGTTCGCCAAGATCCCTTTGATCGAGCCGTCCGACAGCCAGGAGGCCAAGGATTTCCTCAAGGACGCCTTCGAACTCTCGGAGAAGTTCGACACACCGGTGCTGTTTCGCACCACCACCCGCATCAGCCACTCGAAATCGGTGGTCGAGTTGGGCGAGCGAGACGAACTGCCCGCTGCCGGAGATTTGGTGCGCGACCCGCGCAAGTACACCATGCTCCCGGCCTTTGCCCGGCCCAAGCATCCGGTGATGGAGCAGAAGCTCGCCGAACTGCGTGCGTTGGGCGTCACCAGCCCGCTCAACCGGGTGGAGCCGGGCGACCCGAAGATCGGCATCGTCTCCTCCGGCATCACCTACCAGTACGCCAAGGAATCGCTGCCCGAGGCGAGCTTTCTCAAACTGGGCCTGACCTATCCCCTGGCCACCGAGCTGGTCAAGGAGTTCGCCCGGTCGGTCGAGCAGCTCATCGTGGTCGAAGAGCTCGACCCGTTTCTGGAAGAGCAGATCCGTCTGGCAGGGGTGGCGGTCAACCACGGCAAGGACTGGTTTTCGATCTGTGGCGAGCTCGAGCCCAGCCGGGTGGCCGAGCGGCTGACCGGCGAGGCCCTCGCCCGCACCGACCCCGCCGGCGGCTTGCCCGTCCGCCCGCCGGTGTTGTGCCCGGGTTGCTCGCACCGGGGCGTCTTCCACGTGCTCAGGAAGCTCAAGGTGTTCGTCGCGGGCGACATCGGTTGCTACACCCTGGGGGCGTTGCCGCCCCTGGAGAGCATGCACACCTGCCTGTGCATGGGGGGGTCCATCCCCATGGCCCACGGCATCGCCAAGGTCATCGGTCCCACCGCGGAGCGCAAGAACCAGGTGGTGGCGGTGATCGGCGACTCCACCTTCTTCCACTCCGGGGTCACCGGCCTCATCGACATGATCTGGAACAACGGCAACGCGGTGGTGGTCATCCAGGACAACCGGACCACCGCCATGACCGGGGGCCAGGAAAACCCCGGCACCGGCCACATGCTCTCCGGGCTGGAAAGCCCCCAGATCGACATGGAAAAGCTCGTCGTCGCCCTGGGAGTCGTGCCGGACAACGTGCGGGTGGTCAGCGCCTACAATCTGGAGGCCGTCGAGAACGCCCTGACCGAAGAACTCGCCAAGCCTTCGCCCTCGGTGGTCATCACCAAAGACCCCTGCGTGTTGCAGTACAAGATCAGCGAAACCCCCTACGGGGTGGACCGGGAGACCTGCACCGGTTGCAAGCAGTGCATCAAGGTGGGGTGCATCGCCCTGTCCATGACCGAGCAGGATGGTGAGACCAAGGCGGAGATCGACCCGGCGTTCTGCACCGGCTGCTCGGTGTGCGCCCAGGTGTGTAAATTCGACGCGATTGTTCGCTAGTTGAAGCCAACTCAGGAGACGGAAACCATCATGAAGACCATCAATATCCTGCTCTCCGGCGTCGGCGGCCAGGGGGTTCTCTTGGCCAGCCGCATTCTTTCGGAAGCCGCGATGGTGCAGGGACTGGACATCAAACAGAGCGAAGTGCACGGCATGAGCCAGCGCGGCGGCAGTGTGGTGAGCCACGTGCGCATCGGCGACGCGGTGCACTCGCCCATCGTGCCCGACGGCCAGTGCGACATCCTGGTGGGGTTCGAACCCCTGGAGGGGTTGCGCCACGCTCACCACGTCAAGGCTGGAGGGGTGCTGCTGCACGCGGTGGACCCGATCAACCCGTCCACGGTCTCGGCAGGCTTCGCCACCTACCCCACGGACCTCGACGAGCAGTTTGCACGCTTTGCCTGCGACACCATCGCGGTGCCGGCGGGGGAGCTGGCGGAGCAGGCGGGCAACCGGCGGTCGGCCAATGTGGTGATGGTGGGTGCGCTTTCGCCTCTGCTGGAGTTCGGTCCCACGGTGTGGGACCATGCCCTGGAGGCGGCGATCCCTGCCAAGCTGCTGCAGCTCAACCGCGAGGCGTTTCGCCTGGGTCGCCACTTGGTGTGTGACAAACACGGCCTGGCGGGGTGATCCCGCAGGTGGCCTTTTGTTCGGTTGTGTTTCCTCGTGCGTGTTTGTTTCTGGAGTTTGCCGACGGGTCATGGTAGAAAAAACGTCGTTCTATTGACGGGGTGAAAGAGCCCTAACCACGGCAGAGGAGGAACCGATGAGAAACGGCAGATTCTGGGTCACCACACTGGTCGCGGCGGCGCTGTGCGCCACGGCGGGCGTCGGCTTTGCAGCGGACGCGCCGAAGAAGAACCCGCTGGAGGCGTGGAAGCCGGCGTTCGACCCGTCGGGGGCGAAGTACGTGATGAAGGTCTCCAACGTCTCCC
>JARGFW010000346.1 GCA_029211085.1 Deferrisomatales bacterium | reverse complement strand
CCTCACCAAGTTTTTTCCTGCGCCGTAGCTGGTGCACTTGCAAATTGAATTCACCGGGTCAACTGGTTCCTTGACGGCCATCGTCACAAGGTCCAGGCGGACAGCTTCCGGATCAACACCCAGAAGGGCGCCAAAGATTCTACCAACGACAACGTGCTGCGCGTGCAGTACCAGATCCGGTTCTAGCACCGGCGTCTTACGCCAAGGAGAGCAAACATGCGAAAGAACATTCTGTCGATCATCCTGGCCGTGAGTTGTTCCCTGGCTATCGCTGTCGCGGCGCCGGCCGCGGAGCGGCTGCGCATGAGCACCACCACCAGCACCGACAACTCGGGGCTGCTCAAGGTGCTGCTGCCGCCGTTCGAGACCGCCAACGACTGCACCGTGGACGTGATCGCCGTGGGCACGGGAAAGGCCCTGAAGCTGGGCGAGAACGGCGATGTGGACGTGGTGTTCGTGCACGCCCGGGGGGCCGAGGACAAGTTCGTCGCCGACGGGTTCGGCGTGGACCGCCGGGACGTGATGCACAACGACTTCGTGGTTGTGGGCCCCAACAGCGACCCCGCCGGCCTGAAGGAGGCGAAGGGCGCGAAGGACGCCTTCGCGCGGCTGAGCAAGGGGCTCGCCCCGTTCATCTCCCGGGGTGACGACTCCGGCACCCACAAGAAGGAGAAGGCCATCTGGAAGGCCGCGGGCATCCAGCCCTCGGGTGCCTGGTACAACGAGGCGGGCCAGGGGATGGGGGCGGTGCTGCAGATCGCCGACGAGAAGCAGGGCTACGCCCTGGCTGACCGGGGCACCTACGTCGCGTACAAGGACAAGGTGGATCTCGTGGTGTGCCTGGAGGGCGACCCCGTCCTGTTCAACCCCTACGGCATCATCGCGGTGAACCCGGCCAAGCACGCCCACGCCAACTACGCCCTGGCCAAGAAGTTCATCGAGTTCGTGGTGGGCCCCCAGGGCCAGAAGATCATCGCCGAGTTCCAGGTGAAAGGGCAGCAGCTGTTCATCCCCGACGCCATCCCCAACCCGTAGCGGGAACGCCTGGCGGTGGTGGTGCCCCGGGAATCGTGGCAACGCATGGGTCTCGCGGTGGAGCAGGAAGTTTTCGCAACCTTCAAGGCGAGCGCAGTACATCCCGGCTAGTGTGAACTCTCGTGGACATCAAAAGGAGGCAACTCGTGGAATACAAACGGTGGTTTTCATTGGTGTCAATGGTTCTTCTGGTGTGGGTTTCGGTGGCAGCGGCGGAGTTGCCGTGCACCGAGACCTATGGGACGGGCCCGGCGGTGTTTCGTCTGGCCACCGGGAGCCCCGGTGAACTGGGGCTGCTCAAGGTGCTGGCCGAGCCGTTCGTGGCGGAGCACAACGCCTCCCTGTGCTGGGTCAAGGCCGGCTCGGGCGCGTCACTGAAACTCCTCTCCACAAAGCAGGTGGATATGATCATGGTGCACGCACCCGCGGGGGAAAAAAAGGCCGTGGCGGAGGGATGGGCCGTGAAGCGCACGCTGCTCGGCTCCAATGAGTTCTACCTGGTGGGGCCGGCTGCGGATCCCGCGGGCATCGCGGGGGCCAAGAGCGCGGCCGACGCCTATGCGCGCATCGCCAAAGCCGGCACCCTCTTCTTCTCCCGCGGTGATAACTCCGGCACCCACAAGAAAGAGCAGGCGGTCTGGAAGCAGGCCGGCATCGACCCCTCGGGGGCGTGGTATGTGGTGACCAAGGATTTCATGACCGCAACCCTGCGCAGGGCCAATGACGAACGCGGGTACTTCATGACCGACAGTAGTACCTGGGTGGCGGAGAAGGACAATAACCCCAACCTGAAAATTCTGTTCCGCGGAGACAAATTCCTGGTGAACACCTATCACGCCCTTAGCGCCCCCGAGGGCGCGACGACCCAGGCCGGATTAGGTGCTGCTTTCATCGAGTTCGCCGCATCGGAAGCCGGGCAGATGTTTTTCCGGGAGTACGGCAAGGACACCGCCGGGGCTGGTTTGTACAACGATGCGGCGTACGCCCGCCAGTATGACGACTGACGGGGCAGCAAGAGGAAGTTGCCATGCACCTTCCTCTTGCCCGTCTTTGACGTTTCATTGCCCCGGCTGCGGGATTCATGTGGAAGCGCCCAATGAACGGGCGTTGGCCGCACTGATGTCCAGCGGACTTTGTCAGGGGTGCCGAGCCCAGCGAGCGCTTCGGCTGCGCCCGGCGCTGGCCGCGATGTTCATTGAGTTCTGGATGAGAACCGCTTTCCCGGAGTCCCCTTCCTGGCTCGACGCGGTAGTGGAAAAGCCAGTGAACTCTCCGGCACACCTCGGAACAGAGACGAGGGATCGAACGGCTGCCGACCATTAGTGGGGTGGCGTGATGGGCAAAGGCCCTCTCGCCCCCCTTGGCCCCGAAAGGGCCTGGGTGCACCAATGCGCTCGCAAACCAGATCTCCCGAGGTGGGTGATCAGACAAATACACAAGGATGAACCTCCCGAAAGGAGCCGCCCATGCTGTGTACCAAAACGTTCCGTTCCCTGGTCCTGGCTGTCCTGCTGGCCTTTCCAGTCGCCAGCCACGCCGGCCAGGTCGTCCTCTATGCCGCCGGCAGTTTGAAATCCGCCCTGAGCGAGGTGGCGACAGCCTATGAGAAGTCTACGGGGACCTCGGTCCAGACCGCCTTCGGCCCCTCCGGCCTGCTGCGGCAGCGCATCGAGAAGGGTGAGACCGCACACGTCTTCGCCTCGGCGAACATGAAGCATCCCAGCACCCTCGCCAGCCAGGGGCAAGGCGGTCCCGTGGCGCTGTTCGCGCGCAATAAGCTCTGTGCCCTCGCCCAGCCGGGCATCCAGGTTTCGCAGGAGACGCTCCTGGACGTGCTGCTCGATGCGGGGGTTCGGGTGGGCACCTCAACCCCCAAAGCCGACCCTTCCGGAGACTACGCGTGGGAGCTGTTCGGCAAGGCCGAAAAGCTCCGCCTGGGGAGTTTTGATCGGCTCGCTGGCAAGGCCTTGCAGTTGACCGGGGGACCGACTTCGGAGAAGGCGCCCAAGGGGCGCAACCCGTACGGTTGGGTGATGGAGGGGGGGAAGGCCGACGTGTTCTTGACCTACTGCACCAATGCGGTGCTGGCCCGAAAAGAAGTGCCACAACTCCAGATCGTGCCGATTCCTCCCGACCTCTCGGTAGGAGCCGATTACGGACTCATTGTTCTCGACGGCGCCCCGGTCGAGGCCTGGCAGCTTGCCCTGTTCATCCTGGCACCGGAGGGGCAGCGGATCCTCGCGGAGTACGGTTTCGTCGCCGAGGCGGTCCCGGCCCGCTAATGGCGGTGGGGGTGACGACCGCAGCATTGGAGAGGCCTTCCACGGTGAAGCAGGGAGGGGCATGCCCACTCGCGCCATCACGTTCAAACTGATCATCCCCAGAGACGACGCCGAGGAAGCTGTCAGGGCCCGGCGCGCCATCTGGGCCACCCACGCCTTTGTGAATCGGGCAACCGCATACTACGAAACCCTGTTGCTGGAGATGCGGCAGAGGGATGTATGCGTGGGCGTAGGGGAGGATGGCGCGGATCGGATCGTGCCGGGTTCGGACTGGCAAGTGCGCCTTTGCTCCCGGTTGACCGATCGAGGCCTGACCTCCGGACAGGCAGAAGAGGCGCTGCCGCTCTTGCGCCAGTTGTACGCACTGATCGTGGTTTCGAGCCAGTCGGGC
>JARGFW010000052.1 GCA_029211085.1 Deferrisomatales bacterium | reverse complement strand
TTCTGGACATACGGCCTCAGGGCGGTGCTGAAGTGGCGCATGGGAGCCTCCTGTCGGTTGACGGTGGAACAGCGGGGGATCGGGACAGCCTAGTGGGATCTGCCGCTTCTGCAAGCGGGGCGGGCCCTCGCGTCCCCCGGCAACCAAGAGAGGGCAGGCGCTACGGGGGCACGGCGCACCGTGCTATACTCGCCCAGCCGGCGGCGGGACCGCGGCCGCCACAGGAGGGCAAACCAATGCGCGACCCCTATGTCATCCTGCCCGGCGACGGCCCGGTGATGGCGACCGCCCTCCACGCCGGCCACGACCTGCGCGACGCGGTGCGGCGGCGGTTGGTCCTGGCCGAGGAGACCCGCCTCCTGGAAGAAGACCCCTACACCGAGTTGCTGGCCACGGGGGCGGACAGCGTGGTGAACGTATACCGCTCCCGGTTCGAGGTGGACCTGAACCGCCCCAGGGAAAAGGCTGTGTACCGGAAGCCGGAGGACGCCTGGGGGCTCCCTCTGTGGGACCGCCCACCGGAGGACGAACTGGTCCGGGGCTCCCTACGGATCTACGACGCCTTCTATCGGGATCTGGAAACGCTCCTGGCGTCCCGCTGCGAACGCTTCGGCCGCGCGGTCGTTCTCGACCTGCACTCCTACTGCCACCGCCGCGACGGAGCCTCTGCAGCACCCGCGGACCCGGCGGCCAACCCCGAGATCAACGTGGGCACCGGCAGTCTGCCCGCAGAACCGTGGCGGCCCCTGGTGGATCGCCTCTTGGCAGACCTCGGCTCCCGCGGGCCCCAGAGGCACCGTTTGCAGGTCGGCGAGAACATCCGCTTTCGCGGCGGCCATTTCAGCCAGTGGGCCCACGCCCGGTTTCCCGGTCGGGTGTGTGTGCTGGCCCTCGAGTTCAAGAAGTTCTTCATGGATGAGTGGACCGGCCGGCTCGACGGGCCCGCCTTCAGCCGCGCCCACGACGCACTCCGCGCCGCCCTGCCTGGGCTGCGGGAGGAGTTGGCGAAACTGTGAAGCAGACCCCGCGCAAGAGATCATCCACCAGACAGGTCGCCTGCGGGCGCAAATTCGACACCGTGGGCCTGTGCACACGGTAACCGTACCCCTCTTCGCGCCGCGGCCATTGACTCACGGCGCGAGACCCTCAAACTGGCCGCTGGCCATTTCGCGACCACCGTCCGACCCTTTCCGGGACCAAGGTTGCGGCTTGACACGCTCCGGACTCTACCTCGCTCACACAGCGCGCCCATGCCCTCCATAGACGCCGCCGACAACAACTGGGCCGAGATCTGTCCGTTTCCGGACCAAGCCGACGCGGGCAAGGGGAAGGTGCGTATCTGGTCCCTGGTGCTGGAGTCCCGGGGGGTTCCCCACCGGCGGCGGCTGGTGGGAACCCGGGTGGCGCTGTTCGCCCCGACACCGGAACTGGGGCGGGCCGCGGAGGAGATCCGCTCCTACGAGCGGGAGAACCGCCTGTGGCCGCCGCAACGCACCCAGGCTCCGGCGGCACCCGGCAGCCGTTGGCGAACCTTCGGGGTGCTGGTGGCCCTGGGACTGTTCCACGACCTCACCTTCCAGCCCCCGGGCCGGGTGCTGGGCATCGCCGTGGACTGGCACAGGGCTGGCACCATGCAGGCCTCCCGGGTGCTGCGGGGCGAGTGGTGGCGCTCGGTCACCGCGCTGACCCTCCACGCCGACGGCCTGCACCTGGCGGGAAACATGCTGCTCGGCGGTCTCCTGCTGGTGCAGTTGGGGCGCCAACTCGGCGTGGGTCTCTCCACCCTGCTGGTGCTGGTGGCCGGAACCCTCGGCAACCTCACCAACGCCGCGGTCCGCGAGGCCGGGCACCGCAGCATCGGCGCCTCCACCGCCGTGTTCGGCGCCCTGGGCATCCTGGTGGCGCGCTCGGCCTGGGCCACCCCCCGCCGCGACTGGCGCCGCTGGGTGGTACCCCTGGGCGCTGGCGCCGGGCTGATCGCGTTCACCGGGGTCGGAGGGGAGCGCACCGACTACCTGGCCCACCTGTTCGGATTCGCCTGGGGGTTGGTGGTGGGTGCCCTGACCCAGTGGCCCTTTCCGGTGCAACGCCCCGGGAGGTGGAAAGCACTGGCCTGCGGCGTCGGCGCCGCGGCACTGGTCGCGGGCGCCTGGGCCCTGGCACTGGGGTATGGCTGACTGAACCTCGGGTGGAATCCACCCGGCCCCCCGCCGCACCGGGATGCGCCCCGCGCTGCAGGCTGGGCAGTGGAACATCTTCCCTGAATATCGAAAGGCCGCCTTTCAATATGCAGCTATGACCTTTCGATCCCTTCAACAACAGGCGCGCCCTGCCCTGTGGCATGCGCCCGCGGAGGAACGGCGCGGCAGAAGGAGGTGGCCGGCAATCGCCTGGTTATCGGTAGGCCACCAGGTAGGTCACGTAGGCCGCATAACCGGCCAGGAACAACCCGCCCTCCCAGCGGTCCAGCACCCGCCGGCCCCCCGTGAACATGGCCAGGAGAAGCAGCACACTCGCCGCGATCAGCACGGCGAAATCGACATTGGCACCCGCCGCCACCGGCAAGGGACCGACCACGGCGCTGGTGCCGAGGACGAAGAACAGGTTGAAGATGTTCGAGCCGACCACGTTGCCCACGGCGATGTCGGTGTTGCCTCGCCAACTGGCCACCACCGAGGTGGCCAGTTCCGGCAGGGAGGTGCCCACGGCGACCACAGTCAGCGCGATCAGCGACGGGCTCCACCCCAGGGCCCGGGCGATCCCCACCGCGCCACTCACCACCCATTGCCCCCCCAGCACCAGCAGGACCAGACCGGCCAGCGTCAATCCCAGGGCCGCTGGGGTACCGGGCCCGGTGGTCGCAGCCGATGCCGAAGCGGCCTCGGCGCGCCCACTGCGGGCCGCTTCGTACAGGTAGTAGAGGAACACTGCGAAGAAGGCGAGCAGGACCAGGCCGTCGCTGCGGGAGAGGAGCGCCAGGGGACCGCCGTCGAGGACGGCGTCGTTGGCCAGGACCGCGACCACCAGCGCGGCGAGCAGACTCAGGGGGATCTCCTTGCGCACAGAGGAGACCGCCACCGCGAGGGGGCGGATCAGGGCCGACAGCCCCAGGATGCAGAGGAGGTTGAACAGGTTGCTGCCGACCACGTTGCCGACGGCGATCTCGGCTTCGCCCCGCCAGGCGCCGAACACGTTGACCGCCAACTCGGGCGCCGAGGTGCCGAAGGCCACCACGGTCAGGCCGATGACCAGTTCCGATACCCGCAGACGTCGCGCGATCGACACGGCTCCGCGGACCAGCGCCTCGGCCCCACCCAGGAGGGCGGCGAAGCCCGCAATTAACAACAGGAACGAGTGGAGTTCCATCGACCCGGCACTCCCGTGGCGGGGACGCAGCGGCGTCGCGTGCGTCCGTGTTGGCCGCCCGATCGGGCGACCGCAGCATACTACCAACGACCGACCCATGTTAGTCTGGGGACGCTCGGCTCCCCGTTGATCCGGAACGACTGCGGACATCCCGACCCCGAGGTCCCCCCGGACGCCCCCCGCGGGCGGGATGCCGAGCCGTTTCATCGGGGTCAACGAGGTCGCCTGTCACACCCCGGGCCGCACCCGCCCGGAACTGCTCCTGGGCGGCCCGGACGGGCCGGTGGCCCCCGCCCAGCGGGGGAGCCTGGAGAAGATCCACCGCGGCGGAGTGCGGCTGCTCAAGATCGTGGACGCGATGCTGGAACTTTGCGCCGCCCGGTCGGCGCCAAGGGAGGTCGAGCCGGCGAAGCGCTACTCCCGCGGCTCACGCTCGGCGATCGGCACGTACTCGTTCACCGGCGGGCCGGTGTATATCTGGCGGGGCCGGTAGAGCTTCCAGTCCGGGTCGTCCGCCCCTTCCTTCCACTGGGCGATCCAACCCGGCAGGCGCCCGATGGCGAACATCACCGTGAACATGTTGGTGGGGATGCCCAGGGCGCGCAGGACGATGCCGCTGTAGAAATCCACGTTGGGGTAGAGGTCGCGGCTGACAAAGTACTCGTCCTCCAGGGCCCACTTCTCCAGTTCCACGGCGATGGTCAGCAGCGGGTCGTTGACCTGCGTCGCCTCCAGCAACTCGTCGCACACCTGCTTCATGATCTTGGCCCGGGGGTCGCGGGTCTTGTAGACCCGGTGGCCGAAGCCCATGAGGCGGAACGGGTCGTTGGGGTCCTTGGCGCGGGCGATGACGGTCGCCATACTCTCACCACCCTCGTGGATGGCCCGCAGCATCTCGATCACCGCCTGGTTGGCGCCGCCGTGCAGGGGGCCCCACAGGGCCGAGACCCCCGCCGAGATGGAGGCGTACAGGTTCACCCGGGCGCTGCCCACCAGCCGCACGGCGGAGGTGGAGCAGTTCTGTTCGTGGTCGGCGTGGAGAATCCAGAACACGTTCAGGGCCCGCACCAGCCGCGGGTCGATGGTGTAGGGCTGCACCGGGTTGTCGAACATCATGTTCAGGAAGTTGGCGCAGTAGTCCAGGTCGGGCCGGGGGTAGACCACCCGGTGGCCCCGGGAGATCTTGTAGGACATCGCCGCCATGGTGCGCACCTTGGAGATCAACCTCGTCACGGTGATGTTGATCGCCTCCTCCGCGGTGGAGGTGGGCAGGGTCGGGTAGAAGCTGCGCAGGGCGTTGACCATGGCGGAGAGGATGCCCATGGGGTGGGAGTGGCGCGGGAAGTTCTGGTAGAAGATCTGCATGTCTTCGTGCACCAGGGAGTGCCGGTTCAGCAACTGGGACCAGTTCACCAGTTGGGGCTTGGTGGGCAGCGCCCCGTTGATGAGCAGGTAGGCCGTCTCGACGAAGGTCGAGCGCTCGGCCAACTGCTCCACCGGGATGCCCCGGTACCGCAGCACGCCCTGCTCCCCGTTCATGAAGGTGATGGCGCTGGTGCAGGACCCGGTGTTGGCGAACCCGGGGTCGAGGGTGATGTACCCGGTGAGCTGGCGCAGCCGGCCGATGTCGATGGCCTTCTCCCCCTCCGAACCGGTGACCACCGGCAGCTCTACGGTCTTTCCGTCGATGAGAAGCTGAACCGTCTCACTCATGGCCGAGGACTCCCGGTCGGGGCCGCGCCCGTGGTGAGGCGAGACCCGCTTGCATAGGAACAGGGGTGGATGTGTACGGCAGAACTCCGCGCCAGTCCGCGGAGGCGCGGCTGCCAAGGCGACTGCGGCGGCTGAGTCTGGCACAGGTCGCCCCCGGGAATCCATAGCTGCCCTGCAGACGCAGGATGCCTGGCAGCGGTATCACGGGGCCACCCCGGGTCTGAGCAGGAGCCACCGCACCCGGGGACCGCATCGGCTGCTGCCTCGGGGCAGGTGACCTCCCCTTGCTCAGACGTCTCTCCCTGGGCCAACGGGCTGCACAGCCGATCCCCCGGGCGGGAATCCAAACCCTCGAGATGCTCAACTGTTGTTGCGTTCTGCGGGCCCCCGCTGGCAATCTGTGCCGCTCAACGACAGGGGAAAATAGAGGCTGGTGAACGCGCCGAGAAACCCCTCTCCAGTGGGGACGACGCAGCAGCTATGGTACCGTTGCGCCAGAATGAGTCCGCGTCCCCCACAGGAGAGTGGCATGTCCGAACCGTCTATCCTCAAGTTCGAGTTCACCGAGGTGCTCGACCCCAAGACCAGGGAACTGTGCGCCCTCGCAGCTGCGGCGGCCGGGGGTTGCTCCCACTGAACCAGACGCCACTTCGCGGGCGCGAAGACGCAGGGGGCCAGCGACGCCGAGATCCGGCAGGTGCTGGCCATGGCGATGATGGTGGGGGCGGCGCGGGTGCGCAACTTCGTCACCGACACCCTGGGGATCGGTCTGCGGCCGGGCGCCTGACGCCTTGAGCCCCAGAGCCGAAGAACGGGAGGTCGGAGCCGGTGGTCGAACGCGATGAACATCCAGGGGAATCGCTGGTCTTCCTGGCGGCGATCTTGTGCGGGGGGAGGGCTCGCCGCATGGGCACGGACAAGGTGGCCCTGCCCCTGGGGGGAACCCCCCTGGTGGAACGGGTGTGGCAGCGGGTCGCGGCGCTTGTTGACACGGTGGTGGCCGTGGGTGGCAGGCCTGACGTGGAGCATCTGGGCATGGCCGTGGTGCCCGACCGCTACCCCGGTGCGGACTCCATGGGGGGCATTGCCACGGCACTGGCGTACGCCGCGGAACGGTTCGGCGACACCTGGGTGCTGGCCCTGGCCTGCGACCTGCCGTTCCTGGAACCCCGACTGATTCAGCACTTGGCCCGTCTGTCGGAAGGCTACGATGTTGTCGTGCCCCGGGTCTCGGCAGGCTACGAGCCCCTCTGCGCCTTGTACCGTACAACCTGTCTACCGGTCTTCGAAGAGTGCATCCGCAACGGACAGCTGGCGATCCGGAGCATCTTCTCCCGGGTGCGCACCCGGGAGGTGCCAGAAACCGAACTGCGGCGCTTCGATCCCGCCCTGCACTCCTTCATCAACCTGAATCGCCCCGCCGATCTGGAGTGTGCCCACCGGCTGCTGGGCGTGAAGCGCGCGCCGTAAGGCGGCAATGGCCCGTGCGCGTGCCTTGCAGGAGCCGATTCGGCCCTTGACACCGGCTGTGCGGCTTCTCTATTATTCGCTTTTCCCCAAATCAAAAGAGTCTCGGCCCCGGTGGCCGATGCGGAGGTTGTGGCAATGTACGCAGTGGTGAAGACCGGCGGCAAGCAGTACAAAGTCTCCGAGGGCGTGTTCTTCAAGGTGGAGAAGCTGGCCGGCGAGGTCGGCGACGCGGTGGAGTTCGAGGACGTACTGCTGGTCTCGAAAGACGGCGAGCTACGCCTGGGCCAGCCCACCGTGGAAGGTGCCAAGGTCAAGGGGACCATTGTCGAGCAGGACCGCGAGAAGAAGATCATCGTGTTCAAGATGAAGCGCCGCAAGGGCTACCGCCTCAAGAAGGGGCACCGGCAGTCCTACACCGGCGTGAAGGTCGAGGCCATCGAGGCCTAGCCGTCACCGAGAGAGGATTGCGATATGGCACATAAAAAGGCAGGCGGCAGTTCCAGAAACGGGCGCGACAGCGCTGGCCAGCGGCGCGGCGTCAAGCGCTTCGGCGGTCAGGTGGTGCGGGCCGGCAACATTCTGGTGCGGCAGGTCGGCACCAAATTCAAGCCCGGCCTCAACGTGGGCGTGGGCAGGGACTACACCCTGTATGCCCTGGCCGATGGCGTAGTGACGTTCGAGCCCAAGGGCCGCGAGCGCCGCATGCACGTCAGCGTCTACCCTGCGGAGGCGGCAGCCGAGTAGAGCACCCGCGCCTGTCTCCGAGCGCAGCAAACGCGCGAATCGGCCCGGACGCGGCTCCCGCCCTCCGGGCCGTTCTGCGTCTTCTTTTGGGAAGGGGGGGAAGTGGCGCGGGAGGGGGTGCCCGCACGGTCCGATCCGCTTGGCGGGTGTGTTTCGGCGGTTGGGGCGTTCCCAAGGCAACGGCGGTTCGGACGGGGGTGGTTCGTTCAGGGTGTGTTCTGCAGGTGCGCCCGGATCGCGCCGCGCGGGCACCCCTCGCCCTGGTTGGGTATGGGGGGGAACCCCGGACAACTCCGGCGGGAGCCTCGCCTCTTGACCCTACCCATCACGATTCACGAGTAACGAGCTACGGCCCTATGAAATTCGTCGATGAAGTGGAAGTGGTGTTGGCCTCGGGCCACGGCGGCGCGGGTTGCGTGTCGTTTCGACGGGAGAAGTATATTCCGTTCGGGGGGCCCAACGGCGGCGACGGCGGCGACGGCGGACGGGTGGTGCTGGTGGCCGACGATCAGTTGGGGACGCTGTTGGATTTTCGCCATCGCAAGACCATGCGTGCCGAAAACGGCCACCGCGGCCAGGGCGCCGACAAGACCGGCCGCCGGGGCCAGGATCTGCGCCTGCGGTTGCCGGTGGGAACCCTGGTGTTCGACGCAGCCGACGGGGAGGTCCTCGCCGACCTGGTGGAGCCGGGGGCCGAGGTCGTGTTGTTCCCCGGTGGACAGGGCGGGCGCGGCAACGCCCGCTTCGCCACCTCCACCAACCGCGCCCCGCGGCACGCCCAGCCGGGAATGCCGGGGGAGGAACGGCGGCTGCGACTGGAACTCAAGCTGATGGCCGACGTGGGCCTGCTGGGGTTTCCCAACGCCGGCAAGTCCACCTTGATCTCCCGGATCTCGGCGGCCCGCCCCAAGATCGCCGACTACCCGTTCACTACCCTGGTGCCCAACCTGGGCGTGGTGTCCTGGGGCGAGGAGCGCAGTTACGTGGTGGCCGACATCCCCGGACTGATCGAGGGGGCTTCGGAGGGGGCCGGTCTGGGCATCCAGTTCCTGCGCCACGTGGAGCGCACCCGCCTGCTGCTGCACCTGGTGGATCCCAGCGACGAGAGAGATCCTCTGGACAAGTACCGGGTGCTGCGGCGGGAACTGGCGGCGTTCGACCCAGACGTGGCGGCACGGCCCGAGCGGGTGGTGCTGACCAAGCTGGATGTCACCGAGGTGCGGGAGCGGTTGCCCGAACTGGAGGCCAGGTTCGCCGCGGAGGGTGTCGAAGTGTGGCCGATCTCGGCCATCACCGGAGAGGGACTGGACCGCGTTCGCTACGAGACCGGGCAGTTGGTGGCGATGTTGAGAAAGGAGGCCGCCGGTGAGTGAACCGAAGGGCCGGGGGCTGGGGAAATCCCGCCGGGTAGTGGTGAAGCTCGGCAGCATGGTGCTCACCGGGGGTAACGGCACCCTCGACCGGAACCTGTTCCTGTGGCTGGCGGAAGATGTGCGGGAACTGCGCGCGGCCGGGATGGAGGTGGCCATCGTCAGCTCCGGCGCGGTCGCTGCCGGCCTAGACCGACTGGGCCTGACCGCGCGGCCCGCGTCGATCCCCGAAGTGCAGGCGGTGGCGGCCGTGGGCCAGATCAACTTGATGATGGCCTACAAGGAGGTATTCGGCGCCGAGGAACTGATGGTGGGGCAGGTGCTGCTGACCCGGGACGACTTGGAGAACCGCCGCCGCTACCAGAACGCCAAGAACACCCTGCAGACCCTGTTCCGCATGGACGTGGTGCCGGTGATCAACGAGAACGACACGGTGGTGGTAGAGGAGATCAAGTTCGGCGACAACGACAACCTCTCCGCCATGGTCACCAACCTCATCGAGGCCGACTGCCTGATCATCTTCACCGACACCGAGGGTCTCTACGACCGGGACCCCAAGATCTACCCGGACGCCAACCTGATCCACCGGGTGGACACGGTGGACGAGACCGTGGAGGCGTTCGTGGGCCAATCGCAGACAGCGGTCGGCACCGGCGGCATGGGAACGAAGCTGCTCGCCGCCAAACGCGCCGCCCATGGCGGCGCCGGCGTGGTGATCGCCTCGGGGCGCCATCCCCACGCCCTGCGGCGCATCCTGGCAGACGAGCAGTTGGGCACCTACTTCCCGCCCATGGAGGACCGCCTCACCCGGCGCAAACACTGGATCGCCTACACCGTGCAGCCCCTGGGGGAACTGGAGCTGGACCAAGGGGCGGTGCGGGCGCTGCGGGACAAGGGGCGCAGCCTGCTGCCCAAGGGTATCCACGCGGTGCGCGGGGCGTTCGACCGCGGCGACGCGGTGCGGCTGCTGGCCCCGGACGGGTCCGAGGTGGGTCGCGGGCTGACCAACTACAGCGCAGAAGAAGTCCGTAAAATCGCCGGGTTGGCATCCTGGGAGATCGCTGATAGACTCGGCTACCGGTTCTACGACGAGGTCGTTCACCGCGACGATTTGGTGGTGGTCGTGGCCCCCGACAACTCCTGATCCGTGCCCCCGACGCCGGGACGCCGCGCGCGTTCCGGCGCCGCTGTTCAAGGGAAGGGGGATCAGGCGAGGGGCTGCCTGCGGGCGGCTATCCGAAGGGCGGGTCATGGCTGGAGTGGGTGGTCCTCCGGCGGATATAGGTGTTCTAGTTGCCGGGTTTCGATCGGAGCTCTTGCTGAAGGTGCGCCCGGATCACCTCCCAGAGACACCCCCTCGCCCTATTTGGGGGACGGGCTAGCAGGGCGAGCCCCAGGATGGGGCGAGTCATGATTCCGCAGGACAGCGGAATCACACGGCCCGTCAGGACCGCCCGCAGGGCGAGCCCCAGGATGGGGCGAGTGACCGTTCACCATTCACCGTTCACGGAATCCGCCATGTCACTACGCGACGATCTGTTGCAGATGGGAGTCCGCGCCCGGCAGGCCAGCCGGGCCCTGGCGCGTCTTTCCAGCCGGACCAAGGACGACGCCCTGCGGGCGATGGCCGAGGGGCTCGAGGCAGCCCGCGCCGAGTTGCAGGAGGTGAACCGGCGCGACCTTGACGCCGCTGACGACGCAGGGCTGAGCGCAGCGATGATCGACCGGCTCACCCTCTCGGACGGGGTGATCTCGGGCATGGCCCAGGGGCTGAGGGAAGTGGCCGCCCTGCCGGACCCGGTGGGCGAGGTCACCGGCATGTGGAAGCGCCCCAACGGCCTGATGGTCGGCAAGAAGCGCATCCCCCTGGGGGTGATCGCGATGATCTACGAGTCGCGCCCCAACGTCACCGCCGACGCCGGCGGACTGTGCCTGAAGGCGGGCAACGCGATCATTCTGCGAGGCGGCCACGAGGCCCTGCACTCCAGCTTGGCAATCGCCGCGGTGCTCGACCGGGTGGGCCGCGAGGCAGGCATTCCCGAGGGTGCGATCCAGGTGGTGGCCACCACCGATCGGGCGGCGGTGGGAGAGTTGCTGCAGCTCGACCGCCACATCGACCTGGTGATCCCCCGGGGCGGTGAGGGCCTGATCCGTTACGTCACCGAGAACTCCCGCATTCCGGTGATCCAGCATTTCAAGGGCGTGTGTCACGTGTTCGTGGACGCTTCGGCCGACCTGGAACGCGCCGAGGCCATCGTGATGAACGGCAAGGTGCAGCGCCCCGGGGTCTGCAACGCATTGGAGACCCTGCTCGTGCACCGAGACGTTGCCGATGGGTTCCTGCCCCGGGTGGGGCGCGCCCTCGCGGCGGCGGGGGTCGAGATCCGCGGCTGCCCGGAAACCATGCAGCGCATCGGCGGCGCGGTCCCGGCGAGCGACGAGGACTGGGATGCCGAGTACCTGGACCTGATCCTGGCGGTGCGGGTGGTGGACTCCCTGGACGGGGCCATGGATCACATCGCCGCCCACGGCAGCCTCCACACCGAGGCCATCGTCACCGGCGACTACACCAGCTCCCAGCGGTTCCTCGACGAGGTGGACGCCTCCTGTGTACTGGTGAACGCTTCCACACGCTTCAACGACGGCCAGCAACTGGGGCTGGGTGCCGAGATCGGCATCGCCACCACCAAGCTGCACAGCTACGGTCCCATGGGGCTCGAGGATCTGACCACCACCAAGTTCATCGTCTGCGGCCAGGGACAGATCCGGGAGTAAGGCGCCCGTGCAACTGGGAGTGCTGGGGGGCACCTTCGACCCCGTTCACCTCGGCCACCTGCGAGCGGCGGAGGAGGCACGGGAGGCCTTGGGCCTGGACCGGGTGCTGTTCCTGCCGGCCCGCACTCCGCCCCACAAGGTGTCCCGACGGATCACCCCATCGGCGGCGCGGCTGGAACTGGTGCAGCGGGCAGTGGCCGACAACCCGGGGTTCGCGGCCTCGGATCTGGAGGTGAACCGCGACGGCCCGAGCTACTCGGTGGACACCCTGGCCGAACTCCGCCGGGACCTGGGGCCGGACGACCGGCTGTGGTTCCTGCTGGGGGAAGACGCGTTTCGCGAGGTGCACACCTGGCACAACTACCCGGAACTGTTCCGTCTGGCAGACATCGGGGTGCTGCGCCGGCCCCCCACCGGGGCACCGCCCCCGCCCGGGGGTGCGGGGCCGTTCACTCCAACCCCTGTCGGCTACCGGCACGGCGGGGGGCGCGAGGTCCGCTTCATCGACGTCACGTTGCTCGATATTTCCTCTACCCGGGTGCGTCGAGCGCTGGCAGCGGGTCGCTCGGTGCGCTATCTGGTGCCGGAACCGATCTGGCCCGTCCTGACCGAATGGCGCCGGGATCACCCCGAATGGTTTGCGGAGAGTCAACCGACATGAGCGAGACTGGGATTCTGGACCGGGTGCTGGACTGTGCCCGGGTGGCCGCGGACAAGCGTGGCACCGATATCGTGGTGCTGGACGTGGGCAAGATGTCGAGCTTCACCGACTACTTCCTCATCGTCAGCGGCTCTTCGGATCGCCGGGTACAGACCATCGCCGAGTCCATCGTGCAGCGCATGAAGGAGCAAGGGGTGCTGCCCCTGGGGGTGGAAGGCCTGCGCGACGGTCGCTGGGCCCTGATCGACTTCGGTGACTGGGTGGTGCACGTGTTCTACGAGGAGGCCCGGGGCGTGTTCGATCTGGAAGAGTTCTGGTTCGACGCCCCGCGGGTGGAACTGCCCGAAGATCTGTATGTCCCGGTGTCCGCAACCCCGGGAGGGAGACAGGGGTGAAGATCACGCGCATCGCGGTGGTGGGCGCCGGGGCCTGGGGAACCGCGCTGGCCGACCATCTGGGGCGCAACGGGCACCCGGTGCGATTGTGGGTGTACGAGGCGCACCTGGCGGAAACCATGGCCGAGAGCCGGGAGAACCCCACCTACCTGCCCGGCTGCCGGCTCAGCGAAAACATCCAACCCAGCGCCGACCTGGCCGCGGTGGTGGCGGGGGCCGAGGTGGTTCTCAGCGTCAGCCCATCCCAGGTGGTGCGCCGGGTGATGACCCAGGCGGCCCCCCATCTGCGGGACGACGCCGTGGTGGTGAGCGCGTCCAAGGGGATCGAGAACGGATCGCTGAAGCTGATGAACCAGGTGCTGGAGGAGGTGCTGCCACCGGTCCTCCACCCGCGCATCGCCGTGCTCTCCGGCCCGTCGTTTGCCGCGGAAGTGGCCCGCGGGGTACCCACCGCGGTGAGCATCGCCTGCAGCGACCCGGCCCTGGCGGAGGAACTGCAGGGGATCTTCTCCGGTCCCACCTTCCGCGCCTACACCCACGGCGACCTGGTGGGGGTGGAACTGGGCGGTGCCCTGAAGAACGTCGTCGCCCTGGCCGCGGGGATCTCCGATGGCCTGGGGTTCGGTCACAACAGCCGCGCGGCGCTGATCACCCGCGGCCTGGCCGAGATCAGCCGGCTGGGGGTGGCCCTGGGTGCCCAGCCCCTGACCTTCCTCGGGCTGTCCGGCATGGGGGACCTGGTGCTCACCTGCACCGGGGAGCTGTCGCGCAACCGCACCGTCGGCCTGCGCCTGGGCAAGGGCGAGCCCCTGGAGGAGATCCTGGCCTCGATGACCGCCGTGGCCGAGGGGGTGAAGACCTGCGACTCGGTGGTGGGGCTGGCCGCGCGGCTGGGGGTGGAGGTGCCGATCGCCGGTGAAGTGTGGCAGGTGCTGCACCAGCAGAAGGACCCGGTCGAGGCGGTCAAGGACCTGATGTCGCGCCCCTCCCGGCGGGAGTTCTGGGACATCGAGGCGGGGGTCTGACCATGGCCGGGGTGTTCCTCACCCTGGAGGGCGGCGAGGGCACCGGCAAGACCACTCAGCTGGACCTGCTCGCGAAGCAGTTGCGGGCTCTGGGGCGCAACGTCCTGCTCACCCGCGAGCCCGGGGGCACCGCGCTGGGCGCCCGGCTGAGGGAGCTGTTGGTGCGGCACAGTGACGATCCTCCGGTGCCCATCAGCGAGTTGTTGCTGTACGCCGCCGACCGGGCCCACCACGTGGCGACCGTGGTGCGTCCTGCCCTGGAAGCGGGCGCGGTGGTGCTGTGCGACCGCTACGCCGATGCCACCCTCGCCTACCAGGGCTACGGACGCGGTCTCGATCTGGAAGCCGTCGTCACCTTGAACGGCCTCGCCACCGGCGGTTTGTGGCCCCACCGCACGGTGCTGCTGGACCTGCCCCCGGAGCAGGGGGTGCGCCGCTCCCTGGAGCGCCAGGCCGGCAGCCACGGGCCCCGGGAGGAGCGCTTCGAAGCCGAGGCGCTGGGGTTCCACCGGCGGGTGCGGGACGGCTACCGGGCGATCGCCGCGGCGGAACCCGAGCGGGTGCGGGTGGTGCTGGCCCACGGCAACCCCGCCCAGGTGGCCGCACGGGTGTGGGCCGCTGTCTCCGACCTGTTCCCCGCCGTGGCATCCTGACGGTTGGCCTTCGACTCATGACGTTCTCGGAAGTCTCCGGCCACCAGCGTCCCCTGCGGGTGTTGCAGCGGGTACTCGCCTCGGGGCGCGTGCCCCACGCCCAGTTGTTCTGGGGTCCCGAAGGAGTCGGCAAGGAACTCGTGGCCCGGGCGCTTGCCCGGGTGTTGTTGTGCGCCGATCCCGGGGCCCGGGACCGCGGGGAGGGCTGCGGGCGATGCGGACCGTGTGCCAAGTGTGACGGCGGTTCCCATCCGGACCTGCACCTGGTGGTAGCCCAGAAGGCGTCGATTTCCGTGGACGACGTGCGCCGTCTACAGGAAACCCTTGCATACCAAGCCTTTGAAAGGGGTTGCAAGGTTGCTATAATCCGCGACGCGTTCCGGCTGACGCGCGAAGCGGCCAACGCCCTCCTCAAGACCCTGGAGGAACCGCCCGCGGGGGTCTACCTCGTCCTGCTGGCCCACCACAGAAATCAACTCCTCCCCACCCTGGTTTCCCGCTGCCAGGCACTGCGTTTCGACCCCCTGCCGGAGGCAGAGGTCCTGCGCCTGTTGACGGAACGGGGGGTCGAGGCGGCGACCGCCGCGGCCATGGCTGCCGTGTCCGGCGGCTGCCCCGGGCCGGTCTTGGACGCCGACCCGGAGGAGTTTCTGGCCGCCGACCGGGAGGCGGGCGAGGTGGTGGCCCAATGGGGGCGCCAACCGGCGGGGCGGGGTTTCGCCCTGGCATCCGGTTGGGCCGCCGACAAAGATCGCTTGGGTACGCGGCTGGACGGTCTGGAGCGGCACCTGCGGCGACGGGCCAGGGAGCAGGCGGTTTCCCACCCGGCGGACGCTGACGGCGGGGAACTCGACGCCCTGGCCGGGCTGACCACCCTGCGGTACCTGTTGGAACGCAACGTGAACGCACAACTGGCCCTCGACGCCCTGTTTCTCGGGATGTTGGGCCACCTATGGGAAGAGGGTCCGTGAAAGTCGTCGGCGTCCGGTTCAAACCAGCAGGTCGCATCTACACCTTCGACGCCGGCGAGGTGGAGTGTCGCCTGGACGACTGGTTGGTGGTGGAGACCGAACGGGGCATGGCCCTCGGGCAGGTCGCCAATCCCCCCCGGGAGTCTTCCGGGCCTGCACCCAAACCGGGCCTCAAGCAGGTGTTGCGCATGGCCGAGGAGCGCGACATCCTGCGCTACGAGCAGAACTGCGAGCTGGAAGGCTACGCGCTGCAGTTTTGCCTGGAGCGGATTCGCGAGAAGTCCCTGCCCATGAAGTTGGTGGATGTGGAGTACCTGTTCGATGCCTCCAAGGCGATCTTCTACTTCACCTCGGAGGGCCGGGTGGACTTCCGCGACCTGGTCCGCGATCTGGCCCGGCAGTTCCACACCCGCATCGAGATGCGCCAGATCGGGGTGCGCGACGAGGCCAAGCTGGTGGGAGGGGTGGGCTGCTGTGGGCGGGAGCTGTGTTGCGCCACCTTCCTCACCGAGTTCGCGGCGATCGGCGTGCGGATGGCCAAGGACCAGAACGTATCGTTGAACCCGTCGAAGATCTCCGGCATCTGCGGGCGCCTGATGTGCTGTCTGGGGTACGAACACTCCATGTACAAGGAACTGGCCCGCAAACTGCCGAAGATTGGCAAGCGGGTCGAGACCGCCCGGGGGGAAGGCAAGGTGATCCGCCGCAACGTGCTGGAGGGCACCTTCGTGGTGATCGGCCCCGGGGGAGAGACGGAGATGACCGCCGAACAGTACCAGCGGGGTGATGTGGTGCCGGCCGAGGGGCCGCCGTCGGCGCAGAAACCCGAAGCGGGACCGTCCCAGGTACGCTCCGACTCTCGCGGCCGGGGCCAGCGGCGGCCACCGCCGAGGGAGGAGCGCGCCCCGGACCGGGCGGAAACCCGGCCCCAGGCGGATGCAGAAGCCCCGGCGCCGCCGCCCCCAGTCGACCAGGAACCCCAGGCGAGTTCGCCCCAGGGGCAGGAGGAGGCAGCCCCGCGCAAGCGGCGCCGCCGGCGCCGCCGCAAGCGCCCCGCCGACAGCCCGGGCGGCAAACCCGGAGAGGACAGCTGATGGCCGACCGTTTCTATGTGACCACACCGATCTACTATGTCAACGACGTGCCCCACATCGGTCACGCCTACACCACCGTGGCCTGCGACGCCCTGGCCCGCTACCAGCGTGCGGCCGGACGGGAGGTGTTCTTCCTCACCGGCACCGATGAGCACGGCCAGAAGGTGGAGAAATCGGCCGCCGAGAGGGGGGAGCGCTCCATCGACCTGGCCGATCGGGTGGTGACCCGTTTCCAGCACCTGTGGGAGGTGCTGGACATCTCCCTGTCGCGCTTCGTGCGCACCACCGAACCGGCGCACCGGGCGGCGGTGGAGGAACTGTTCCGCCGGGTCAAGGCCAACGGCGACATCTACCTGGGGGCCTATGAGGACTGGTACTGCACCCCCTGCGAGACGTTCTGGACCGAGAGCCAGCTCATGGAGGGCAACTGCCCGGACTGCAACCGGCCCACCGAGAAGCTCAAGGAAGCCAGCTACTTCTTCCGCATGTCCAAGTACCAGGATGCCCTGCTGGCCCACATCGAGGCCCACCCGGAGTTCATCCAGCCGGTGAGCCGCCGCAACGAGATCCTCTCCTTCGTCCGCGAGGGGCTGCGGGACCTGTCGATCTCGCGAACCACGTTCTCCTGGGGCATCCCCGTGCCCGACGACCCGGAACACGTGCTCTACGTGTGGTTCGATGCCTTGACCAACTACCTCACCGGCGTCGGCTTCCCCGGTGACCCGGAGACCTACGGGCGGTTCTGGCCCTGCGACGTGCACGTCATCGGCAAGGACATCCTGCGTTTCCACGCCGTCTACTGGCCGACCTTCCTGCTCAGCGCAGGGGTGCCCCTGCCCAAGACCGTGTTCGCCCACGGCTGGTGGACGGTGGAGGGCAAGAAGATGTCCAAGAGCCTGGGCAACGTGGTGGATCCGGAAGCCATGGCCGAGGCGTACGGGGTGGACGCGTTCCGCTACTTCGTGCTGCGCGAGGTGCCGTTCGGGCTCGACGGAGATTTCAGCCGCGACGCCCTCGTGCACCGCATCAACTCGGACCTGGCCAACGACCTGGGCAATCTGGTCTCTCGGGTACTGGCGATGCTCGGCAAGTACCGGGACGGGGTCGTGCCCCGGGTCTCCTCTTTCGGCCACGAGGGGGCCGACGAGGAGTTGCGGGAGAAACTCGCCGCAGTGCGTGGCGAGGTGGCGCAGGCCATGGGGGAACTGGCGTTCCACAAGGCCCTCACCGCGGTGTGGAGCTTCATCGGGCTGGTGAACAAGTACGTCGACACCACGGCTCCCTGGACCCTGGCCAAGGAGCCGGAGCAGGCCGGGCGCCTGGATCAGGTGCTCTACAACATGTGCGAGGCGCTACGCTGCGTGGGGCTGTTGGTGTTCCCGTTCCTGCCCGGTACCGGCACCGAGATCTGGCGTCGCCTGGGCATGGAGCGTCCTGCCGCGGAAGGTTTGCTGGAGGAGTTGGCGCACTGGGGGGGGATCACCCCCGGCCTGCAGACCGAGCGGGGTGAGTCCCTGTTCCCACGGATCGAGGCGTCTTGATCGTCGATACCCATGCCCATCTCACCCTCGACGGCTTGCGTGAGGATCTGCCCGGGGTTCTGGGCCGGGCCCGGGGCGCCGGGGTGGGGGCGATCATCACCGTGGGGATCGATGCCGCCGACAGCCGCGCTGCGGTGGAACTGGCGCAGGCCACCGACGGGGTGTGGGCCACGGTAGGGGTGCACCCCCACGACGTGGCAGAGCTGAGCGACGCGGCCCTCGATGATCTGGCCGGGTTGGCCCGGGCCGACAAGGTGGTGGCCTGGGGCGAAATCGGCCTGGACTTCTACCGCAACCGCTCTCCCCGGGAGCTGCAGCGGAAGTGGTTCCGGGAACAGTTGGAGCGGGCCAAGCAGCTCGCCCTGCCGGTGGTGATCCACGATCGCGAAGCCCATGCGGAGACCCTGGCGGTGCTGCGAGACGCTGCCGACTCGGGCCTGCGGGGGGTATTCCACTGTTTCTCCGGCGACCGGGCCCTGGCCCGAAAGGTGCTGGAAATGGGGTTTCACCTGTCGGTTCCCGGCCCGGTGACCTACCCCAAGAACGACGAACTGCGCCGGGTCGTGGCCGAGATGCCCCTGGAACGGCTGCTGCTGGAGACCGACTGCCCGTTTCTGGCTCCGCAGCCGGCACGGGGCAAGCGCAACGAACCGGCCCACCTCGTGCACATCGCCGCGGCGGTGGCCCAGGTGAGAGGTCTGGAGGCGGCGGACGTGGCCCGCATCACCACCCGGGCCAGCCGCGACCTGTTCGGGGTGGGGGAGGTAGCGGGGGCCCGCATCGCCTACCCGATCCGACGCAGCCTGTACCTGAACCTGACCGGCCGCTGCACCAACCGTTGCTCGTTCTGCGGGAAACAGCGAGGCCCCGAGGTCAAGGGGCACGACCTGTATCTGGAGCGGGAGCCGGCGGTGGCGGAGGTGCTGGCGGCGGTAGACGCCGAGGGCGGACCGGCTGCCTGGGACGAGGTGGTGTTTTGCGGGTTCGGCGAGCCGCTGCTGCGCCTGCCCGAGGTGTTGGAGATCGCGCGAGGGCTGCGGTCCCGGGGTGCCAAGCGCATCCGCGTCAACACCGACGGGCTGGCCAGCCTGGTGCACGGCCGGGATGTCACCGCGGAACTCGGGGCGGCCGTGGATGCGGTATCGGTGAGTCTCAACGCCCCGGACGCCGAGACCTACCAGCGGCTCTGCCGACCCGGGGTAGATGGCGCCTATCCGGCGCTGCTGGAGTTCGTGCGCCGGGCCCGGGAGCAGATCACCGAGGTGGTGGTTTCGGTGGTGACGGTGCCGGGGCTGGATCTGGACGCGTGTCGCCGGGTGGCGCGGGAACTGGGGGTGCCGCTGCGCCTCCGGGAGTACAACGAGCTGGGCTGACGCAGACGGGCGCCGCATCCACGGAAGGCCGCCCGGAGGCGGCTTTTTTTGTATGGGCAGGAATTTCTTGGAAACCGCTGGGAGCCTGCGCCGGTGCGGGAGCACCGGAGAAACTGCAGGCAGAGGAGGCTGACGCATGGACCGTGTACCCATCACCCGGGAGGGCTACGGGCGCATCCGCGAGGAGCTCGATCGCCTGAAGCGTGTGGACCGCGTACAGATCATCAGGGACATCCAGATCGCGCGCGCCCACGGCGACATCGGGGAGAACGCCGAGTACCACGCGGCCCGCGAGAAGCAGGGCTGGATCGAGGCGAAGATCCGCGACCTGGAGACCAAGCTGGCCAGCTCCGACATCCTCGATGTCAGCACCGGGCCGAAGGCGAAGGTCTGCTTCGGGGCGCGGCTGCGGGTGGAGGACCTGGAGAGCGGGGAGGAGAAGGTGTACCGCATCGTCGGACCCGCCGAGGCCGACATCGACCAGGGCCTGATCTCCGTCACCTCGCCCCTGGCCCGGGCCATGATGAACAAGGAGGTGGGCGACGAGGTGGTGTTCCAGGCCCCCCGGGGCACCAAGGAGTATGAGGTGTTGGAGATCTTCGACTGATCAGCCGGGAGGCCAGGAAGCCTCCAGCTGAGCCGTCTTCCCTGCCATTCACCACTCACCCTTCACCGCGGAGCATCCCATGGCCGACGCCGTGTATCGAACCGAACTTCCCGACCTCAACCTCGTCAACAGCGGCAAGGTGCGCGAACTCTACGACCTGGGGGAGCACCTGCTCATCGTCACCAGCGACCGGGTGAGCGCGTTCGACGTGGTCCTGCCCACGCCGGTGCCCGGCAAGGGGGAGGTGCTGACCCAGCTCTCCGCCCACTGGTTCCGGCGCACGGCCGACCTGGTGGCCAACCACATCGTGTCGGTGGACCCGGCCGAGTACCCGGCAGCCGCACGTGCCCACGCCCGGGTGCTGACGGGCCGCAGCATGCTGGTGAAGAAGGCCAAACCGCTCCCGGTGGAGTGCATCGTGCGGGGCTACCTCAGCGGATCGGGCTGGAAGGAGTACCGGGCGTCCGGTACCGTGTGCGGCATCGCCCTGCCGGCGGGGCTGCGGGAGTCCGAGAAGCTCCCCGAGGCGATCTTCACCCCGTCCACAAAGGCGGCGATGGGAGACCACGACGAGAACATCCCGTTCTCGAAGGCCGCGGAGTTGCTCGGCGCCGACCTGGCCGGAAAGGTCCGCGATCTGGCCCTGGCGGTGTACCGGCGGGGTGCCGAGGAAGCGGCCGCGAAGGGCATCCTCATCGCCGACACCAAGATGGAGTTCGGGCTGCTCGACGGCGACGTGATCCTGATCGACGAGTTGCTCACCCCGGACTCCTCGCGCTTCTGGCCCGCCGCGAGCTACCGGGTGGGGGAGCCCCAGCAGAGCCTGGACAAGCAGTACATCCGCGACTATCTGCTGACCCTGGACTGGGACCAGACCGCTCCCGGCCCGGAACTGCCCGCTGCGGTGGTGGCCGAGACCGGCCGGCGCTACCGGGAGATTCTCGCCATCCTCACCTGATTCCCGCTTCGAGGAGGTCCCCATGGACGCCGTTCGGGTGGTTGCAGGGGTCGATTTCTCCGCCATCTCCCCCGCCGTCGTTGGCGCGGCCGCCCGGCTCGCGGGCAAGCTGGGCGGGCAGTGCGTCGTCGTCCATGCGGTGGAGGCTCTGCGTGGGGGAGAAGAGGAGGGGCCGCTGCTGCCGGGCTTGCGGCGCTGGGTGGAGCAGGTGCGCGACGAAGCCCGGGATGCCCTAAACAAGCTGATTGGGGCGGAACACGGTAGCGCGGTCCGCGGGGAGGTGCTCGACGGGCGCGCCTTTTCCGGATTGATCCAACGCGCCCGGGAACTCCAAGCCCGGTGCCTGGTCCTGGGAGGCCCGCACCCGGGCGGACTGCTGGGTACCACCGCGGAACGGGTGGTGCGCAAGAGCCCCCTGCCGGTGCTGGTGGTGCGGCGGCCGCCCCAGGACGGCTACCGGCGACTGCTGGTTGGGGTCGATTTCTCCTCAGGTGCCGAGCGGGCAATGGAACAGGCAGCGTCCCTGGCCGAGCCGGACGCCGTCCTCACGGTCTGCCACGTGCTCAACACCTGGGGGAGCCCCTCCATGGATGGGGTCGATGCCGCCACGACACCCCTCCTGGACCGCTTGGCCGAGTGGGCCAAACAGCGGCTGCCCGGCCGGGAGCCAGCCTGCCTGGTTGCTGCGGGCATTCCCAAGACCGAACTGTTGACGGTGGCCGAGAGCGTGCAAGCCGACCTGATCGTGGTGGGGTGCCGGGGCAAGAGCCGTTTGTCCCACATGCTGCTCGGCTCGGTGGCCGAGGCCGCCGTGCGCCGGGCCCGGTGCGACGTGCTGGTGGTGGGAGAGCCGCGGGAAGACTTTTGCCTGCCCTGACGTCGGCAGAGAATTTGCGGCGCTGGTTGCGGCTGCCGGCGCTCCTGCTCGGCATCCTGGCGGCAGGCCCCCTGGGTCTGATCGCGGCGGTGGGCCCGGTGGATTGGGCGACCCGCCTCTGGTCGCGGCTGATCGCCGCAGTGCTCGGGCTGCGTGTCCGCCGCGTCGGCCCCCCCGCCCCCGCCGGCGGTCTGCTGGTGTCGAACCACGTCGGTTACCTGGATATCCTCGTCCTCAACCGCACCGTGCCGGGCCGTTTCCTGGCCAAGGCGGAGATCGCCGGCTGGACCCTGTTCGGGTGGATGGCCCGACGGGGCGGCAGCGTGTTCATCGACCGGGACAATGCCCGCAGCAGCAGCGGGCTGCTGGCACCGGTGGTCGATGCCCTGCGGCGAGGCTGCCGGGTGGTGTTGTTTCCAGAGGGGGAGGTGTCGCCGGACGGCCGGACCCTGCGCCCGTTCCGGCCGATGATGTTCCAGGCGTGCATCGCGGCGGGCCGCGAGGTGGTGCCGGTTGCGCTGTGTTACCGGGAGCCGGACGATCCCCGCGTCTGGGCCTGGATCGACGAACCCAGACTGTGGCTGCATCTGTGGCGCCGGGTGCTGCCCCGCCGCCGCATCACGGTGGAGGTGCGGGTGGGAGCGCCCCTCAGACCCCTTCCCGGCGAGGGTCGCAAGGCCCTGGCCGACCGAACCCGCCGCGCGGTGGAGCAGTTGCTGTCCGCCCCCGGCCCCGCCGCTGCCCGCTGATCCGATGCCTGCCCCGAGTCCCTCTCCCCTGGCCTCCGCAACCCTACCCGAGGCCCTCCTGCGCCAGGCGGAACGGACCGCCGGCGACCCCTGGCTGACCCTCTATCACCGCGACCAGGTGGCGTGCCGCCTCACCCGGGACGAACTGTGCCGGGAGGCAGCCCGCTGGGGTGGTGCCCTGCGGCGGCTCGGCGTCGCCCCCGGGGACCGGGTGGTGCTGGTGCTGCCCACCGAGCGGGCGTTTTACGAGGCGTTCTGGGGTCTGCTGTGGGTGGGTGCCGTTCCGGTGCCGATCTATCCCCCGGTGCGCATGGGGCGCATGGAGGACTACCTGCGGTCCTTGGCCGGGCTGCTGGCAGACAGCGGTGCCCGGCTGGTGATCACCGACGCGCTGATCCGGCCCCTGCTCCGCGGTGGCGAAACTCCGGCCCCGCAGGACCTCCTGCTGGTGACCCCGGCCGAACTCCGCGGAGGGGAGGAGACGGCACCGCACCCCGGACGGGCGGAGGATCTGGCACTGCTCCAGTACACCTCGGGGAGCACCGGCCGGCAGAAGGGGGTGATGCTCAGCCACGCCAATCTATTGCACAACATCCAGGCCATCGGCCAGGGGGTGGGAGTGCGGGGCGGCGATGTGGCGGTGTCCTGGCTGCCCCTGTACCACGACATGGGGCTGATCGGCATGATGCTGGGTTCCGCATGCCTGGGTGTGCCCCTGGTGGCGCTGTCGCCGGTGGAGTTCCTGCGCCGTCCCGCGCGCTGGCTGCGGTTGATCTCGGAGCACCGTGCCACCTTCTCCGCGGGGCCGAACTTCGCCTACAGCCTGGTGGCGCGCAAACTCCGCGAGCACGATCTCGAGGGCCTGGAGTTGTCCAGCTGGCGGGTGGCCCTGTGCGGCGCCGAGCCGGTCCAGGCCGGCACCGTGGCCTTGTTCACCCGGCGTTTCGCGCCGGTGGGGTTTCGCCCCGGGGCGTTCTTTCCCGCCTACGGGTTGGCGGAGAACACCCTGGCGGTGGCGTTCTCCGAACCCGGGGCGCCGCCGGTGGTGGCGCGCCTGGACGCGGAAGCTCTCGAGGAGCGGGGGGCGGCGGTGCGTGCCGGGGCGGGACGGCGCTCAAGGGAGGTGGTGAGCGTCGGCCGGCCCCTGGCGACGGTGGGCGTGGAGATCCGGGGCGAAGACGGCGCCACCCTGCCCGAGGGCCGCCGGGGGGAAGTGGTGGTGTGCGGTCCCAGTGTGATGGCGGGTTACTACGGCAACCCCGTCGCCACTGCGGCGACGGTGCGCGATGGCTGGCTGCACACCGGCGACCTGGGGTTTCTCCTGGACGGCAGGTTGTTCCTGTGCGGGCGCCTCAAGGATCTGGTGATCAAGGCCGGCCGCAACTACTTCGCCGAGGACCTGGAGGCGGCCGCGGCGGGAGTGCCGGGAGTGCGCCCTGGCGGCGTGTGCGCGTTCTCGGTGGACGCCCCCGGGCGCGGCACCGAGGAGGTGGTGCTGGTGGCGGAACGGGCCACAGAGGCCGAAGCACGGGGGCTGGAGGACCGGCTGCGCCAGCGCGTGAGCGAGGCCACCGGATGCCGCCCGGACCGGGTATTGCTGGTCGCCCCTCACACCCTGCCCAAGACCTCCTCGGGCAAGCTCCAGCGTTTTCGGGCTCGGGGCTGGTACCTCGACGGCAGTCTGAGCCGGCGCGGCGGCGAACGCCGCACCGCCGGCGTGATCACCTACCTGTGGGCGTGGGCCCGGGACCGGCTGCGGAAGAGGTGATGCGCCCCCGTCCTGGGGGCTCACCCTGCGGGCGGTCCTGCGGACCGTCCGATTCCGCTATCCTGCGGAATCGTGAACCGGAGGGGGGGAGTTACTCGGAACGGGGGGCGGCCGGGCAACAGGCCGCCTTTTCGGCCTTCTCGCGTTTGCGCACCTTGCGGAAGTCCCACGCGGCCCAGGCCAGCAACACCACGCTGCCCACCCGGTTGAAGGTCAGGTGCTCCTGCATGTCGGGGTTGGAGCTGATCCAGCCGTCGTAGAGGCACCACAGGCCGAACCCCGCCAGCAGTACGCTGACCACGTAGGGGCTGATCTCCGGGGGTTGACGGGTGTCGCGGGTCTTGTGCTCGGCCATGGTTCCTCCATGATGCCGGATGTCCTAGCGGGGCAGTGGAATACAGTCTGCCGTAGCCCGGGGTGCCCTGTCCATGTTTTCGGGAGACGGGGTGCCAGAGAGCCGGGAAAAGCGCAACGAGGGCAAAGCGTTTTGGACGGGGTCCACAGGATCGACAGGATGGGAAAAGAAAGTCGGCGCGGGACGGGGACGGGTTGCAGCAAGACCCCGAAAATCCTCTAGATCCTGTCGAAAAAAGAGCTCTCGACGCTTTGGCTTCCGGCCGACGAACGGGAGGCGTCGCCCCGCTACAGCACCTGGCTCAAAAACAGCTTGGTGCGCTCCTCCCGGGGGGCGGTGAAGAAGTGCTCGGGGGTGCCCTCCTCCACCAGCTTGCCCTCGTCCATGAACAGCACCCGGTCGGCCACCTCCCGGGCGAACCCCATCTCGTGGGTGACCACCACCATGGTCATGCCCTCCCGGGCCAGGGTCTTCATCACATCCAGCACCTCGCCCACCATCTCCGGGTCCAGGGCGCTGGTGGGTTCGTCGAAGAGCATGATCTTCGGGTCCATGGCCAGGGCCCGGGCGATGGCCACCCGCTGCTGCTGGCCGCCGGAGAGGTGGGAGGGGTAGGCCCCCTCCTTCTCGGGGATGCCCACCTTGGCCAGCAGCGCCCGCGCCTTCTCCTCGGCCTGCGCGGCGCTGCGCCGGCGCACCACGGTCTGGGCCAGGGTGAGGTTGCGCAGCACGGTCTTGTGGGGGAACAGGTTGAACTGCTGGAACACCATCCCCACTTCCCGCCGCACCCGGTTGATGTTGGTCTTGCGATCGGCCAGATCCACCCCATCGATCACCACGTGACCCGAGTCGAAACTCTCCAGCCCGTTGAGGCAGCGCAGGTAGGTGGACTTGCCGGAGCCGGAGGGGCCGATGACCACCACCACCTCGCCCTTGGCGATCGAGGTGGTCACCCCGTCCACCGCCCGGATGGTCTGGCCGCGGGCGTGAAAGATCTTGGTCAGGTCCCGAGTCTCAATCACTGACGGAGAGCCTCCGCTCCATCCACTGGATCACCTGGCTCAACACCGAGGTCACCACCAGGTACATGGCGGCCACCGTGAACCAGATCTCGAAGGTGGCGAACGTCGAGGTGATCACCTCCCGGCCGCTCTTGGTCAGATCCGTGATGGAGATCACCGACACCAGGGAGGAGTCCTTGATCAGGCTGATGAACTGCCCGGCCAGGGGCGGCAGGGTGCGTTTGAACGCCTGGGGCAGGATCACCTGGACCATGGCCTGGGGCACGCTCATACCCAGGGAACGGGCCGCCTCCATCTGCCCCTTGGGAATCGACTGGATGCCGGCGCGGATGATCTCCGCCACGTAGGCTCCGGCGAAGACCGACAGCGCCCCGATTCCCGCCACGATCCGGTCCAGGTTCAGCACCGTGCCGAGGAAGAAGTAGAAGATGAAGATCTGCACCAACAGGGGGGTGCCCCGGATCAACTCCACGTAGGTGGCGGCGAGTCCCCGCAGGGTGGGGTTCTTGGCCACTCGGCACAGGCCCACCACCAGTCCCAGCACCATGCCGACGATGCCCGAGGTGAAGGAGAGCCAGATCGTGACCCATAGCCCGGTCATCAGCGGACCCAGGCGCCAGCGGAAGGTGGAGCCGACCAGGTCTCCCTCGAACAACTCCTCTCCGGGTCGCACCGGTACGCTGCCGGTGGCCACGGACAGCACCACCCGTTCCCCCTCCTGGCCGTGCAGGGTCACCGCGGTGGTCTTGCCGTTATCCACAATCTCCACGACGTTGCCGTCGAACGGGATCTTGTGCAGTTCTTCCGCGCGGTAGAAAAAGTAGTCCGGCACCCGGTTCCAGCGCCAGGTGTAGTCCATGCGCTTGGTGGCGCCCCACAGGCCGGCGGCCATCGCGACAAGGATGGCCGCCAGCAGTAGGTGCCACGGCCAGAGCCGGGGTTCGCTTTTCACGGCTTCCGTGCCTGCCGCGGCGCTACTGCAGTTCCTTCAGCCAGGCGTCACTCTTGAACCACTTGGCGTAGATCTTGTCGTAGGTGCCGTCGTGCTTCACCTGGTTGAGGAAGTTGTTGAGCCAGTTGACGAAGTCGTAGTCGCCCTTGCGCACCGCCCAGCCCAGGGGCTCGTAGGTGAACGGCTCGTCCAGGAACACCAGTTTGCCCTCGCTCTTCTGGGCATTGGCGACGGCGCAGTAGGGGGAGTCGTAGACGAACGCGTCGGCCTTGCCGTTGACCACCTCCATCAC
>JARGFW010000051.1 GCA_029211085.1 Deferrisomatales bacterium | reverse complement strand
CCCCGGTCAAGGCCTCGGAGCTGAGGGCGCGGCGCGCCACGAGGATGGATCCTAGGGCCTGCCGTTTCCCATGGTGCAACTCTTCGATGCAAATTCACCCGTTTGGAGGATGTATCCCAAACGCCGTCCTGCTACCGTAAGGTGCCATTACCCGTCCAGCTCTGAACCCGGGGGAAGCCCATGGCGGAGAGCTACCGTCCCACCGTGCTGTTTATCGACGACGACCGCGACATCCTCACCTTGATGGACTACGTGTTCAGCGAGGAGTCGATGGAGTTGATCACCCGCCGCACCCCGGAAGAGGGATTGCTCGTACTCGCCGAGCGCTCGATCGACTGCGTGTTCCTCGACATCCACTTCGCGCGGGCCCCGGAAGGGTTCGGGTTCATGGCAGCCATGGGCGGCCTCGCAGCCGAACGGCGCATTCCCTGCTTGGTGACTTCGGCGATGGATTCTCGGGAAGTGGAGAATCGTGTCATGGCGCTGGGCGCGCGCAAGTTCATCCCCAAACCGTTCTTCCCCGCCGAGGTGGTGGACGCGATCCGCACCGCCGTGGCCGCCCACGTCTGAGTTTCCATGCCTGACGGCACCCCGGGGCATGAAACGGGGGCGGCCGGGCGCCCAGGAGCAGAGCGGCCGTTCCCGTGCAACCTGCGCTGCACCGCACTCGCCGCTCCGTGGGCCGCGGCCGTTCTCGCACATCCTGCGCTGCCCGGCACTCGCCCCTCCGTGGGCAGAGCGGCCGTTCTCGCACATCCTGCGCTGCCCGGCACTCGCCCCTCCGTGGGCAGCGGGACGCGGCTTTGGCACCACGGGCTGCGACGGCGAGAGGGCGAAGTGCCCTCGGCGCCGCTGGTGAGAATCCAACATCCCGAAGGGGTCGTACCGCGGTCGCAGCGGGGTGTCCGGCCGCCTCGGCGAGATGTTTGTTTCTTTATCGACGTCGGGCAGGGAACAGCGGCCCGTCCCAGGTCGGACACAGCCCGGCCACCACGCTGCGCGCCACCAGGGCCTCAACCGCCCGCCTGCCCTCGTCCCCCAGATCCAGCGAGAAGGCATTGACGTAAAGGCCGATGTGGTCTCGCATCACCCCGTCGTCCATCTCCTGGGCGTGCTCCCGCACGTACCCCATCGGCTCGTCCGGGTGCTCCAGGGCGTAGGCGACGCTGCGGCGCAGTACCCGCTGCACCACCAGGGGATCCACGCCGGGCAGATCGCGCCGCAGCAGGATCCCTCCCAGGGGGATCGGCAGGCCGCTGGTCTCCTCCCACCACTGGCCCAGGTCCGCCACCGCCACGAGCCCCTTTGCGGCGTAGGTGAAGCGGCTTTCGTGGATGACAACCCCCGCCGCCACCGCCCCGGACGCCACCGCGGGCAGGATCTCGTGGAACACCATGGGCACCGCCTCTACCGGCCCCCCGGCCCGCAGTCCCAGGAGGAGGTTCGCTGTGGTGTGCAGCCCTGGCACCGCCACCGGCCCCGCCAGGAACTCCTCCACCGGGGCTGCGCGCCGCGCCACCACGAGCGGCCCGCAGCCGCGGCCCAGTGCTCCGCCGGAACGCAGGCACCAGTAGCGGGTTCGCAGCCTTCCGAGAATGCCGTAGCTCACTTTGGTCATCGCCAGCTCGCCAGACAAAGCTCGCTGGTTCAGGGTCTCCACGTCGGCCAGCCACGGCTGGAACGCCAGCCCCTCGGTGTCCACCCGGCCGTGGACCAGGGCGTAGAACAGGAAGGTGTCGTTGGGACAGGGGGAGTAGCCCAGTTCCAGGGGGGGCGTCATGGCGTCCCTTCGCACAGGGTGTCCAGCCAGGCGAGGGCGGCGCGCTGGGCCGCCGTGGCGGCGCGGTCCAGTTCCCAGGCATCGCGGTCCCGGGGACCGACCCGGTTGGAGATGCCGCGCACCTCGGCGAAGCGGCACCCCGCGGCTAGGGCGGCGTGACCCACCGCCGCCCCCTCCATGTTCTCACACACGGCCCCGAAGCGGCCCTCCAGTTCTGCCGCCCGTGTTGCGATTCCCGTCACCGTGGAAACGGTGACGAACGGCCCCGTGGCCACGGAGGCCACCCCCGCCGCGGCCCGACCCAGGGCCAGCGCGCCGGCGGGATCCACCGGCAGGCGGTTGAACCAGCGCCGCCCCTCCCCTTCCCACAGGGGCACCCCGGTTGCCTCCAGACCCTCCCAGCCGCCGGTGGTCTGGACCCCCTCGTCGCCGTAGAACTCCACATCCGCCACGGCCAGATCCCCCGGGTCCAGGGCGCTTCCGGGGTACGCACCCCCCACCCCGAGGCTCAGGATCCACCGGGCCGACAAGGTCTGCAACGCCGTCGCCGCCGCCATCGCCGCGTTGGCCTTGCCGATGCCGGACACCACCGCCGCCACCGGCAGGGCGCCCCGCCGCCCCCGGTACAACCGGCGACCCGCCACGAGGCGGTCGTCACCGATCGCCAGTGCACCGAGCACCTCGCTCAGTTCCCGCGGGGTGGCGGCCACCAGCAGCACCTCTACCGTGGTGCGGAGAACCGTATCGGGGTTCAGGCAGCCTCCGGTACCGGGGCGGGGCGTTCCCCCATGAGCTGGTGGCAACAGATCAGTTCCAGTGGGCCGTTGTCGCCATACAGCACGGCCACTTCGCTGCCGCAAACCGCGCAGCGATACAGCTTGCGAAGTGGCTCCAGGGGCTCCATCGGCTGGTTGCAGCAGTGGGGCTCCAGGGCCTGGGTGGCGGCGCGGATCACCATCACCCGCGCCCCGCAGAGGTTGCAGCGGTATGCCCGACCCAACTGCACCGGCCGGCTCACCGCGACTTCTCCACCGGCACCATCGGCGCCCCGTGGCAGCGCGGCTCCAGGGTGCCGGTGCCGCCCTTGACCACGATGATCATGTTGCCGCACCGGGAACAGCGGTACACGTTGCCGACGCCGATGTTCCAGGCGCTCTTCCACTCGTCCAGGTTCCACTCCGGGCTGGAGTAGTGTTCATCCATGGCGGCCTCCGGGAGAAAGGTTCCAGGGCTATATACCATAGGGTTTCCCGGCAGTTCCAACGCCCGCCGGCACTCTTGCGCTGCATGTGCCCGGCCGTTCTCCCCCGTCCTGGGCTGCACCGCACTTGCCCATCCCTGGGCGGCGGCCGTTCTCGCCCGTCCTGGGCTGCACGGCACTTGCCCATCCCTGGGCGGCGGCCGTTCTCGCCCGTCCTGGGCTGCACAGCACTTGCCCATCCCTGGGCGGCGCGGCACGCGACCATCCCTCAGGGCAATCGCATATCGACTTTCGGCAGGGAGTGGGGGCTTTCTGTAGGCGGGCAGGCGCCTTTTGTGTAGACCTTCGGGCATACCACACGCCCATTGTCACTCGTTGCCGGCCGATGCGGACACCGAAGGCACAGCTTCCTGCCCACTGGAGGAAAGGCCCCGCTCCCGGCTCGCCTTGTCGAGCCGGCTATGTGCGATTGCCCTGGCCTTTCCCTGGGCAGCGAGCGTTGACCGGCCCAACCCGCGGTTGCTATCATCCGCCGCCTTGCCCACCCCACCCGGGAGCAGTGCATACCGATGGCCCGACACATCCTCGACATTCTCTCCGAACGCGGTTTCGTGGAGCAGACCACCGACCCGGAGGAACTGCGGCGCACCCTCGAAACCCCCACCACCGTGTACGTGGGCTTCGACCCCACCGCCGACAGCATGCACGTGGGGCACCTGCTGCCGGTGATGGGCCTGGCTCACCTGCAGCGCGCCGGCCACCGCCCCATCGCCCTGGTGGGTGGCGGCACCGCCCTGATCGGCGACCCCTCCGGGAAGACCGAACTGCGCAAGATGCTCACCCGGGAAGACATCGATGCCAACGCCGTCGGTTTGCGCGCACAACTGGGTCGGTTCCTGGACTTCCGCTCCGGTGCCCTGCTGCTGAACAACGCGGACTGGTTGGCGCCGCTGAACTACATCGAGTTTCTGCGCGACATCGGCATCCATTTCTCGGTCAACCGCATGATCGCAGCGGAGTCCTATCGGCAGCGGCTGGAAACCGGGCTGAACTTCATCGAGTTCAACTACATGCTGCTGCAGGCCTACGACTTTCTGGTGTTGCACCAACAGCACGGCTGCATGATCCAGTTGGGCGGCAACGACCAATGGGGCAACATCCTCGCCGGGGTGGACCTGATCCGCCGGGTGGAAGCCCGCACCGCCCACGCCTGCACGTTTCCGCTCATCACCACCAGCTCCGGCGCGAAGATGGGCAAGACCGCCAGCGGCGCCGTGTGGCTGGACGCGGCGCGCACCTCGCCCTACGAGTTCTACCAGTACTGGATCAACACCGAGGATCCCGACGTGGGCCGGTTCCTGGGCCTGTTCACGTTCCTGCCCATGGATGAGGTGCGCCGCCTGGCCGCCCTGGAAGGAGCCGACCTGCGCACCGCCAAGGAAGTTTTGGCGTTCGAGGCGACCCGGCTGGTGCACGGCGAGGAGGAGGCTGCCCGCGCCCGGGACGCCAGCCGCGCCCTGTTCAGCGGAGACGGAGGTCTCACCACCGCCCCCACCCACGAGATCCCCCGCCAGCGGCTGGAAGACGGCGTGGAGGCGTTCGTGCTGTTCCACGAGGCGGGCCTCGCCAAGAGCCGCGGCGAGGCCCGCCGCCTGATCCAGCAGGGGGGCGCCTACGTGAACGGCCGAGCGGTGACCGGGTTCGACCAACCGATCACCGTCGCCGATCTGGAAGGCGGCGCGGTGTTGCTGCGCGCCGGCAAGAAGAAGCACTGCGCGGTGCGCCCGGCCTGAGTCCGCCTGCCCCAAACGACGACGCGCCCCCTGCCGCGGAGACAGGAGGCGCGAAAGTTGCCGGCTCCCAAGACGAACGGAAGATCCTCCAGGGTGCGGGGGAGCCTACTTGTCCTTGAGTTTGGCCTTGAGCAGGTCGCCCAACGTGCCGAAGCCGCCGCCGTCGGCCGGCGGCGCGTAGGCAGCCGCAGCCTCGCGCTCCTCGCGGCGTATCAGTGCCTTGCGCGACAGGCGGATGCGCCGGCCGCCCTCCTCCACCCCCAGCACCGCCACCTCCATGGCGTCCCCGGGCTTGAACATGCGCTTGTGGTCGGCATCCCGCTCGGTGGCCATCTCGGAGTTTGGCACCAGCCCGGTGTGCCCGGAGGGCAGGTTCACGAACACGCCGAACTCCGCCACCTTCTCCACCGCCCCGCCCAGGGTGTCGCCAACCCGGGGCAGATCTCCCAGGGACGCCTGGTGGTGATGCTCCATGGACAGGGAAATCTTGTGTTTCCCCGGGTCCACCGAGACCACCTCCACCTCCACCTGGTCCCCCACCGCGACCACTTCCTTGGGGTGTCCCACCCGGCGTCCTGCGCCGAGCGCAGAGATGTGCACCAGCCCATCGACCCCGGGCTCCAGGGTGACGAACGCGCCGAAGTTCGCCAGGCGCGCCACCCGTCCCTGCACCTTGGTGCCGGTGGGAAAGCGCTGTGCAACCTCCTCCCAGGGATCCTTACCGAGCGCCTTGAGGGAGAGGCTGATGCGATCCTTGTCCCAGTCCACCGTGAGCACCTGGGCGGTCACCTGCTGTCCGTCGGTGAGGATCTCGGCGGGATCCTCGACCCGGGTCCAGGCCATCTCCGAGATCGGGATGAGGGCATCCACCCCGCCCAGGTCGACGAACGCCCCGAATTTCTGCACTGATCGCACCACACCGCTGACCACCGCGCCCGGCTGCAGGCTCTCCCGCAAGGCATCCTTCTGCTGCTGGCGTTCCTCGTCCAGCAGGGCCCGCCGCGAGAGGATGATGTTGCGGCCGTTTTCCTTGAACTCCAGGATGCGGAAGCTGTAGGTCTGCTCCAGGTACTCCTTGGGCTCCTTGGGCCAGCGCAGGTCGATCTGTGAAAGGGGGCAGAACCCGCGCAGTGAGGAGATCTGCACCTCGAATCCCCCCTTGACGATACGGGCGATCTTGCCTTCCACCGGGATGCCGCCCTGCCACGCCAACTCGATCGAGGCCAGGGACGCGGCGCGCCCGCTGAGCTGGGTGGTAAGAACCACCTCCCCACCGTTGGCGGAGAGCACGTACGCCTCCACCGTGGCTCCCAGGGCCGGAAGGGCAGGCCGTTTTTCGTCCCCCGCGGCTCCCGGAGCTGCGAACTCCTCGGTGCGGATGGTGCCCTCTTCCTTGCCCCCTAGGGACACGAACACCCAGTCGTCGTTCACCGCCACCACCGGCGCAGCCACCTTGTCCCCTTTGTTGCGGCGGACCTGGGGCGCGGCCCCGGACTCCGCCAGCATGCCGGCAAACGCCTCCCGCGACTCTTCGGCCCTGGGTGGTTCGGCGGAAAGAGGCGCAGACGCGGTCCCCGGGGCATCCTCCCCGGCCGCCAGAGTCTTGGAGCCGGGGGGAACGCGCTCAGCCGCGGGGGGCGGGGAGTCGGTCTGTGCGGTGTTCGGATCTGTGTCTGTCATTGCCGGGCTCCGACTAGGTTTTCGGCCCCAAAGGAGCCTTTTCTGCAAGAACGATGAGGATACACAGGCACCAAAACCACCGCAACAGATACCGCACCATCGGCGCGACGCGCGTACACACGCTAAGTGACGCGAAACGACCCCGCGGCGCCAAGGAGCCGCGCAGGTGTCTCCGCCACCCCTAGGTTAGACCGCATGCCTCGGGAGAGCCGGTCTTCCGAACGCGCCGGGCCTCCGCAAGCAGCCGTGTCCTCAACCGATCCACCAGGCAACCGGGGACCGCTTCGCCACAACCCCGTGGGCCCCCACCGCGGATTGACACCCCCCACTTCCCTGGCTACAGTGCGCTGCGCCCTTCCAGGAGAACGCCATGGCCGTCATGCTCTCGGTTCACCCCCAATCCCCCCAGGGCCGCCACATCGCCCGAGCCGTCGCCGCCCTGCGCGACGACGGGGTGGTGGTGTACCCCACAGACACCGTGTACGGGCTGGGTTGTGACATCACCAGCCGCCGGGGGGTGGAGCGCATCACCCTCATCAAGGGGCGCGACCCCAAGAAACCCATGAGTTTCGTGTGCGCCGACCTCAACCACATCAGCCGCTACGCCCGGGTCTCCAACTTCGCCTACCGCATCCTCAAACGGCACCTGCCCGGTGCCTACACCTTCATCCTCGAGGCCACCCGCGACGTACCCAAGATGCTGCTCACCAAACAGAAGACGGTGGGCATCCGCATCCCGGACCACGCGGTGGCCCTGGCCTTGGTGAAGGAACTGGACAACCCGGTGCTGTCCACCAGCGCCAACCTCTCCGGCGACGAGCCGATCAACAACCCCGCGGAGATCCAGGAAATCCTGGGCGCCCAGGTGGACGTGATCCTCGACTGCGACGTGCTGCCCCGGATGCCGTCCACCATCGTGTCCCTGGTCGGCGACAAAGTGGAGGTACTGCGCGAGGGCGCGGGGGACGCCAGTTTCTTCTTGGAACTGGCGGCCGGCTGAGGAACCGCGAGCCACTGCACGGAGCACACCGAGCCGCCCCACCATGAAGACTCCAGGAGGACGGCCCTCGATGGGCGATACCCCCTCTCCCCGCAGGTTGATCGTCACGGGGTTCATGTATCCCTACCGGGGATTCCGCTTCCTGCTGCGGCACCCCCGCCTGCTGCCCTACGTGGCGGTTCCCTTCGTCATCAACACGTTGCTCTACACCGGGCTGGTGTGGTTCGCGGGGTCCCGCTTTGGGGGGTGGATGGAGCGACTGGTACCCCAGGGAGACGCCTGGTACTGGGCGGTGCTAACCGCGGTGCTGTGGGTGCTGTTCGCGGCCGTGCTGTTGCTGCTGCTGGTGTACACCTTTACCCTGGTGGGAAATCTCCTGCTGGCCCCGTTCAATGATTTTCTCTCGGAGAAGGTGGAGTGGCTGTACGCCGGCAACCGCTTGGACGAGCCGTTCCGGGTGGGGGCACTGCTCCGGGACGTGTGGCGCTCCGTGAAGGCGGAACTGGGGCGACTGGCCCTGTACCTCGGGTGCCTGGCACTGCTGCTGCCCCTGCACCTGTTCCCCCCCGTGGGCACCGCCTTTTATGGAGCGGCGTTCACCCTCCTGACCCTGTTCTTCCTGGGTTGGGAGTACCTGGACTTCTCCATGGAGCGCTGGCACCTGGGGTTCGGCGCCAAGCGCAAACTGGCGTTTGGGAACCTGGGGGCCCTGCTGAGCTTCGGCGCCGGTGCGATTCTGCTGCTGCTGATTCCCCTGCTCAACCTCCTGGCCATCCCGGTCTGCGTGATCGGCGGCACCCTGCTCATCTGCGACCTGCGGGACGCCGGCCGCACCCCCGCGCCGCAGACTGGCCTCCCCCCCACGCGGTAGCCGACGGACTCTCCAAGCGCGTTCACCACCGGCGACGTGGTGGCCACCGGCCGGACGCCGGCCAAGACCTTTTGCATGAAGGCCGCCGGGGCGACCACGACCGCCGAACGCGTGTGGGCCGGCTACAACCCGGCGGCTGCCGAGATCCGCGCAGAAATCTTGGCCCCCGCCAGCATGGTGGACGATCTGGGAGTGGTCGTTGCGGTTGCCACCCTGCCCTACGTTCTCGTCCTGGCCGTTCCCACCGGCTCCAACCCACCGCCGGCCCTTCGTGCCGCCCGCCTCGCCGGACCGACCGTAGGGTTCGGCCCCCCCGTCCGCCCGTTCTCTCAGGATGTCGCCGGCCTGCTCCCCTACGACACCCAGACCCTCGCCAGTGCCTGCGTCGCCAGCACCGCGGCCCCGGGCGTGCTGAGCTACAACACCACCCTGCGGTGGGAGACCGCACTGGACGTGGTCACAGCTTGCGTAGACAACCGGATTACCGTCCGGGCGGGCCACTTGTCACACGTACTCCTGGGGGCGGTGTCCGAGCGAACCCCGTGGCACTCTCGACCGACAGCAACGGCGGTGGTGGGCGACGTTACGTCATTCGCAGCCTCTGGTAGGCCATCCCAGAACGTGCGCCCCCGACCCCCCTGTAGATCCGCGGCGTTTCTCCCTAGAGGCGTTTCTCCCACCTCTTTTCATCCCCTCCGTTTCGGGCTACCATTCTCCCATGAGAAAGAACCCGTGTCCGACCTGCGGTACCCCGGCGGCCTGGGACCGCAACCCCTTCCGGCCGTTCTGTTCCGAGCGGTGCAAGCTCCTCGACCTGGGGAAGTGGCTCAACGAGGAGTACCGGATCCCTGTGGCAGACGACGAGAGCGAGGGCGGCGAAACGCCCCAGCAGTGAGGACACCCGCCCTTGATGGCCGGACCGGCGGCGCCCCCAGCGCCACCCTCTGAAAGGAGGCACCCGATGGAGAAGACCGACCTGCTAGCCGCCCTGGACCGCGCCATCACGGCGGAGAGCGAAGCCCAGGCCTTTTACCTCGCCGCCGCGGACAAGACGGACGACACCGGAGGCGCGGCGATGTTTCGCGAACTGGCGGCGTTTGAGTCCCACCACCGGGAACATCTGAAGGCCCTGAAGGCATCCCTGAACGAACGGGGGGCGTGGATCCGGTACCCGGCCCGGGAACTCAGCAAGGCTCCCGCCGCGGAGGCCCGGGCCCGCGCCGCCAGCAGCGACCACGCGGACGCCCTGGAGGCCTTGCGCCTGGCGATCGCCACGGAGGAGAAGGCGGAAGCCGAGTACAAGAATCTGGCCCACCAGGCAGACGACGCCAACGGCAAGCAGATGTTCCAACGCCTGGCGGAAGAAGAAGCGGTACATCGCAAGGTGCTCGACGACCAGTACTACGCATTGAGCAACAGTGGCCTCTGGCAGTGGGGTGACTGACTCCCCGCAGGGCGGGGCAGCCTCTCCGCCCCCCCGCGCAGGCGTACTCTGCCTCCACGGCAGCCCCCGTGCAGGGGGCAATACCGACCTACTGCTGGAGGCCGTCGCCAGCGGCGCGAACTCTGTGGGAGGGCAACCCCGGCACCTGTACTGCCGCGATCTGGATGTACGCCCCTGCACCGGCTGCGGGGCGTGCTCGGCCACCGGGCGTTGCGTCATCCGCGACGACATGGCGACCGTGTATGCCGCCCTGGACGGTGCCGCCGCAGTGGTGATCGGCTCTCCGGTGTACTTCCTCGGGGTTCCGTCCCTGTGCAAGGGTGTCATCGACCGGTTCCAGCCGTACTGGGCCCGGCGTCACCTTTTGGGAATCCCTCCCGGAGCGTTGCGTCCCGGAGCCCTGGTGGCCACCGCTGGTGCGCCGTCGCACTCGGTCTTCAGCGGCGCCCAGCGCACCGTGGAGGCGCTGTTCGAGGTCGTCGACATCACCTGCAAAGCCAACCTGTTCTACGAGGGGATCGACGCACGGGGCGCGATCACCGACCACCCCACCGCCCTGGACGAAGCCCAAGCGCTGGGTCGGCGCCTCGGCGCCCGCCCCTCGGCCACCCCATGAGACAGATCTAACGGCAGGCTAATTGCCTCCTCATCCTCCCGACCTATAGTGTGGATCCATATCCATTTCCACGCGACCGTTATGGAGGATCCCCGATGCGACACCTCATCCGTGGTTTCATGGCCCTTTTGGCGGCCAGCCTGCTGGCCGGCGCCGCCCCGGCCGCCCCGGCGCCGGAATCCTTTGCACCCCTGGCGGAGCGGCTCACCCCCAGCGTCGTCAACATTTTCACCACCAAGGTGGTGAAAGGACGCGGCCAGGTGCCGGGCATGCCGTTCAGCCAACGGGACGGCAACCACTTCAGGGAGTTCTTCGGCGACGAGTTCTTCCGGCACTTCTTCGACGACAACCCCAAGGGGTTCAAGAGCCGCAGCCTGGGCTCCGGGTTCATCCTGGACCGCACTGGCATCATCATCACCAACAACCACGTGGTGGAGGGTGCCGACGAGATTCGGGTGCGACTGTCAGACGAGCACGAGTTCGACGCCAAGGTCATCGGCACCGACCCCAAGACGGATATCGCGGTGATACAGATCGACCCGGCGGGCACGGACCTGAGGCCGGTGGAACTCGGCGACTCGGACAAACTGCGGGTGGGCGACTGGGTCGTCGCGATCGGCAACCCGTTCGGTTATGGACATACCGTGACCGCCGGAGTGGTAAGCGCCAAAGGCCGCGTGATCGGCGCGGGGCCCTACGACAACTTCCTGCAGACCGACGCCGCCATCAACCCGGGCAACTCGGGGGGACCGTTGTTCAACCTCGAGGGGAAGGTGGTCGGCATCAACACCGCCATCGTCTCTGGCGGCACCGGCATCGGCTTCGCCATCCCCATCGCCACGGCCCGGGACATCGTTCCGCAACTGCAGGACGGCGGCAGGGTGACCCGGGGTTGGCTGGGGGTGATGATCCAAGAGATCACCGAGGAACTATCCCAGCAGTTCGGATTGGGGGAACCGCGCGGCGCCCTGGTCAGCGAGGTGGTGGGTGACGGACCCGCCCAGAAAGCCGGACTGAAGCGCGGCGACGTCATCGTGGAGTTCGACGACGAGGTCATCGAGAAGATGGACGAACTGCCCCGAGAAGTGGCACAGCACCGCCCCGGCGCAGTGGTGGACGTGGTGGTATTGCGCAACGGCAAACGCATGACCCTGGAGGTCACCCTCGGGGAGTTGCCCGACGATTCCGGCCGCGCAGACGCGCAGGCGCAAGAAGAGTTGGGCTTGACGGTGCAGGAGGTCACCCCGGAACTGCAGCAGCATCTGGGACTGGACACCGCTACCGGCGTGGTGATCTCCGGAGTGGAACCGGGCAGCCCGGCAGCCGAAGGTGGCTTGCGTCGTGGCGACCTGGTCCTGGAACTGAACCAGCTGGAGATCAGCGATCTGGCCGGGTACCAAGCCGCCCTGCGCAAGACCAAGGGACGGGAAAGCGTGTTGTTCCTGGTCCGCCGCGGACAGGGAACCCTTTACGTGGTGGTACCGCTACCGAAACCGTAGCGCTACCCGCTTGACGCGGCAGGCGGTCCGGCTACATTGAAGCGGCCGCGGGAACGAGACAGCCCGCGGCCGCTTCCTCGTTTCCGGAGAGATGCCCGTGCCCAGCCTGACCTCGATCGCCGCAGCCGCATGCGCCGGCTTGCTGTCCCTGTCCACGGCGAGTGCCGCCCAGCCGCCGATTCCCCAGGCCGAGGTGTTCCGCCAGGTGTTCGCCACCTCCGAGGCGCTGCCTGACTACATGAAAGCCAACGCCGGGCGTGCGGTGGAAGGGCAGGGCCGGCTGGAAGCCATCATGCCCAGGGCCACCTTCGACAGCTCGGTACCCGATGCGAATGCCGCGGTGGCCATCATCCACCTGCAGCCCGGGCGCAAGGTCACATGCGGGTTGCTGAACCCCCTGACCCGGGAGCAGTTCGGTTCCCTGCAGGAGGGCGCTGCGGTGGCGTTTACGGGGGAGCTGGTGGACGCCCAGGACTGGGGGGAATGGCAGACCGTGTACCTGGGCAACTGCCAGCTGGCGTTCGGAGAGGCCCCCACCTCCGGCCGCGGGGAATAAGAAGCGGCGGCCTAAGCTCTCTACTTTCCCACCCATAAGGGAAGGGACAGCACCTGCCGGGTCCCCCCTGCGTCGATGAACTCGACCACGGCGGCGTAGGAGCCCGGCGGCAGGGGCTGCCCATCGGTGTCGCGCACTTCCCAGACAAAGTTGCGCTGTTCTCCGCGGGCCAGGTCCACCGTGGCCTGGGCCACCATCTGGGGGCGAAACACCACCAGGTTGGCATCATTGAGGATGCGCAGCGGATACGGGTTGGGCAGTTGCAGGGGCGCCCGGGCCTGCAGTTGGAATGTTACCCTGCGTCGCGCGCCGGGTGGACAGTCCAGACAGCGCCACTGGGCGGCCGCCTCGGCCGAGGCCACCTCCGCCAAAGGGTTCGCCGCCCCGGCGGTGCCGTTGGGCGCTGGAACCTCCCCGACCAACTGCGCCACCCCCCGGCGCGCCACCAGCACGTCCCACAACCGTTCTTCATCCACTCTACCGCCGGGAGCCCCCTCCCGCAGCGCTTCGAGTACTTCTGCCGTATCGGGGAACCCCTGCCCGTACACGTCGCCGTGGGCCTCGGCCCAGATCTCTCCGGCGGGTGTAACGGCCAGTTTCACCGGGTGGTACACCACCTCCACCGCAGTGCCGTAGTTTACCCAAGCATAGAGGTCGCTCACCACCGTCGGCGCGGCGCGGATGCTGCCGTAGCCGAGGAACTGCCCCAGGGTCGCCGCGAACGGAGTGGCGTGGATGCCGTAGCCCCAGGAGGAGAGTTGAATCCACAGTTCCCCAAGGCTGCTTCCCGCATCGGGATTGACCTTGCGCCGGGCGATATCGGCCTCGGTCTCGAGTTCCGCCAACAGCGTGACCGGTGCCGGCGCCCCCGGAAAGCGTTCCTTCTGCAACACCGTGAACGACCCCACCGGCGTCGGCGACTGGGGGCGACCCAACCCCACCGTGAACCGCGCCGTAAACACCCCGGTTTCGAAGCGGTACAGGGCTGCCTCGGGCACGTTCACCACCAGGCCCTCGTCGAGCACTGCCGGCACGATGCGCCGGGTGTCCGCCTCCAGCACCTGCCCCCTGTAGATGCGGTTCGGGTTGTCCAGTTTGTTGCGCTCTGCCAGCACCCTCCAGGGCACCCCCACGCGGGCGCCGATCGACACCAGGGTGTCCCCAGAGGAGACCTCGATGCGGCGGATCTCGCCGGCCACCTGCCGGAAGACGGGCACGGCATGATCCGCAGCCCGAGCGAGCCCCAACCCACCACAGGCCAAAACCACTGTGGCGCACACCATCATCCACCGGGTTGGCGATTGAATCCGCCGCGGCCATCCCAAGACTTGCACGGTGCTTACGCAGCCCCCTCCCCCGTCAATGTGAAATCCGAAGCGCAGCCAAAATCCTCCAGGTGTTCATCAGGCAGCCCATTCTCTCCCCTGTTCCATCCATCAGACCCTGCGGGGCGAGACAACCGTTCGTTCCCTCTCTCTTTTCGGCACTTGCCATGGCCTCGGCTCCGGCGGTCATACTCTCCCTATTCGAAGACCTCACCATGTGGATTAGTGCATCAAACTCGTACCTAAGGCAATGTTGTCAACCCCCGCCACCTCACCGGCGACCCGCTTGGCCTCACGCTGTTCATTGGTTACGTAGACCATTGGTCTCTCCCCGCGGTCTGCCGAAACCCTCACCACCAAGGAGCCGATGTAGACAATCTCCTTTTCCTTCACACGGAATCGCTTATCGATGGCCGTGGACCCCGGGCCGGCTCCGACCTTCCGTAAAGACGCCATCTCAGGGCCCTGAAAACGGGAAATCGTATATTCTCCGGCGGGCAATCGAATCACGAAAAATGGAGAGCGGGAAGACCCGGGGAGCCAGTGGGCGGTAGGCGGCGAATAGGGGATCAGAAAACTCTGGCCTGCTTCGCTACGCACGGATAGGCCACAGGCAAGGTCGGGAAGAGCACAGAGATAGGGCTCGTCTCCTAGCCACACCTCAAGGCGCCCCAGGACGATGGAGTAGTGCCCCGGCAGATCGCCCAGCGTGGTGCCGGGACCGATATGCAGCGGCACTTTCGGGCTGCACGCCACGAGCAGGAGAGCCAGCACCGGGCAGAACCACTGACTGGGGAGCCAGCGCGCATCGAGGACCCCTGGTGTGAAAAAAGAGTACACCATGCACACAAGGCTACCCCGCAGCGGGACCTGTGACCAGCGCCGGGGGGGGCCGTTGCAATACCAGATAGCCGGCCGCCGCTACCCGTCGGGACCGGTGTCCCTTCCCGGGCGGCAGGTCCCCCCCCGGCAAGGGTTGACGGCAGGCCAAACACCCTCGAGACCATTGGCGGATAAACGAGATTAGATTGTCGTCATAAACCAATGATATTACTGGCGGAGGGGGTGGGGTTCGAACCCACGAATGGTTGCCCATTGCCGGTTTTCAAGACCGGTGCCTTCGGCCGCTCGGCCACCCCTCCTGAACTCAGCTAGCCGATCTTCTCCAGTCCCCCCATGTACTTGTGCAGGACGTCGGGCACGACCACCGAACCGTCCTCTTGCTGGTAGTTCTCGAGGATCGCCACCAGGGTGCGGCCCACGGCCAGTCCCGAGCCGTTGAGGGTATGCACCAAGCGGGTGCCCTTGCCCTCCTTGGGGCGGAAGCGGATGTTGGCGCGGCGCGCCTGGAACTCCTCGAAGTTGGAACAGGACGAGATCTCGCGGTAGATCCCCTGGCTGGGCATCCACACCTCGATGTCGTAGGTCTTGGCAGAGGAGAAGCCCAGGTCGCCGGTGCACAGGGCCACCACCCGGTACGGGAGATGGAGCCGTTTGAGAATCTCTTCGGCGTTGGCCGTGAGGGACTCCAGTTCGTCGTAGGAGGTGTCCGGGTGGGAGAACTTCACCAGTTCGACCTTGTCGAACTGGTGCTGGCGGATCATCCCGCGGGTGTCCTTGCCGTGCGCCCCCGCCTCGGCCCGAAAACACGGTGTATAGGCGGCATAGCACAGCGGCAGGGCGCCCTCGTCGAGCACCTCGTCCATGTGCAGGTTGGTGACGGGAACCTCCGCCGTGGGGATCAGGTAGTAATCGGTGCCGCGCAGTTTGAAGAGATCTTCCTCGAACTTGGGCAACTGGCCCGTGCCGGTCATCGCCCGGCTGTTGACCATGAACGGCGGCAGGATCTCCTGGTAGCCGTGTTCGCCGGTGTGCAGGTCAAGCATGAACTGGATCAGCGCGCGCTCCAGCCGCGCCCCGGCGTTCTTCAGGACCACGAAGCGCGCGCCGGTCATGCGCGCTGCCCGCTCGAAGTCGAGGATACCCAGTGCCTCGCCCACCTCCCAGTGGGGCCGGGCCGCGAACGAAAAGGCGCGCGGCTCGCCCCAACTCCGCACCAGGATGTTGTCCTCCTCGCGGGTTCCGGCCGGCACGCTGCCATGGGGGATGTTGGGCACCTCCATCAAGAGTTGGTCCAGTTCGGGCTCCACCTGCTGCAGGGCGGTCTCCAGTTCCTTGATCCGCGCGCCTACCCCTTGCATCTCCCCAAACAGGGGAGTGGCGTCCATGCCTTCCTTCTTGTGGCGGCCGATCTCCTTGGACACCTGGTTGCGGCGGCTGCGCAGTTCCTCCAACTCGGAGAGGATGGACCGGCGCCGCTCGTCCAAGTCGAGCATCTGGTCCACATCCAGATCCGAACCACGGTTGCGCAGCGAGAGGCGCACCACATCCGTGTTTTCCCGGAGCAGTTTGATCGGGAGCATGCCGTGTCCTTTCGGTCAGCCGTGATATCTCGTTGCCGCGAAGTATAGGAGGCGCGATCTGACCCGGTCAACGTCCTTGCCCGCCCTTGACACCTCCGGGTGGTGCCGCAAGATGGCACAGCAAGCCAGGTGCCTACGAGGTGGCAGAGGGAAACGGCATGGCAGGTCCGGAACTGGGACAGCAGGCGCAGCGGATCTTGTTGCGAATTGCCCGCGCGGCGATCCGCGCCGGGCTGGATGGCGTCTCCTACCGGCCCCCCGTGCCGGAAGACCCCGCTCTGGCCACTGCGGCCGGCGCGTTCGTGACCCTGCACGCGGCAGGGAGTCTACGGGGTTGCATCGGGACTCTGGAGGGCACCCGCCCCCTCTATCAAACGGTGGCGGAGATGGCGCGATCCGCGGCGTTTCGGGACCCGCGTTTCCCCCCGCTCACGGACCAGGAGTGGGGCGACATCCGCGTCGAGATCAGCGCCCTCACCCCCCTGGAAGACATCGACGACCCGCAGCTCGTACAGGTAGGCCGCCACGGGGTGGTAATCTCCCAGGGAGGGCGGCGCGGCGTATTGCTGCCCCAGGTGGCGGCGCAGTACGGCTGGGACCGGGAGACGTTCTTGGCGCGGACCTGCGACAAGGCGGGACTGCCTGCCGACGCTTGGCGGCGCGGGGCAAGTATCCAGGTCTTCGAGGCGCGGGTGTTCGGGGAAGTAGACACTCCTGAATAGGCACCGGCCGGAACAACACCCCATCAGCCACGAGTCGAGCCACAAAGGCGCAAAGCGTTTCTTGGACAGGATCGCACGGATCACACGGATGGGAGGGCAAGACCGGACCTTGTGTCGTGTGTCCGGGGTTGGGTTTTCAAATCCGTGAGATCCGTGAAATCCTGTCCAAAAAGGACGTTGGGGTTGCCCTTCCTTGGCTTTCCCTTCCGCCTTGCGGATGGCTGACGGCTGGAAGGCACTGGAACGAAAGGAAAGAATTCTTTTCGGGGCTCCCGTGGATCCTGTCAAGAACCGCGTCAGGCGCCGCCGCCACGGCGGACCAGTCGCCCCAGGGGAACGACCCGCACCCCCGCCGCACGCAGCCTGGGAGCCCACTCTGCCAGCGCCTGCAGGGTGGCCCGGTGGGGGTGGCCGATGGCCACCGCGGTCCCCCTCTCTCGGGCCAGGGCGGCTGCCTTGTCCAGCTGTTCCCCCACCGCGGCAACCTCCCGGACATTGTCCAGGAACACGTCCCGGCGGGCCCAGCCCAGCCCCAGCTCCCGAGCCACCTCCACCCCCACGCTCTCCCCGGTGGTCACGCTGTCCAGGAAGAACAACCCCTCGGCCCGCAACTCATCCAGAACCCAGGTCATGGGCTCCCGCAGTTCCGTCAACCGGGACCCCATGTGGTTGTTCGCCCCCGCTGCCCCCGGCACCGCGCGCAGCAACGCGCGGACACCAGCGCGAGCCTGCGCCTCGTCCATCCCCTCCAGGATCGCCCCTTCCCCTGGATTCTGGCGGGGATAGTCCCGGGGCTGCATCGGCAGGTGCAGCAGGAACTCCCGACCGCGCGCTGCAGCATAGGCTGCGACCTCGCCGGTGTGGTGCAGGTGCGGCAGCAGGGACGGGGTGATCTCCAGGGGCAGGTCCAGGAACTGTCGCTCCAGCTCCAGGTTCCGCCCCATATCGTCGATCACCACAGCCAATTGGGGGACGTGCTTGACTCCCGGCAGGTCCCACTCCAGGCGCAGGGGATACCGTCGCCCCTCCACCACCACCGCTCCGAGCAGTGCTTGCGAGGTCTGGGACCACGGTTCGAGGGTCAGGTCCCCCGACGGCGCGGCGGCGGCGACCTCCGCCAACCGGCTCGAGAACTCCCGGGCACCGCGGCCGCTGGCCACCTGCACCCGCACCCCCGCCGGGTCCAGCGGGCCGAGCAGCTCCTCCAGGCGAGCGGTGGGAGAGCGCACCATGCCGAGGTCCCCGCCCCCCCGCGGCACCGGCAGACTCTGTACCAAGTAGGTGCCAACCACCCCCACCGCCAGCACCAGCAGACCCAGTCCCCACCACAGCCGCCCCCCCCTCCCCTTCCGGGCCGCCCCGCCCTTGCGGCGCGAGCCGCCGCGGGAAGAGCCCTTACGGGTCAACGGGTCTCTCCACACGGGCGTCCCGGGCCGGCGCGGGCTGCGTGCCACGGAACAACTGCCAGCTCTTGAGAATCTGCACCGCCCGCTGGAGTTGTGTATCCTCCGCCAGGTTGGCCGCCGTTTCGGCCGCCGCCACGGCGTGCCCTGCCTCGGGGGTCTCGAAGTGACCGTCCAGATCTTCCTCCCGCTGCTGCCCGTGGTGGGCCTTCGGAGGCGCCAACACCGGTTCGGCCACGGCGCCGACTTCGATGTCGGGCACGATACCCTTCGCCTGGATGCTGCGGTCCGCCGGGGTGTAGTACAGAGCGGTGGTGACGCGCAGGCCGGAGCCATCGGACAAAGGCAGGATGGTCTGCACGCTGCCTTTGCCGAAACTGCGTTGTCCCAGCACCAGGGCGCGGCCGTGGTCCTGCAACGCCCCGGCGACGATCTCCGAGGCAGAGGCGGTCCCCTCGTTGATCAGCACCACCAGAGGCAGGTCCGGCTCGTCCCCGTCGTCGCGGGCGGCGAACACCGCCTCCTGCTCCGGATCACGGCCCCGGGTGGACACCACCGTGCCTTCGGCCAGGAACACGTCGGCCACTTTTACCGCCTGGTCCAGCAGGCCCCCGGGGTTGTTGCGCAGGTCGAGCACCAGGCCCCGCAACGGGTCGCCGTCGAGCAGTTCCTGTACCGCCCGACGCACCTCCACGTGGGTCTCCTTCTGGAACTGGGCGATGCGCACCACCCCCACCCCGTCCACCACCCGGGAGCGCACGCTGCGAATGTGGATGATCTCGCGGATGAGCGTGAACTCTCGTGGATTCTCCCAACCCTTGCGAGCCACGTGAATGGTCACCTGGGTGCCCGTGGGGCCGCGCATGCGCTTGACCGCCTCCGCCAAGGGAAGATCCTTGACGGGCTCCCCCTCGATCATCACGATCACGTCACCGGCCTGGATGCCGGCGCGAGAGGCGGGGGTGTCCTCGATCGGCGCCACCACCAACAGGCGCCCCTCCCGCGCGGAAACCTCGATGCCGAGCCCACCGAACGCCCCCTCCGTCTCCACCTGCATCTCGTGGAACATGTCGGCTGGCAAGAACGAAGAGTGGGGGTCCAGTTGGTCGATGATGCCCCGCACCGCGCCGTGCACCAGATCCTCGGAGCCGACCTCCTCCACGTAGTTGCGCTGCACGATGTCCAGCGCCTCGGCCAGCACCTTGAGCCGGCGATACAGTTCATCACGCTCCCCCGGATCCAGTTCCGGAGGAGTCCCCCAGGCCAGGGGGCAGACCATCAACAACAGGGCCAGCAAAGGCCCGATGACGCGCATGCAGGTCTTCAACGGTGTCGTCCTCGCGTGTCGGCAATGAACAGTGAGTAGTATCAACGGCGCTGGGCGGCTAGGCGACTGGTCAGCCAGTCAGCCAGTCAGGGAACCAGGGAGCCAGAACACATTTACTCCTAGCCGTCCCGCTGACCAGCCGACTAGCCGTTCTCCCCTTCCATCTCCCCCGCAGCGTACAGCCGTTGCCCCTGGAACACCTCCAGGGCCCGCACGACCCGCACGATGCCCGGGTCGCAAACGTCGGCGAGCACGTGGGTCAGCCCTGCACCGGCGGCCAGGGCCAGGAACACCTGCTGCAGCCAGGGCACCCGCCGCACGCTGGCCGCCGCCGTCGTGAGGTTGGACAGTCCGAGCACCGTTTGCACCGGCGCCCCGAACACCTTGGGAAGTCCCCGCAGGGTCTCCACCAGGGCTCGATTGTACTCCTGCCCATCGCTCCAGCCGAGGGGGGCCACCATCGGGTCGAACCACAGGCGTTCCACCGCCACCCCCCTCGCCTCACAGTTCCCCGCCAGCTCTGCCGCCAGGGCCAAGCGCTCGTCGGTACCGGGGGGGATACCCCTCGCCATCAACAGCACCACCACATCCAGCCCGCGGTCCACGGCAACCTCCAGAACCGCTTCCCGTCCCCTGTCCCCGGAGTAGCCGTTGAGCACCACCTCCCCGGGCCAGCTGCGAGCCACCTGGTCCATCACCGTGGGGTCTGCGGTGTCGGCGAGCAGACCTCCCGCCCAGCACCCGGAGAGCACCTCGAGGGCAAACGCCACAGCCTCCCCTCGCCCCTCGCGCCCCGCACCGAGGTTGAGGTCCAGATACGCGGCCCCCGCCGCCTTCGCTCTCTCTGCCGCTACGCGCAGGGGCACGGGGTCACGCTCGCGCAGTGCCCGGGCGACCGCTGGGTTGGCCACGGTGAGGTTCTCGGCGATCAGGATCATGGCTTGTGGTATGAGAGGGGCGTACCCGGCAGGGTCGGCGGAAGTTCGAGGTCAAGGATACACCGTCTACCCAGGGAGGGGCAAAGTGCCGCTGGCGCGCTGGAAACCCCGTAAACCTCAATCACCGGAGACTTAGGCGTCCCAGCCTCCCAGCCGACTAGCCGTCCGGCTTCGCTGTCACCGCGTAAGGGGGGGCCAGCGGAGGGGTTCGCGGTTCGCCCAGGTCCGGGCGCGAGCGTCCACGGTCTCGACACCACCCCGCACCTGTTCCAGCCCATCGGCCAGGGCGCGGAAGGCGTCGAACCGCGCAGCGGAGGACAGCAACACCAGGGCCACCCCTGCGGCCACCAGCGCCGTCCCGACGACCCAGTCCCCGGCTCGGCCGCCATATACCGGACGCACCTCCGGCTTGATCCGCCGCACCGCTCCTACCGGGGTGATCAACCCCCGGTCGAACAGTCCCACCAGGGCCTCCCAACCCCCAAAATCTCCGGCGCGGGTAAGATCCACCACCTCCCGGACGGTGCGCACCCCGTCCACCAGACCCAGCACCTTGGCCTGCAGAGCGGGCAACTTGGCAGGGACGGCCTCGGCCTCGAGCCGCGCGTATACACTCTTTTCGGAGGGGATCTTCTTGAGCAGATCCGGCCACTCATCGATCTGGCGGAACCCTTCCATCAACACCCCGCCCACATCCATGGGCAGGCTGACGCCCTCCTCCAGTTCCACCCCCTCCGGTACGAACTCGAAGCGCCCGCGTTTGAGGCGCAGCAACTTGTACACGGTCTCCCGGTGTTGCACCGCCAGGAGCGCCTGGAACTCGGAGATGCGCACTGCGCCCATGCGGGTGAGAATGTCGCCGATGCGCCGCAGGTTGTGGCGTTGTTGCTCCAGGGCGTGGCCCAACTGCACCGGGGTCACCAGCCCGGCCCGCACCAGCCGGCTGCCGATCAGCTCCGCCGGGCTGCGTTGGTCCGACCACGCCTCGATCAATCGGCCATCCAGGAAGCGAATCCGCGCGACCCCGTCGCTGGTGTGGATCTGCAGCGTGCCGCTCTTCCCCTGGTGGTCGATGAGCTGGAAGATTTCAGAAATACCGAAGGACTCGATGGTGCCCTGCAGTGCCATCCGTCACCCTCCCCCGTCGTTGCGCAGCGCCCGCCGCACCCCAGCCACATAGGCCAGCCCCAAGGCTAGACCCCCGACCGCCCAATGGAACCGCAGCCCGCCCCAGGCAAACAAGGGCAGGGGGAACAGCAGAGCCACCAGGGCAAAACCGGCCCCCCCGGCCCACAGCAGGGCCACCAGGCTGCCCCGCAGGGGGGCGGGACCGAGAGCGTCTCCCCACCCGGGCAACACGGCGTGAGCCAGCCTTCTCCCCCGGGACCGAAGCCGCTCCCACCGGGCCGCGCTCTCCGCCCTCCGCTGCCGCTCGGTAGCGTCCACCTCCCGGTCCTTGTCGGCGCTCCAACAGGCGGAACAGAGCAACGACCCCTTCACCCTGCGACTGCAGCGCGGACACACCACGAAACCGCAGGAGGGACAGGGGCGGCTACGCCGATCCTGCCCCGCACGACCTGCCAACAACGCGATGACCAGGGCGAACACCCCCACGTACACGGGTCGAACCGCGTTTCCCGGCAAGAACAGGACGTGCCATAGCGCGCGACTCCACGGCGGCTGGCCGTCCCCTCCCGCGACGAACGTCGCCGCCACCCAACCCCACGGCACCCGGTGGGACACGGGGTAAAGGGTTTCCGGGTCCGCAGAGCGAACGGCTTCGAAGCGCTCCGTCAGGTCGTCGTCCTCCTGCCGGGCTCGGGCCAGGGCTGCGTCGGCGGCGTCCAGTTCGAGGCGCTTCAGGTGCACTAGATGTTGGTTGAGCCACGGCACGGGATCCCCGGAGCGCGCCGCAGCGGCCTCCCGGTAGAGTCCCTGCGCACGTTCCAGGTCACCGTTCAAGAACGCCAGGTTGCCGCGCTCGTTGGCGAGAAGTCCGGGTTCCAGACCGTCCCCGGCACTTCCCAGCAAGCCCGCCGCGGCTGCCCAATCCCCGTTGCGGCGCGTCACCCGGGCCGCCAGGTACCGGTTTCTCCCACGACCTCCGGGCGCGGAGCGGAGCTCTGCCAGTAGGTCGGCTCCGGCATCCCCCCGCTGCACCCGGTACGTCAGCCACGCGCTGTCCGCTCCCGAGCCGGTCCAGGAGGCCAACGGCGCGGTAGCCGCCGGCAACAGACAGCCCAGACAAGCCGCGAGTCCGAACACCAGGCGCGCCCGCAGGTTCATGTAGGGGGTCAGTGCCACACCGACCAGAACCAGTACCACCAGGGGGCCGATCCCCGCCGCCCACAACACACTGAGCACGAAGATTCCCAACGCGACGGGGGTCACCCGACGGAAGCGGGCGGGGAAGCTGTCGGAGTAGTCGTGCAGCAACAGCCTGCCGCGCCCCACCCCGTGGTACAGGACCAACGCCGCGGTAGCGAACCACGCCGCCGCGCACAGTGCTACAGAGAACACCGCCAGTGTGGTGAGTTGCAGCCAGGGGTCGGCGGCGGCAGCACCCAGCAGCCTCAGTCCCTCGCGCCCGACGGCGGCGGGCGAACGAGAGTCCAGGGCAAGGCGCAGGCGCTCCCAGTGCAGATAGGTGGAGTCGGGAGAGGCCTGGTCCGCCAGGGAGATATGGGGGTCGGAAAGCGCACCGGAGGCAGATGGCGTGGCAAGGGCCGCCGCCAGGGGATCCATGGCCCGGTACCCTCCCCGGCCACGCTCCCGCTCGATCGCCCGGGCCGCAGCGTCCGGCCCCTCGGCAACCGCCGCCGTCCACCCGGCAGGGGGAACGGCGGCCGCGGCCAGGGGCAGCAGCAGTACCGCTCCGATGGCGGCAAACGTGCGAATGATCGCGATTCGGCTAGTGATGACCATCCTCCGGGGCCCGGTGATCGGCAATCACCTCTGGAGTCGGCTCCGGACGCGGGGTAGCCGACTCAGCGGGCCTGTACGTACTTCAGCTTCAGCTCCCGGCGCAAATTGCCCAGCAACTGGGCCTCGTCCGCGCTCAGGTTGCCACGGGTCTTCTCGGCGAGCAGGTCGAGCAGGTCGATGGTGTGGCTCGCCTGGGCCAGGTCCTTTTCGACCTTCCCGCTGAACGGCTCCGGCATCTCCCCCAGGTGGATCAGGGTCATCTGCCCGAGCCCCAGCACGAACGACGAGAAGTCCACCGGAGGCAGCGGCGGGGAGCGATCCTTGCCGGAGCGCACCGGGCCCGCGTCGCGCAGCACGAACCCCTCCCCTGCCACCGATCCCGGGTCCCCCTCCGTTTCGGCAGAAGTCCCCAGATTCTTGACATCTGCTTCCGCACGACCATGCTTCCGGGTTTCTTCAGACATCCTCAACCTCCACCCAAGAGGATCTGCCATGGCACACCATCCGCGGCGACAGAAACTAGCACGCGGCATCCGGTCCAGACAACCCACCACCCCCTTCGGGTCCGCCCAGTCCCGTAGGGGCCGCCACCGGGGGGCCGTCCACCGTAACATGGCCCTTTGGGCTACCCTGGGCCGTTGACCGGTCGCGGGCCAAAGCAGACGCAGCCCCGTTCTCGGCTCCCCGCCTTTTCCACCGGACACCCTTTATCTGCGCCCGCCGGTTGCCGATAGAACGCCTAACGCGACCCCGATCACCGATGCGCCCCGGAAAGAGGAGTTCGACATGCGCAGATGGCTCTTCCTGTGCGGGCTGCTGGCCCTTGTGCCCGCGCTCCGCTCCGCCGCACAACTGGCCCCTGAAACCATCCTCGAACAGTCCGACCGGGCCCGAGGCAAACTCCCCGGCCTGGTGTGGCAGGTGGAGATGACGTCGGTGGAGGGGGGGAAACCGCGCACCCAGACCCTGCAGGTGAAGGCGCGGGGTCAAGACGTACTGGCCACTTTCCTCTCACCGCCCCGGGTCAAGAACCAGAAACTGCTCATGGTCGGCCGCAACATGTGGTTCATCAAGCCCAACGTCTCCAAGCCGGTACCCATCAGCCCCCGGCAGAAACTGATGGGGCAAGCCGCCAACGGCGACATTGCCAGCACCAATTACTCTGGAGACTACGCTGGCGAACTCATCGGCGATGAAGAAATCAACGGCGAAATGTGCTACGTTCTGGACCTGTCCGCCACCGACAAGAATGTCACCTATGACAAGATCCGGTACTGGGTGTCGAAAGGGCGTCTGGTCGGGGTCAAGGCAGACTTCTTTACGGTCAGTGGCAAGAAGTTCAAGACCGCGGAGTTCGAGTACGGGAACTCCCTCGCGGTCCAGGAGGACGTGATTCCCTTCATCAGCCAGATGCGTATCCAGGATGCCATTCGTCCCGATGAGGTGACCACCCTGAGTTACTCCGCCATCGAACCGCAAGATCTGCCGGATTCCACCTTCAAACTCAATCTGCTCATGAGATGAGACCCGTGTCGTCACCCAAGAAGCGTTTCCGTCTCATCGTTGGGGGTGCGCTCGTGCTGCTGCAGGCAGCCGCGCACCCCGCCCACGCGGTGGAGACCCACCGCCTGGTGATCCCGATCCCGGTGGCTCAACATCTGTTGGGGTGCAGGGCCGCGTTCATCGACACCATCCGCGAAGAACTTCTCGTCCACAACCTCTGGGCGACGGAGGTGATCATCTCTCCCCTCGACTGCAACACGACCTTTCTGCTCCCGGACGGCCGCACAGCCGCCGTCGTCAGCACGGAGATGACCTATTCCCGCTGGTCAACGGGTCTGCCGGCCCCCAGTGTGAAACCGGGCGCCGGGTTCACGCTGCGGAGGACCTCCACCCAACCGCAGCTGACCTACTCGATCTCGGAGTTGGAGGCCCGTCCGGAAGACCGCGCCCCCCCCGAACCCGAGCCACCTTCCGGCCCGGAGGAGACCGTTGTGGAGCGGGCCGCTGGCTGGCTGGACTCTTTCTCCACGACGGGGCGCCTGCTGGGGTCCGCGGGCCACCAACGGCCCTCCCTCGGGGCGATCAATCCCGACAACCAGGTCCTCGGGCTTCCCGGGATGTTGACCACGGCAGAAGCCCGATGGGACCTCTCCGTGGACGTCTGGCAGTTGCAGTTCATGGCGAAACCCCGCCTCACCTGGACCCGTGAGGAGCTCCGGCAGGGGCCCGACACCGGGGCAAGCACCGCCGACACGGAGCTGTTCCTGCTGGAAGGCACGGCGCGCGCGAACCTGTTCGACACGGTATTCCTGTCCTTCGGGCGGGAGAACCTGCAATGGGGTCCCGGGCAGTCCGTCAACCCCTCCAACCCGTTCTTCTTCGAGAACGGCCGGGAGAACCCGATCCGCGAGATCCCGGGAATCGACTTCTTCCGCGCGGTGTGGCTGCCGAGCTACAGCTGGACCGTCTCTTGGCTGCTGAACACGGGCAAAGGCGAGGGAGATTTTGCGAACCGACCCTGGCACCCGTCCTACGCCTTGAAGACGGATTACGTGGGGTACGCGGGCAACGCGGGCGCCCTCGTTCACGGCGGCGACGATTTCCCGACCTCCGTGCGAGGATATTTCCACTGGACGGCATCCGATGCAGCCAGCCTCTACGGCGAGGCCAGCCTGGCCACCGAGTCGGGTGCGCTATACCCAACCGGCACCGGAGGCGCGTTGGAAGAGGCGGACGGCGACGACTCGGGTTCCTACCTGTTCGGTTTGATCGGCGGCGCCTACACCTTCGCGATCGGACCCACCCTGAATGTGGAGTACATCTACAACGGGGAGGGGTACAGCGACGGCGAGGCAAACCGGTTCTTCGATCTCGGGCATGCCGTCGGGGGAGCGGTCGAGGCAGGGCTCCTGGACCCGGCGGAGCTCGAACTCCGCGACACCAGACTGCGACTGCTGCGCCGCAACTACCTCTTTCTCCAGTACCTGCAGACCGAAATCGCCAACCGGTTCACCGTGCTCCTGCGCTGGACCGAGAATCTCGACGATCGGAGCGGGCTGGGTTCAGTGCTCCTGGAGTGGAACCTCTCCGACCGTTGGCGGCTGTTCGGGTACGGAGACGGCGGCAGCGGAGGGAATCGGGACGAGTTCGGCAGCGTGATGCGGTGGCGGGGATTCGCCGGGGTGGAACTCTCCCTGTTCTGAGTTTCCATGCCTAACGGCACCCCGAGGCATGAAACGGGGGCGGCCGGGCGCCCCAGAGCATAGCGGGACGCGGCTTTGGCACC
>JARGFW010000050.1:20991-26876 GCA_029211085.1 Deferrisomatales bacterium | reverse complement strand
TTGGCGTCCCCAAGGGGATTTGAACCCCTGTCGCCGGCGTGAAAGGCCGGTATCCTGGGCCAGGCTAGATGATGGGGACGGATGGCTCCCCCGAGAGGGAAGCCGAAATCTTAACGAAACCAGCGGGGCAGATGCAAGTACTAACTGGCAGCGGCCGGCCCAGGGGGCCGTGCTTTTCCCGCATAAATACGCTATAATTGTATGTATATGGGGAGTTATTGGACCATATGTGATGGGCTATTGACGGGCAAGGGGACGGTGATGGGGAGCAAGGCTTTGTGGTGGGTATTGATGGGGTGGCTCTGGTGCAGTTCGGTGCCTGTTTCTGCGGCGCTGCCGGAGGGGTTGGCGACCCACGCCGCGGCAGGCGATGCCCGGGCGCAGTACCAGCTGGGCGTGGCCTATGCAAAGGGCGACGGGGTGGAGGCCGACGACCGGGAGGCGGCACAGTGGTTTGGACGAGCCGCCGAGGGGGGCGATCCGGAGGCGATGTTCGCCTTGGGCATGTTGTACGCCACCGGGGCGGGCGTGGCTCTGGACACGGTGCTGGCCCACAAATGGCTGCACTTGTGCGCCCTGCTTAGCGACGGAGAGGCGCGCCAGGTGGCGCTGAGCTCCCGCAACGCGGTTACCGCCCAGATGACCCCGGAACAGGTAATGGAAGCCCAGGAGCTGGCGAGCGATTGGATCGCGAGGAACCGGGTTCCCACGGAGTAACCTCCGGCGGCCCTTCCCCCGGGGGAGATGGCGGTCAACGGCGGGGCGGCTCGCCACCGACGAATCGCGCTTCGTCGTCGAACACCCGCCGGTAGCCGGTGACCACCGCCAGGATAGAGGCCCCGGCGGTGGCGGCGGCGATCATCAATAGCACCACGATCTGGTAGGCCGCGGCGATGCGTGGGTCGGTGCCCGACAGCACCTGCCCGGTCATCATCCCGGGGATGAACACAATGCCCGCGGCGCTCATGGAGTTGATGGTGGGGATCAGCCCCGAGCGCACGGCGGTTCGGGCGCTGGGCCGCACCGCCTCCCAGGGGGTGGCGCCCAGGGCCAATAGGGCAAGAATTTCTGCTTCGCGCCCGGAGAGGTCGTGGAACAAGCGCTCCAGGCTCACCGCCACCCCGTTCATGGCGTTGCCGATAACCATGCCCCCCAGGGGAATCACGTAGCGGGGCAGGTACCAGGGTTCCACCCGGATGATCAGTCCGGTCACCGCCAGGGTGACGGTGATGCCGGTGAGCAGCAGGGCCCCCAGCCCACTGAGAAACAAACCGGGGGGCCGGTGTCTGACTCGGCTCAACGCGGTGTGGGTGGCCACGACGATCATCAGCGCCAGGATCCCCACCACCAGCCACGGCGAACCGACCCCGAACACCCAGCGCAGCACGAAGCCCAGGGCGAGCAGTTGGATGTACGTGCGTCCGGCCGCCACCAGCAGGTCCTGCACCAGCCCGAGGGAGAGGGCCAGGGACAGGCCCGCCGCCACCAGCAAGAAGCTGGATGCCAGGGCCAGTTCCCACGGCCCGATGGGTTGGGCGCCGGTCACGGGGCGTCCCCGCCGCCGGCTGTGGGGGGCGCAGGCGCCGTCCCTGCGGGGATCTTCCAAGGGGTGCCGTGGGAGGCGACCACCGCGGCGCCGCCGTCCGCACAGTAGGCGGCCACCCGCTGCTCTACCCGTGCGGCCGCGTCTGGGTCCAGGTTGGCCGTGGGCTCGTCCAGCAGCAGCACCGCCGGGCGGGCCAACAGGGCACGGGCCAGGGCCAGGCGCCCCAACTGGCCCTGGCTCAGGCGGCGTGCCGGTTGCCCCAGGTCCACTTCGCCCAACCCCAGAGCAGTCAACTCCGACAGCAGTTCCGTTCGCTCCGGGGTGAGCTGGCCCCGGCGCTGGTGCAGACGGTGGGGGACCAGCAGGGCGGCTTCCACCGTCTCCGCCAACGCCAGGGGCGGGTGGGGTGCCAACAGTACCCGCGCGCGCCACTCCGGGGCGGGGATCTGCCCCGTGGGGATACCCTCCAGGTACAGTTCCCCCCCGTCCCGGGGCAACAGCCTGGCCAGCGCCAGCAGCAGGGTGGTCTTGCCGGTGCCCGACGGGGCCCCCAGCCAGATCAACTGGCCCGCCTCCAGGTGCAGGTCTTTCCCCCGTATGATGGGGAGCCCATTGCGGCTCACCGTCAGTCCGCGGGCGGCAAGCCTGGGTGAGTACGGGGATAACTCGGTGGCCACGGGTCGCGTGCTCCGGCGGGTTTCTGTTGTAGCCGCTAATTGTGCCTCAGGTGAGCCGCCTTGCCCAGGTTCGAGCCTCAACGGTCCGGGCGTGAGCCGGCTCCGACAGGTCGTCCTGGAGCGCGGAGAAACGGCGGTACAAAGCACGATCGCCCTCCTCAAGTATCCTCCGTGCCCCTTTCGTGCGTTCCATATGGTGGCTCAAGACCGCCGCAAGCCACCGGTTTTTCAACACATATCAGGCGCTGGAGGGGACCGGGCAGACGGCCGCAAGGAGGGGGTTCCGGGTGCGAAATATCGTGTGTTCAGAACGATGTTTCAGAGCTTGTGCGGGCCGAAATGCCACGGTATAATCCGCTCCCGTTTCGCCACTATTTTGACCTGGGGCCCGACGGCCGCCCACGCGGCCTGCGGGAATTTTCGGTTTCTCTCACTGAGAAGAGGAGGAGGTCAGCATGGCAGACACACCGTTGAAGGCAGTCTACCCGGTCCCGGAAGCGGCCCGCAGCAGGGGGTGGATCAAGAGCCGCGAAGAGTATGCGGCGCTGTACAAGGAGTCCATCGAGGACAACGACGGCTTCTGGTCCCGGATGGCCGAGCAGCAGGTCACCTGGTTCAAGAAGTGGAACAAGGTCCAGGACTGGAAGTACTCCAAAGATGGCGTGTACGTGAAGTGGTTCGAGGGCGGCAAACTGAACGTCAGCTACAACTGCCTCGACCGCCACTTGGGGACCCGTGGCGACCAGATCGCGATCCTGTGGGAGGGCAACGAGCCCACCGAGGACAAAGCGCTCACCTACAAGCAGTTGCACGACCAGGTGTGCCGCTTCGCCAACGTGCTCAAGAGCCGGGGGGTCAAGAAGGGCGACGTGGTCTCGATCTACCTGCCGATGATCCCGGAACTGGCCATCTCCATGCTGGCTTGTACGCGTATCGGCGCGATCCACTCCATCATCTTCGGTGGTTTCTCGGCCGACGCGCTGAAAGACCGCATCCAGGACTGCAACTCCAACTTCCTGATCACCTGCGATGGTTTCTACCGCGGCAAGAAGCTGGTGGATCAGAAGGTCCAGGCCGACCAGGCCATGGCCCAGTGCCCCACCATCAAGGGCTGCGCGGTGGTCAACCGGGTGGGCAGCGACGTGACGCCGCACATGCAGGACGGCCGCGACATCTGGTTCCAGGACGCCGTGGACGCCGCCAGCGCCGCTTGTGAGCCGGAGCAGATGGACGCAGAGGACCCGCTGTTCATCCTCTACACCTCCGGGTCCACCGGCAAGCCCAAGGGTGTGATGCACACCACCGGCGGCTACCTGGTGTACACCAGCCTCACCCACAAGTACGTGTTCGACTATCACGACGGCGACATCTATTTCTGCGCCGCCGACATCGGCTGGGTCACCGGTCACAGCTACATCGTGTACGGGCCCCTCTGCAACGGCGCCATCTCCATGATGTTCGAGGGAGTGCCGAACTACCCGGACGCCGGTCGGTACTGGGACATCATCGGCAAGCACAAGGTCAACACCCTGTACACCGCCCCCACCGCGATTCGCGCCATCGCCTCCCAGGGGGATAAGTACGTCACCGAGCGTTTGGGCAAGTTGGACAGCCTTACCCTGCTCGGCACCGTGGGCGAGCCGATCAACCCCGAGGCGTGGAAGTGGTACTTCGAACTGCCCGGCCGTTCCAAGTGCCCGATCGTGGACACCTGGTGGCAGACCGAGACCGGCGGCATCCTCATCACCGGCCTGCCCGGCGCCATCGACATGAAGCCAGGCAAGGCCACCACCCCGTTTTTCGGCGTGGAGCCGGTCATCGTCGATGCGGAAAAGGGCACCGTGCTGGAGGGTGCGGTGAGCGGCGCCCTGTGTATCAAGCGCCCCTGGCCCGGCCAGATGCGCGGCGTGTACGGGGATCCCGACCGCTTCCGTACCACCTACTTCGTGCAGTACGACGGCTTCTACTTCACCGGCGACGGCGCCAACCGTGACGCCGACGGCGACTACCAGATCACCGGCCGCATCGACGACGTCATCAACGTCTCCGGCCACCGCATGGGCACCGCCGAGGTGGAGAGCGCCCTGGTGCTCAACCCCAACGTGGCCGAGGCGGCCTGTGTGGGGTTCCCCCACGAGATCAAGGGGCAGGGCATCTACGCCTACGTGACCTTGAACGCCGGTGTGGAGCCCACCGACGCGTTGAAGAAGGAGCTGGTGGCCCTGGTGCGCAAGGAGATCGGGCCGATCGCCAGCCCGGACCACATCCAGTGGGCCCCGGGTCTGCCCAAGACCCGCTCCGGGAAGATCATGCGCCGCATCCTGCGCAAGATAGCTGCCAATGAGGTGGACGGTGGCTTCGGCGACACCTCCACCCTGCTCGACCCGAGCGTGGTGGAAAGTCTGGTGGAGACCCGCGAGAACAAGGGCTAGTTCCGCCTGCCCGCTGCAGTGAAAAAGGCCGGCCCCCAGGGGCCGGCCTTTTTCTCGAGCGCCGCGGCACCGGCATGGCCCGGCACCGTTGCTGCCCCGGTCTCAGCTGTGGCAGCCCGTACAGAAACGCCGCTGGGCTTTCTCGTCGGACACGATATCGAGCTTGGACACATCGTGGAGCCCGTGGGGTGGATGGCAGCTCGCGCAGCGCATAGGCCTACCCTCGGCCCCCACGCCGTGGGCGGTGACCACCGGGTGCCCCACGATGGGGTGACCGGAGTTTACGGGGTCTATGGTGCGATGGCAGCCGGTGCACAAGCCGTTGCCGGCGGTGTAGGTGAGAGCCGGGTTGTCCCCTCCGTGGGCGGAGTGGCACGCCGTGCAGCTCAGGTTGCCGTGCAGGGACTCCTCCAGCGGGCGGGGAAGGGTGTCGCCGTGGCAACCGAGGCACAGTTGCAGTACGGGGGCCTGCAGCAGGGCTGCGGTCTCCCCGCTGTGGGGGGAGTGGCAGGACGTGCAGTCTCCTGCGGCGGCCGGGCCGTGGGCGTACCTCGTATTGCCCAGCACCGCGGCCACCACGTCGGCGTGGCACGATCCGCAGGTCTCCAGCATCGGGCGGGGAGCGAAGCGGGCCGGGGCGTATGCGGGGTCGTGACAGGTATAGCACGCCCCCACCGCCACCGGGCCGTGGACGTTTTCCCCGTTTCTCAACGAGGGATGACAGGTCCCGCAGACCACGGAGGCCCTCGTCGGCGCGTCGAGCTGCGTCTCGTGGGGTTCGGGGAACGGGTGGCACCCTGCGCAGGACGCTTCCCTGCCGGGGGTGTGGAACCCGTGCCGCGGTGGCGTCACCCCGGCGGCGTGTCTGGCAAAGGGATTTACTCGGGATACCGACAAGAAACCCAGGGGTGACCCGTCGGAGCTGTCCACCAGGCGCAGGTCGTGTCGCCCGACCTCGACCGGTACCCGCAGGTGGTGGATGTACCGATCTGCCTTTTGGGTCACCCGGGGTTGCATGGCAAGGGGGGTGCCGTCGAGTTCCACGCGCACCGTCATCGGTTGCGGGGTCGTGTACACCAGGTGGAACGAAGGGTACGCCACCACGGCCTGGTCGGGGGGGGCGAGGAGTTCCAGAACCTCTCCGCCGCTGGCGTGCCCTGGCCCCAGCAGCAGGGCGCCGGCGCACAGGAGTTTCCCCAGGGTGTGACGCGGTCCGAGGGCCATCGGGAA
>JARGFW010000050.1:15812-20891 GCA_029211085.1 Deferrisomatales bacterium | reverse complement strand
CGCCGGCGCACAGGAGTTTCCCCAGGGTGTGACGCGGTCCGAGGGCCATCGGGAACTTCCTCCAAAGGGGGAGCCCTCCGCCTGTCGCCCGGAGGGGTGCGGCCACACGCCGCATCTACGCAAGAATCGGGCAGGCGCCGGCCCAGGGGACGTGCCCCAACGGGCGCGACGGGGCCTTCCGGTCGGGGCACCGGAACGGCGGGGTAGCCCGCCCGCGCGCGACGAGGAGCCATGGCCGGCATCAACGACACAACGTCTTTCTACAACGGACACGGTTCCCCGAGCTTGTTCTGGGAACTCACCATCTGCCAGTCCCTGGCCGAACAGGGCAGCCCCTATCAGGCGGCCCTGCGGCGGCCCCAACCCTACGGTGGGCTGCTGGCCGGGTTCCTGGTCCAGGAGTTGGGCCTGCGCGCGAACTGGTCGGTGGTGGAGGTGGGAGGTGGGACCGGCGCCCTGATGGCGGCACTACTGGCAGAGGTCCCCCTCACCGACCTGACCATGGTGGACATTAGCCCATTGTTCACTGCCCGACAACGGGCAGCGCTGGCGGGGCGCGGATCGTTTCGGTTCGTCACCGCGGACGCCGTGCAGCATTTCTCCGCGTCTGGGCGTGTGGTGGACCTGGTCATCTCCAACGAGAACATCGGTGATTTCCCGACGGTCACCGGCATCCAACGCGGGGAACTCGAGGCCGCCGTGCGTCCCGGCGGGGACGCCGCGAGTCCCCTGGGGCAGGTGGCGGAGATCGTGCGCCGTTACCGCCTCCCCCTCGGGGATGCCCCGGAGCGTTTTCACTTCAACCTGGGGGCGGTGCGTTACCTGGAGGCCCTGGCCCCGGTGGCGCGGAGGGTGTTTCTCAGCGAACACAGCTGCGATCCGGTGCTGCCCGAACCGTACCGGTTCCTTCCCCTCCCGGCGGGCGACGGCTACCCCAGGGAGATCCCGCTCAAGGGTCACAGCGAGTACACTGTCCACTTCGGTCACCTGGCCCGGGTGGCGGCAGCCCTGGGCTACCGGGTGCGGCGCGGCCACCTGGCCGGGTTGGTCGGCCTGCGAACGGACCCGGGCCTGCAGGCCATGGCCCGAACCCGCACCACGTTCAGCGAGACAACGGAACTGGTGCACGAGTTCTGCGGGCACGTGGCGGAGTACCAGTGGATGACGCTGGAGAACACCGATCCGCCAGGTCCGAACCGGCGGGAGCGTTGACCCGGAAACCGGGATTCCCGATGCTGTTTTCCCGCTGCCCGGCGGGCGGCGAGGGGATGCACCCCGCACCACGAGAGGAGGGACCATGCTTGGAGTGTTCGAGCCCGTTTCCCTGGGGCCGCTGACCGCCCGCAACCGGCTGGTGCGTTCTGCCACCTGGTTGGGATTGGCCTCGCCCGGCGGGGCGGTCACCGACGCCCTGGTGGAGCGGTATCGGGAGTTGGGGGCGGGTGGGGTGGGCACGGTCATCACCGGCTACGCCGCGGTGAGCCTTGGAGGCCGGCAGATGCCGCGCATGCTGGGCATCCATGACGACGAGCTGGTGCCGGGGTTGACCCGGATCGCGGCCGCGATCCGGGCCGAAGGCGCGCTGGCGGGCATCCAACTGGTGCACGCCGGGGGGCAGACCCAGGCGTCGTGGCTGCAGGGAGGCACCCCGGTGGCGCCGTCGTTCCTGGAGCACCCCCAGTTTCCCGAGGTGCCGCGCCAGCTCACCCTGGAGGAGATCGTTAAGCTCGTCGCGGATTTCGGGCAAGCGGCACGGCGCGCCCGGGAGGCCGGGTTTGATTTCCTTCAGCTCCACGGCGCCCATGGATATCTGATCAACCAATTCCTGTCGCCGGGGACCAACCACCGTACCGACCGGTACGGTGGGGGCCTGCGCATGCGCTTCCGCTTCTTACAGGAGGTGCTGGCGTCGGTGCAGGGCGCGGTGGGTCCCGAGTACCCGGTGGCGATCAAGCTCAACGGCGCCGACTACGTGGCTGGCGGGTTGGACGCCGCGGACGCGGAGCAGGTGGCCGAGTGGCTGGGCATGCGCGGATTGTGTTTCATCGAGGTGAGTGGCGGCACCCCGGGCTCGGGGTCAGAGGGACCGGCGCGGACCCAGATCATCCCCGAAGAGAACGAGGCCTACTTCAGCGATTCTGCCGCCGCCATCAAGCATCGGGTACCGTGCCCGGTGGCCCTGGTGGGCGGGGTGCGCAGTCTGGAAACCGTGGAGCGGCTGCTGATGGAAAACCGTGCCGACCTGTTCAGCCTCTCCCGTCCCCTGATTTGGGAACCGGACCTGCCCCGCCGCTGGCAGGCCGGAGACCGGTCCCCGGCAAAGTGCGTCAGCTGCAACGGGTGTTTCGGCCCCGGGGTGAAGGGGGAGGGGGTGCGCTGCGTGGTGCGTGATGCCGAACTGGGCAACGGGGCAGGGTAGGGCGGGGCCCAGACAACTCCACCAACACTTTCTGCCCGACGGAGAGGAGCGACGATGAACTATCCGCGTGTTACCCCCGAAGACGTGGCCCGACTCAGACGTGCCATCGGCGACAAGCATGTCTCCACCGGGGAGTCGAACCTGGGCCTCCACTCCAAGGACGAGTCCTACCACCAACCCCACCGCCCAGACGTGGTGGTCTGGCCCCAGACCACCGAAGACGTGGTGGCCGTGGTCAAGATCGCTGCCGAGAAGGGCTACGCGGTCACCCCCTGGTGCGCCGGCACCAGCCTGGAGGGCAACCCCATCCCCGTGCACGGCGGCATCGTGCTGGACTTCAACGAGATGGCGAGGATCATCGAGATCCGCGAGAAGGACCTCCAGGTGGACGTGGAGGTGGGCATCCAGTACCGGGAGTTGAACAACCAGCTGCGACATTACGGACTGTTCTTTCCCCCGGACCCGGGGGCCTGGGCCAGTCTGGGGGGAATGATCGGCAACAACGCCTCCGGGGTGCGCACCGTGGCCTACGGCGCCACCCGCGACTGTATCCTGGGCATGGAGGTGGTGATGGCCGACGGCGCGGTGATCCACCTGGGCAGCCGGGCCATCAAGAGCTCTTCGGGCTACGATCTGCTGCGCCTGATGGTGGGCAGCGAGGGCACCCTGGGCATCGTCACCCGCGCCACCCTGCGCCTCAAGGGCCTGCCCCCCGAGTACCTCACCGTGGTGGCCACCTTCCCCGCCGTGCACGGCGCCTGCGCCGCGGTCAGCGACTGCATCCGCTACGGACTCAACCCGGCGGCGCTGGAGCTCATGGACGACGCGGTGGTGGCCGAGATCAACCGCGACCAGAAGATGGACCTCGCCGAGAAGCCGATGCTGTTCCTGGAGTTCCACAACGTGAACCAGTCCGCACTGGAGAGCCAGTACGAGATGGTGGAGGCCGTGCTTCAGGAGCACGGCGCCCTGCACATCGAGAAGGGGGTGGGAGCGGACGAGCGGGCGCGGTTGTGGGAGGTGCGCCACGGCGCCCTGGAGTCGATCAAACGCAACCATCCGGGCCAGAGCGTGCTGCTGGTGGACACCTGTGTGCCGATCAGCTGTTACGCGCAAATGGTGGACCGGGCCAAGGAGGAAGTGGTCGGGGAGGGGGCTACCGGGTTCTTCTGGGGTCACGCCGGGGACGGCAACCTGCATCTGGGGCTGCTCTTCGACCCCGCCGACGAAGAGGCCAAGGCCGCAGTGCAGCGGGTCAACCGCGCCGTGGTGGAACACAGCATCGGCATCGGCGGCACATGCACCGGGGAGCACGGCATCGGGGTGGGAAAGCTGGCGTTCATGGAGGGGGAACACGGCACCGCGCTGGAGTACATGCGACGCATCAAGCGGGCGCTGGACCCGCAGGGGATCTTGAACCCGGGGAAGATGCTGCCCGGGCAATGACCAACCCGGCTTCTCCCGAACCCATCCTCGTGGTCGCCGCGGTGATCCGCCGCGCCGACGGCCGCATTTTGCTGGCCCAGCGCCTGCCCGGCGGTCCCCACGGCGGGCTGTGGGAGTTTCCCGGGGGCAAGCTGGAGCCGGGGGAGACCTCCGAGGAGGCCCTGGTCCGGGAGATCCGGGAGGAGTTGGGGATCACCGTCGAGGTGGGGGAGCGGCTGCTCACCGTGGAGCACACCTACCCGCACCTGGCGATCCGTCTGACGGCCTACGATTGCCGCGTATCCAAGGGGGCACCGCGACGGCTGCACTGCCAGGACCTCTGCTGGGTCTCCCCGGCCGGGCTGCTGGAGCGGCCCATGCCCGCCGCCGACCTGCCGATCGCCCGCCTCGTATCGGGTCGCCTCGGTTCTTGACACCCGAGAGGGTGGTCCCCTACCCTGGCGACCCGCCGCCGAGGCGAGGAGTCTCTTATTTCTTGAGGTATTTCTGGGTTAGGGCCTGAAAGGGTGGCAGCGTGGCGGAGCTCGGGCTGCTCTTCGTCGCATCCGTCTTAGTCAATAACTTCGTCCTGTCGCGGTTCCTGGGCATCTGCCCCTTCTTGGGGGTGTCCAAGAAGATCGAGACAGCGGTGGGCATGGGGCTGGCGGTGGTGTTCGTGATGACCGTGGCCTCGGTCGTCACCTGGCTGGTGCAACGCTATCTGCTGGTCCCCCTCGGTCTCGGCTACCTGCAGACCATCGCCTTCATCCTGGTGATCGCCAGTCTGGTGCAGCTGGTGGAGATGGTTATCCAGTACGCCAGCCCGGCCCTCTACCAGGCCCTGGGCATCTTCCTCCCCCTCATCACCACCAACTGCGCCGTGCTCGGCCTCGCCGTGCTCAATATCCAGCAGGAGTACACCCTGGTGGAGGCGATCGTGTTCAGCATCGGCGCTTCCCTGGGCTTCACCCTGGCGCTGGTGCTGTTCTCCGGCATCCGCGAGCAGCTGGAGCTGGCCGACGTGCCCGGGCCGTTTCGCGGCACCGCAGTGGCCCTGCTCACGGCAGGCATGCTGTCCCTGGCGTTCATGGGCTTCGCGGGGTTGGTGAAGTGAGCGCTCCCATGCCGTGTGCACGGACCGATCACGATTCCGCAGGACAGCGGAATCGCACGTTTGTTCTGGAACGCCTGAAAGGCGAGCCCCAGGATGTGGCGAGTGACGATTCCGCAGGACA
>JARGFW010000050.1:0-15712 GCA_029211085.1 Deferrisomatales bacterium | reverse complement strand
GCGGAATCGCACGTTTGTTCAGAAACGCCTGGAAGGCGAGCCCCGGGATGGGGCGAGTGACGATTCCGCAGGACAGCGGAATCGCACGTTTGTTCAGAAACGCCTGGAAGGCGAGCCCCGGGATGGGGCGCGTGACCGTTCACGGTTCACTGTTCACTCGGTTCCCAATGCTTGAAGCTGTAATCGTTCTCGCCGGCATCGCCTGCCTGGCCGCCCTGGGCCTGGGGCTGGCGAGCCTCAAGTTCGCCGTGGCCGTGGACCCGCGGGTGGCGGAGCTCGACGCCGCCCTGCCGGGGGTGAACTGCGGCGCCTGCGGATACGCCGGGTGTACCTCCCTGGCCCGGGCCCTGGCGGCAGGCAAAGAGCCGGCCACCGCCTGCCTGGCGGGGGGGGCCGAGGTGGCCGAGGCGGTGGCCGCGATCCTCGGCGTGGCAGCGGGATCCGCGGTGCGCCGGGTGGCGGTGGTGCACTGCAAGGGCGCCACCGGCGTGGCTCTGGACAAGGGCGTCTACCACGGGGTGCCGGACTGCCGCGCCGCGGCCCTGGTGGGGGGCGGACCGAAACTCTGCGGCTACGGCTGTCTGGGGCTGGGCACCTGCGAACGCGCCTGCCCTTTCGACGCCATTCACGTGGGTGCCGACGGCCTGGCCCACGTGGACCGGCAGGCTTGCACCGGTTGTGGCAACTGCGTGAAAGCCTGCCCCAAACGCATCATCGACCTGATGCCCGACACCGAGCGGGTCTACGTTCGCTGTTCCTCGCCCCTGAAGGGCAAGGCCGTGAAGATCGCCTGCCCGGTGGGGTGCATCGGCTGCACCCGGTGCGTCAAGACCTGCCCGGTGGAAGCCATCGCCATGGCCCAGGCGTTGGCCCGCATCGACCCGGAGAGGTGCATCTCGTGTGGTCTGTGCGCGGGAGTCTGCCCCACGGGCAATATCGACGACCTGGTGGCGGTGCGGCACAAGGCCGTCATCGATGCGGAAACCTGCATCGGCTGCACCAAGTGCGCCGCGGTGTGCCCGGTGGAGGCCATCACCGGTGAGAAGAAGCAGGCCCACGCGGTGGATCAGGCAACGTGCGTCGCCTGCGGCCGCTGTTCGGATGTCTGCCCGGTGGCTGCCATCGGCCGCGGCGACCCGGTGCCACGCGCCGGGGCGAGCGGGGAGGAGGCGGCGTGATGGGCACCCGCAGCTTCCGCCGCGGCGGCATCCACCCCCCCGAGGAGAAGCACTGGACCGAGGAGCGGGAGGTCGAACCCGCGGTCCTGCCGGAGCGCCTGTTCGTCCCCCTGAGTCAGCACATCGGCGCCCCGGCCAAGCTCGCGGTAAAGAAGGGCGACCGGGTGCGGGCCGGCCAGGTGCTCGCCACCCCGGCGGGGTTCGTGTCGGTGCCGATCCATGCGCCGACCTCGGGCACGGTGCGCGGCATCGACCTGCACCCCCACCCGCTCGGCACCCCCCAGCCGGCGGTGGAGATCGAGGCCGACGGCGACGACGCCTGGGCCGATCCCCTGGAGCCGTTCGCCGATCCCTTCAGCGTGCCCCCGGAACAGCTTCGACGGCGCATCCTCGATGCCGGGATCGTCGGCATGGGGGGCGCCGCCTTCCCCACCCATGTCAAGCTTTCGCCGCCGCCGGAGATGAAGATCAACGCGGTGATCCTCAACGGGGTGGAGTGTGAGCCCTACCTCACCGCGGATCATCGGCTGATGCTGGAGCACCCGGACCAGATCCTCTCCGGCCTGGACGTGATCCTGCACCTGTTCGGGCTGGAGAAGGGCACCATCGGCATCGAACGGAACAAGCCCGACGCCATTCGGCTGATGACCGAGCGAGCCCGGCCCGGTGGGTTCGCAGAGGTGGTGCCCCTCAAGGTCAAGTTCCCCCAGGGAGCGGAGAAACAGCTGATCCAAGCCGTGCTGAGGCGCGAGGTCCCCAGCGGCGCCTTGCCCATGGCCGTGGGGGCGGTGGTGCAGAATGTGGGTACTGCGGCGGCGATCTGGGCCGCGGTGCACGGCGGGCGCCCACTGGTGGAGCGCATCGTCACCATCACGGGGCCCTCGGTGGTGCGGCCCCGCAACCTGCGCGTCCGCGTCGGTACCCCCCTGTCGCACCTGATCGAGGCGTGCGGCGGGCTGCGCGAGAACGCGGGACAGGTCATCAGCGGCGGTCCGATGATGGGCCTCACCCAACACGACCTGGCCGTGCCGGTGATCAAGGGCACGTCTGGGGTGCTGTGCCTGCCCGTGCAGATGGTGCGGCAGCGCCCGGCCGGGGCGTGCATCCGCTGTGGCCGCTGTGTGGGCGTCTGCCCCATGGGGCTTTCTCCCACCACGCTCGCTACCCTCATTGCCCACGACCGGGTCGCCGAGGCCGATGACCGCCACGCCCTGGACTGCATCGAGTGCGGCTCCTGTGCGTTCATCTGCCCGGCCGAGATCCCCCTGGTGCAGTCGATCCGCTTGGCCAAGGGCCGGGTGATGGAGCGCCGCCGTCGTGAGAGGGCTGCCTAGAATGCAACCGACCCTGCACCTGAGTTCCTCTCCCCACGTGTTCCACGGGGACTCCACGGCCAAGATCATGTGGACCGTGGTGGCCGCCCTGCTGCCCGCGGCGGGGTGGGGGGTGTTCGCGTTCGGTCCGCGGGCCGGGTGGGTGATCGCCCTGGCCGTTGGGGCCAGCATGGCCTGCGAAGCGGCGGCCCAGAAGCTGCGGGGGCGGCCCATCACCGTTACCGACGGCTCGGCGTGCCTCACCGGCCTGCTGCTGGCCCTGAATCTGCCGGCGTCCAGCCCCTGGTGGCTGGTGGTGCTGGGGGCGGTGATCGCCATCGGGTTGGGCAAGCATGTCTTCGGCGGCCTGGGGCAGAACCCCTTCAACCCGGCCCTGGTGGCACGGGTGGCCCTGCTGGTGTCGTTCCCGGTGCAGATGACCACCTGGGCGACCGGCGGGGGCGGGCTCCTGGGCGATGCGGTCACCGCGGCCACCCCCCTGGGCCTCGCCAAGACCGCGGCAGCGGCCGGCACTCCGGTCGGTCAAGTGGTGGCCGACTCGGATGTGTGGCATCTGGCCCTTGGGTTCCAGGGCGGCTGCATCGGTGAGGTCTCGGCCCTGGCCCTGCTGGCCGGGGCGGCGTGGCTGTTGTGGAGCAAGGCGATCACCTGGGACATCCCCCTGGCGTTCGTCGCTACCACCCTGGCCGTGTGCTCCGTGCCCTGGTCGGTATCCCCCGACCAGTTTCTCAGTCCCGTCCTGCACCTGGTCACCGGCGGTCTGGTTCTGGGGGCGTTCTTCATGGCCACCGATATGGTCACCAGCCCGCTGACCGCCCGCGGGCGCTGGATCTTCGGCGCCGGCTGCGGACTGCTCACCGCGGTCATCCGCCTGTGGGGAGGCTACCCCGAGGGGGTGAGTTTCGCGATATTGCTGATGAACGCCTGCGTGCCCCTGATCGACCGCTTCACCCGCCCCCGGAAGTTCGGTGTGGTACGGGCGGCGACCGCGGCCAAGGGAGGCGCGGCGTGAAGGACATCGTGCGTATGGTGCTCACCCTGGTGGTGATCAGCGCCGTCTCCGCCGTGGGCCTGGCGTGGGTGCAGGAGCTCACCGCCGAACGCATCGCCGAAGCGGTCCGCCAGGATACACTGAAGGCCATCGCCGCGGTGTTGCCCCCCTACGACAACGCCCCCGATCGGGAGGCGGTGACCCTGTCGGCGCAGTTGTACTATCCGGGCCGCAAGGGCGATGCACTGGTGGGGTTGGCGTTGAAGGTGGACAGCCCCAAGGGCTACGGCGGGGACCTCAAAGCCCTGGTGGGGATCAACCCGGCGGGGGAGGTGACCGGGGTGCGGATACTGGAACACAAGGAAACCCCTGGGTTGGGCGCCAAGATTACGGAAGCCGGGTACCTGCGGCAGTTTCTGGGCAAGAGCCTGGGCAACGCGCAATGGAAGGTGAAGAAGAACGGCGGCGACTTCGACCAGATCACCGGTGCCACCATCACCCCGAATGCCCTGCTGGAGGCGATGCACGGCGGACTGGAGGCGTACCGCAAGGACCAGGAATCGGTGCTGGAAGAGGTGAGGAGAAGCGGCGTGCCCGGGGGGAGAGATGCCGGGCCGCACGGAGGCGAGGAGAAGCGATGAGCCTGTCCCGGACCTTCTGGAAGGGTATCGTCCGGGAGAACCCGGTGTTCCAGCTGGTGCTGGGCATGTGCCCGACCCTGGCGGTGACCACCGAGGCGATCAACGGGGTGGGCATGGGCCTGGCGACGACCTTTGTGCTCCTGTGCTCCAGCGGCGCCGTGAGTCTGCTGCGCACGGTGGTTCCCGCGAAGGTACGCATCCCCGCCTATATCGTGCTCATCGCCACCTTCGTCACGGTGGTGGACCTGTTGATGAACGCCTTCGCCCACGACCTGCACAGGGCCCTGGGGGTGTTCATCCCCCTGATCGTGGTCAACTGTATCATCCTCGGTCGGGCCGAAGCGTTCGCTTCCAAGAACCCACTCCTGCCGGCCGTGGCCGATGCCCTGGGCATGGGGCTGGGTTTCACCCTCAGCCTCACCCTGCTGGGCAGCGTGCGCGAGGTGCTGGGCGGCGGCACCTGGTTCGGTCTGGAACTGTTCGGGGCGGGGTACCAGCCCCTGATCGTGATGGTGCTGCCCCCCGGGGCGTTCCTCACCCTGGGGCTGCTGCTGGCGGGGATGAACGCCCTGTCCCGGCGGCGGGCCGCCAAGGCAGCGTAAATGGCGGCGATTGGAGGCGGATCCCGGGCGCGAGGCGGTTCCTTTTTCCCGGTTACCGCCTTGACACGCGGAAAACGCGCATAGTAGCATTCGCGCCGGCTTGTTCCGGTGGTCACTTGCACCCCGGCCCCGCAGCCATCGCGGGTAGCCGTTTCCATCAAGGAGGGGTTCATGCTGCAAAACTACGTCCCCATTCTCGTGCTGTTTGTCCTCGCCGCCGCGTTCGGCCTCGGGTGCGTCGCCATCTCCTCGGTGCTCGGCCCGAAGCGCCCCAATCCCGACAAAATGAGCGTCTACGAGTGCGGCATGACCGTTGAACCGGGTGCCAAGCGCCCGTTCGACATCAAGTACTACCTGGTCGCCATGGCGTTCCTGGTCTTCGACGTCGAGGTGGTGTTCATGTACCCCTGGGCGGTGAAGTACAAGGCCCTGGGCCTGTTCGGTTTCGTGGAGATGATGATCTTCCTGTTCATCCTCCTGGTGGGCTACGCCTACATCTGGAGGAAAGGAGTCCTGGAATGGGAGTAGAACACCACCTGCCCCCGGTGTTGACCACCAATCTGGAGAAGGTGGTCGCCTGGGCGCGAAAGAACTCCATCTGGCCCGCTACCTTTGGGCTGGCGTGCTGCGCCCTGGAGATGATGGCGGCTTCCGCAGCCTCCTACGACATCGCGCGCTTCGGGGCCGAGGTGTTCCGCCCCTCCCCGCGCCAGTCCGATCTGATGATCGTGTCCGGTACGGTCACCAAGAAGATGGCCGGCATGGTGGAGAGAATCTACAACCAGATGCCCGACCCCAAGTGGGTGATCGCCTACGGGACCTGCGCTTGCTCCGGCGGCATCTTCAACGTGTATAACACCGTGCAGGGGGTGGACCTGTTCCTGCCGGTAGACGTGTACGTGCCCGGCTGCCCGCCGCGGCCGGAGCAGTTGCTGGCCGCGATCATCAAACTGCAGGACAAGATCGGCAAGGAGACCTTCGCCGACCACCCCGACACGGCGGCTGCCTGAGGATGGCCATGCTTGAAGACAACGTGATCGTAGATGCCCTCCGCCAGGCGTGCGGGGATGCCGTGCGGGGGCACGCGGTGTTCCGTGGCCAGCTGTCGATCGACGTGGACGGGGCCCGCATCGTCGACCTCTGCACCTTCCTGCGCGACGACGAACGCCTGCGGTTCGACATGCTCACCGACCTCACCGCAGTGGATTACCTGCCTGCCGAGCCTCGCTTCCAGGTGGTGTACAACCTCTACTCGTTTGCGCACAACCGGCGTCTGCGGTTGAAGGTGCCCCTGGCGCTCAACGACACCATCGCCACGGTGGAGGGGGTGTGGAAGGCCGCCACCTGGCTCGAGCGCGAGGTGTACGACCTGTTCGGCATCGTCTTCGAAGGGCACTCCGACCTGCGCCGCATCCTGCTCTGGGACGGCTACGTGGGCCACCCGCTGCGCAAGGACTTCCCCCTGCACGGCATTCCGCAGAAGGTCCAGTACCGCTAATCCCGGGTCCCGCGGCGGCGCCGGCTGCCGGTCGCGGGGATATCCCGTTTTGGGAGGGCAACATGGCCGAGACCCGAAACATGATCGTCAACATGGGCCCCCAGCACCCAGCCACCCACGGCGTACTGCGGGTGGTGCTGGAACTGGACGGCGAAACCGTGGTGCGCGCCGTGCCGCACCTGGGGCATTTGCACCGCGGGCTCGAGAAGCTGGCCGAGACCAAAACCTACCACCAGGCGCTGACTCTCACCGACCGCATGGACTACGTCGGCGCTCTGCTCAACAACCTCGGCTACATCCTCACCGTCGAGAAACTGCTCGACATCGAGGACCGCATCCCGGAGCGGGCCACGGTGCTGCGGGTGTGCCTGTGCGAACTGCAGCGCATCGCCGGTCACCTGCTGTGGTTGGCGTCCCACGCCCTGGACCTGGGCGCCATGACGGTGCTGTTCTACGCCTTCCGCGAGCGTGAGCAGGTCCTGGACCTGCTCGAGGATGTGCACGGCGCCCGGCTGACCCCCAGCTACATCCGGGTGGGCGGCCTGGCCCAGGACGTACCCGACGTGTTCTTCGAGAAGGCCCGGGCCTTCATCAAGACCTTCCCGGCCCGCATCGACGAGTACGAGCGGCTGCTCACCAACAACCCCATCTGGCGCAGGCGCACCGAAGGCATCGGCGTGCTCAGCCAAGCAGACTGTATCCAGTACTCGCTGACCGGTCCGGTGCTGCGCGCCGCGGGGGTCGAGTGGGACCTGCGCAAGAAGCAGCCCTACTGCGGCTATGAGACCTACGATTTCGTGGTGCCCACCGGCACCGTGGGCGACGTGTTCGAGCGTTACCAGGTGCGGCTGATGGAGATGCGCCAGTCCGTGCGCATCGCCGAGCAGGCCCTGGACCGCCTGCCCGACGGCCCGGTGATGCTGAACGATCCGCACTTCTGCCCCCCGCCGAAGCAGGACGTGCACCAGAACATCGACGCCCTGATCCGCCACTTCAAGCTGATGAGCAGCGGCTTCAAGGCTCCCACGGGCGACGTGTACATGAGCGTGGAGGCGACCAAAGGGGAGCTGGGTTTCTACCTGGTCTCCGACGGCTCCGAGAAGCCCTGGCGCTTCCGGGTGCGTCCGCCGTGTTTCATCAACCTGGCGTCCCTCGAGGACATGGTGCGGGGCCGCATGGTGGCCGACGTGGTCGCGGTGATCGGGTCGCTGGACATCGTGCTCGGCGAGATCGACCGCTGAGTGCCGTTGTGATGCGAGGGAGATTGGTCCATGGGTGATCTCATCTTTTCCAGCTGGGGCGGAGCGGTCCTCGACAGCCGCCAGGGCACGGCGACGGCCGACGACGTGACCCTGCCCAAGGCGCTGGCGTCCGGAACCCCGGTCAACGGCCTGATGGGTTGGGACGGCCTGGCGGTGTGGGGCGCCGACGTCGACCCCCTCGACATGGCCCGGGCCTACGCCGCCGGCCTGGTGGAGAACTCCTGCGGCCAGTGCGTGCCCTGCCGCATCGGCAGCAAGGTGATCCACGACGCCCTGGAGCGCATCTGCCAGGGTCAGGGCGCGGCCGCCGATGTGGACACCGTGGCCAAACTGGCCGGCCGGCTGCGGGAGCAGTCCATGTGCGACCTGGGCCAGTCCTGCGGCAAGGCGTTCCTGAGTCTGGTGGAGCACTTTCGCGAAGAGCTCGACCAGGCCGTGGCGGCCAAGACCGTGGTGCCCCGGGGCAGCTACCGGGTCAAGGTCACCGCGCCGTGCATCAGCGCCTGCCCCGCCCACCTCGAGATCCCCACCTACGTGGAGGACGTCAAGAAGGGCCGCTTCGCCGAGAGCCTGGACCTGATCCGCCGCGACAACTGCCTGCCCGGCACAGTGGGACGGGTGTGCGTGCGCCCCTGCGAGTTCAACTGCCGCCGCCAGAACGTGGACGGGCCGATCCAGATCAAGTTTCTCAAGCGCTTCGTGGCGGACTACGAGCTCGAGCGCAAGCGGCCCACCCGGGTGCCCAAGCCGGTGATCGACAAAGAGCCGGTGGCGGTGGTCGGTGCCGGTCCGGCGGGGCTGTCCTGCGCCAACTACCTGGCCCGGCTGGGCTACAAGGTCACGATCTTCGAGGCCCTGCCCGAACCCGGCGGCATGGCGGCGGTGGGCATTCCCGACTACCGCCTGCCCCGCAAACTCCTCCAGCACGAGGTGCACCTGATCGAGGACCTCGGGGTGGAGATTCGCTACGACACCGACATCGGCACCGACATCCCGTTCGACGACCTCTTGAACGGCGACTACAAGGCCGTGTTCGTGGGCGTCGGCGCCCGGCTCGGCACCGGCATGCGCACCCCCGGCGAGGACGAGGCCAGGGAAGGGTTCATGAACGGAGCCGACTTCCTGCGCGACGTGTCCCTGGGCAAGGAGGTGTTTGTCGGCGACACCATCATGGTGGTGGGCGGCGGCAACGTGGCCATCGACTGCGTGCGCACGGCGCTGCGCCTGGGCTACAAGAACGTCAAGCTGGTGTATCGCCGCACCGAGGCGGAGATGCCCGCCGACAAGGTTGAGATCCGCGACGCCCACGCCGAGAACATCGAGTTCCTGATCCTCCACAACCCTACACGGCTGATCCTCGACGCGAACAACAAGGTCACCGGGGTGGAACTGCTGAAGATGGAACTGGGCGAGCCGGATGCGTCGGGGCGCCGCGCCCCGGTACCGGTGAAAGGCAGCGAGTTCATCGTCGAGACCGACATGGTGGTGCCGGCCATCGGCCAGGCCATCGACCTGGCGTTCCTGCCCAAGGACGGGGTGGTGAAGCACAACAAATGGAACGAAGTGCAGGTGGAGGGGCTCAACAAGCTGTGCGGCGTCGCGGACAACGGTGTCGGCGTGTTCGCCGCCGGCGACTGTGTCACCAGCCCCCTGACCCTGATCGCCGGCCTGGCCGGCGGCAAGGAAGCCGCCTACCAGATCGACCGCTTCCTCCGGGACGGCAAGACCGAGGCCCTGGAAGAGTGGGTGATGAACGCCTTCGTCGAGAAGCTCAAGCCGTTCGACGCGAAAGAGGACGTGGGGGTGCCGGCCACCACCGAGCCGGCCCACATCCATCACGTGCCGGTGGCGGAGCGGGTGCAGGATTTCCGCGAGGCCGAGATCGGTTTTACCCACCAGGAGGCGATCGCAGACGCCAGCCGGTGCCTGCGCTGCTACCGAATGCTGTTGGTGGCGACTGGCGACTGAGTGTCCGGCGGGCCCCCGGCCCGCCCCGACCCATGCATTGGCCGGCTGCGGCCGGTTCGACATCGAGCGGAACGCCGCGTGCTGACAGCGGATCGCGAAACCGAGGGAGTGCCCATGGTCAACCTCACGATCGACGGAAAACAGGTCCGTGCCCCCAAGGGGAGCACGATCCTGGAGGCGGCCCGGGAGGCCGGCATCCCCGTCCCCACCCTGTGCTGGCTGAAGAAGCTCTCGCCCATCGGCTCCTGCCGCATGTGCGTGGTGGAGGTGGAGGGGATCCGCAAGCCGGTGACGGCGTGCGACACGCCAGCCGGCGACGGCCTGGTGGTGACCACCCAGTCCGACAAACTCGCCGAGATGCGTCGCGACGCGCTGAAGCTGATGCTGGTCAAGCACCCCCTGGACTGCCCGGTGTGCGACAAGGGGGGCGAGTGCGACCTCCAGGACCTGGTGTTCGAGCACGGCGTGGACAAGGTCGAGTACACGGTCGCCTCGTTCCAGCGCGAAACCCCCAAGTACGTTTCCCCGTTCATCAAACAGTGGCCGGATCGCTGCGTGCTGTGCGGACGCTGCGTGCGGGCTTGCAAGGAGGTCAAGGGGGTCGGCTGCATCCAGATCGCCGGCAACGGTTTTGACTCCTACATCGGACCGGTGGAAGGGGTGGAGTGCATCTCCTGCGGCGAGTGCCTGTCGGTCTGCCCGGTGGGGGCGCTCACCGACGGCGTGCGGGAGACCAAGGCGCGTATCTGGGAGGCGCAGCGGGTCAAGACCACCTGCGGCTACTGCGGGGTGGGCTGCCAGTTGGAGTTCAACGTACTCAACGACGGCATCGTGCGGGTCACCACCACCGACTTCGACGCCGCCCCCAACTTCGGCAGCCTGTGTGTCAAGGGGCGCTTCGGCTGGGAGTTCGTCAACCACCCGGACCGGCTCACCACCCCCCTGGTGCGCAAGGACGGGGCACTGGTGGAGGCCGGCTGGGACGAGGCCCTGGACCTGGTGGCCGCGCGCTTCCAGGCCATCAAGGATGAGCACGGCGCCGACGCCCTGGCCGGGTTCGCCAGCGCGCGCTGTACCAACGAGGACAACTACCTCTTCCAGAAGTTCTTCCGCGCGGTGATCGGCACCAACAACGTCGATCACTGCGCACGACTCTGACACAGCGCCACCGTGGCCGGTCTGGCCACAAGCTTCGGTTCCGGCGCCATGACCAACTCCATCGCCGATGTGGGCACGTCGGCAGCGTTCCTGGTCATCGGCTCCAACACCACCTGGAACCACCCCATCATCGGCGACGCGGTCAAGCGCGCGGTCACCCAGCGGGGTGCCAAACTCATCGTGGTGGACCCGCGGCGCATCGAACTGGCCGACATGGCCAACGTGTTCTGCCACATCCAGCCCGGCCACAACATCCCGATCCTCAACGGGATGATGAACGTGATCCTGGCCGAGGACCTGCACGACCAGGACTACGTTGCCGAGCGCTGCGAGAACTTCGACGAGCTCGCCGGTTCCCTGCTGGAGTTCACCCCGGAGAAGGTGGAAGAGATCACCGGGGTGCCGGCGGACGCGATCCGCGAGGCGGCGCGTATCTACGCCACCAGCAAACCCGCCAGCATCCTCTACGCCATGGGCGTCACCCAGCACTCCCAGGGCACCGACGGGGTCAAGGCCTTGGCCAACCTGGCCATGCTCACCGGCAACGTGGGCGTGGAAGGGGGCGGGGTCAACCCCCTGCGCGGCCAGAACAACGTGCAGGGCGCCTGCGACCTGGGCGGGCTGCCCAACGTGGTCACCGGTTACCAGCGGGTGGTGGACGACGCCACCGCCGAGAAGTTCGGCACGGTCTGGGGCCGCAAGCTGCCCCGGGAGGTAGGCCTCACCGTCACCGACGTGGCCCACGCCGCGGTGGATGGCCGGGTCAAGGGGCTGTTCGTGCTCGGCGAGAACCCGATGATATCCGACCCGGACCTGACCCACATCGAGAAGGCCTTGGACAGCCTGGATTTCCTGGTCGTGCAGGACATCTTCCTCACCGAAACCGCCATGAAGGCCGACGTGGTACTGCCGGCGGCGTCCTTTGCGGAGAAGGACGGCACCTTCACCAACACCGAACGCAAGGTGCAGCGGGTGCGCAGGGCGGTGGCGCCCCGGGGCGAGTCGCGCGCCGACTGGCAGATCATAGCCGACCTGTCCCGGCGCATGGGCTACGCCATGGAGTACCAGGACGCCAGCGCGGTGTTCGACGAGATCGCCGGCGTCACCCCCAGCTACGCGGGCTTGAGCTACGCGCGCCTCGAAAACGGGGGCATCCCCTGGCCGTGTCCCACCCCGGATCACCAGGGCACCCCCACCCTGCACGTGGGCCAGTTCGCCCGGGGCAAGGGGCTGTTCCATCCGGTGACGTTCCAGGGTGCCGACGAGAGCCCGGACAGCGAGTTCCCGCTGATCCTCACCACCGGGCGCGAGCACGCCCACTACCACTCCGGCTCCATGACCCGGCGCTGCGGCCGCATCAACGACTGCTTTCCGGAAGGCTTCATGGAGATGCACCCGGTGGACGCGGAGCGGTTGGCGGTGGCCACCGGCGACACGGTCACCGTGGCCTCCCGGCGCGGAGAGATCACCACCAAGGTGAAGGTGGTGGAGAGCACCCTGCCGGGCACCGTGTTCATGAGCTTCCACTACAGCGAGTCGCCGGTGAACGTACTCACCAACCCGGCCACCTGCCCCACGGCGAAGATTCCCGAGTACAAGGTCTGCGCTGTGAAGGTCCAGAAGACCTAGGCCCGTAGGACGAGGAGAGACCGACGATGCTCGACCTGCTCATCGTGATCATAAAGGTTGTGGCGGTGTTCGCCGTGCTGATGCTGATGGTGGCGTACAGCACCTGGCTCGAGCGCCGCGTGCTGGGCCGTATCCAGGCGCGCCACGGGCCCAACCGGGTCGGTTGGTTCGGGCTGATGCAGCCCCTGGCCGACGGGGCGAAAGGCTTCTTCAAGGAAGACATCGTCCCCGGGCATGTGGACAAGCCGACCTACATCCTGGGCCCGGCCCTGTCCATCATTCCGGCCCTGATGATCGTCGCGGTGATCCCGTTCGGGGACTCGTTCACCCTGTTCGGCCGCGAGATCGCCCTGCACATCAGCGACGTCAACGTGGCCCTGCTGTTCATCCTGGGCATGAGCGGCCTGGGCGAGTTCGGGGTGGTGCTGGGCGCTTGGGGCTCCAACAACCGCTACGCCCTGCTCGGCGCCATGCGCACCACGGCCCAGATGATCAGCTACGACCTGGCCCTGGGGATGACCCTGATCAGTGTCATCCTGGTGTCCGGCAGCCTCAGCCTGGTGGACATCGTCAACCAGCAGATGGGCATCTGGAACTGCTGCAAACCGATCCTGTTCGTGCCGTTCGTCCTGTACATCGTCTGCGGCCTGGCCGAGATCAACCGCACTCCGTTCGACATGCCCGAGGCCGAGAGCGAGCTGGCCTGTGGCTTCAACATCGAGTACTCCAGCATGAAGTTCGCCATGTTCTTCATGGCCGAGTACGCCCACGCCGTGAGCCTGGCGGGGATCATGACCTGCCTGTTCCTGGGGGGCTGGTACCTGCCGTTCGTGCCCACGCCGACGTTCCTGTATCTGCCGGTGTTCCTGGGCAAGGTGTTCCTGGTGATGTTCTTCTTCATCTGGGAGCGCGGCACCTTTCCCCGCTTCCGCTACGACCACATCATGAACCTGGGCTGGAAGGTGCTGATGCCGATCGCCCTGGCCAATATCTTCGTGGTGGCGCTGTACCAGCTTCTCTTTAACTCAGCGGCCGTCTGACCGGCGCCGCGGGAGGATTTGCGATATGGCTGTGATCAAGCCGCTCCTCAGCGGGCTGGCGTTCACCCTGAAGACGTTCTTCACCAAGCCCATCACCTACCAGTACCCCGAGCAGAAGCGCGATGTCGCGGAGCGCTGGCGGGGGCTGCACCGGCTGAAGACCGAGAACGGGCAACTCAAGTGTGTGGCGTGCGGCCTGTGCGAAGCGGTTTGTCCGGCCAACGTGATCACCGTGGAGCCCAAGGAGACGGCGGACGGCCGCCGCTTCCCCAACCGCTTCGTGGTGGAGGTGACCCGCTGCATCTTCTGCGGCTACTGCCAGGAGGCGTGCCCCAAGGACGCCATCGAGTTGACCCGCAACTACGAGTTCTGCGGCTACACCCGGGAGGAGTTTCACATGACCCGGGACGTGCTGACGAAGAACTAGGGAGGACCACCCGATGCCCTTGATCCTGTTCTTCCTGTTCGGCGGCCTGGCGGTGGCTGCGGCGGTGGGGGTGCTGGTGTGCCGCAACCCGCTCCACTCCGCCATGTGCATGATCGGCACCATGGTGAGTCTTGCGGCGATCTATCTACTGCACCACGCCGAGTTCATCTTCGTCATCCAGATCATGGTGTACGCCGGCGCGGTGATGATGCTGGTGGTGTTCGTGATCATGCTCCTCGACTTGGAGAAGGAAGCGCACACGAGCCTGGTGTTGACCCCCGGCAAGTTCGTCGCCCTGGCCCTGGGCGGCCTGCTGGCGGTACTGCTGCTGCTGCCGCTCACGGTGAAGATGACCGGGGTCAGCGGCGATATGACCGTGGACGCCCTGGTGGCGCAGGGCAGCGTGGAGTTCTTGGCCGACAAGTTGTTCAGCCAGTACCTGCTGCCGTTCGAGGTGGCTTCGGTGCTGCTGTTGGTGGGGCTGGTCGGCGCTGTGACCCTGGCGAAGAAGAAGCTGTAGAGACAGTGAAGCGTGAACGGTGAACGGGAAGACCAACGTCCCAACACCTGTTCACTGACCACGGTTCACCGTTCACTGGAGTCCGGAGGACGACAATGATTCCCGTCGAATACTCACTGGTGCTGTCCGCTGTGCTGTTCACCCTGGGAACCCTGGGGGTGCTGCTGCGGCGCAACATCATCGTCATACTGATGTGCGTGGAGCTGATGCTCAACGGGGTGAATCTCTCATTCGTGGCCCTGGCGGACCATCTCGACAACGTCGAGGGGCTGCTCTACGTATTCTTCGTGATGACCGTAGCCGCCGCGGAAGCCTCGGTGGGGCTCGCCATCGTGGTGGCTCTGTACCGGAGCCGGCAGACCGTGTACGCGGACGAAGTGGACCTGCTCAAGGGCTAAGGCCGGAGGACGTTTCCGATGCACGAACAAACCTGGGGCTATATCTGGCTGATCCCGTTCTTCCCGATGGTGGGGGCGGTGATCAACGGCCTGTTCGGCAGGCGCTTCGGCCGCGGGATGGTGTACGCCGTCGGCTGCGGCAGCATCTTCCTTTCGTTCTGCGTCTCCGTGATGGGTTTTATCACCCTGCGCGGCTTGGATGCGTCGGAGAGGGTACTGACCCAGACCCTGTTCGAGTGGATCACGGTGGGGTCCACCAGGGTGGACCTGGCCTACCTGCTCGACCCGCTCAGCAGCGTGATGATCCTCATCGTCACCGGCGTGGGCTTTTTGATCCATGTGTACTCCACCGGCTACATGGGCCACGACCCGGACTACGCCCGGTTCTTCACCTACCTCAACCTGTTCTGCTTCGCCATGCTCACCCTGGTGTTGGGGGCCAACTTCCTGGTGATGTTCGTGGGCTGGGAGGGGGTGGGCCTGTGCTCGTATCTGTTGATCGGGTTCTGGTTCGAGGACCCGGCCAAGGCGGCCGCGGGTATGAAGGCGTTCATCGTCAACCGCATCGGCGACTTCGGGTTCCTGCTGGGCATGTTCCTGGTGTTCATGTACTTCGGCACCCTGGACTTCCGCACCGTGATGGCCGAGGCCCCCCACGTGCTGGCGGTGGGCGGCGCGGTGGTCACCGCGATCACCCTGCTGATGTTCGTCGGCGCCACCGGCAAGAGCGCCCAGATCCCCCTGTACGTGTGGCTGCCCGACGCCATGGCCGGCCCGACTCCGGTCTCGGCGCTGATCCACGCCGCCACCATGGTCACCGCCGGGGTGTACATGATCGGCCGCTGCAACGTGTTGTTCTCCATGGCGCCCACCACCATGGCCGTGGTGGCCACCATCGGCGCGATCACCGCCATCTTCGCCGGCACCATCGCACTGACCCAGAACGACATCAAGAAGGTGCTGGCCTACTCCACGGTGAGCCAGCTCGGCTACATGTTCATCGGCATGGGAGTGGGCGCCTACGCGGCGGGCATCTTCCACCTGATGACCCACGCCTTCTTCAAGG
>JARGFW010000345.1 GCA_029211085.1 Deferrisomatales bacterium | reverse complement strand
CCTGCCCGACAAGGCCCTGCAAGAGATCCTCAAGCGCAGCGACAAGAGCGTGCTCACCGTGGCGTTGAAGGGCTCCTCTGAAGAACTCCAAGAGAAGTTCTTCCACAATATGAGCTCCCGGGCGGTGGAAACCCTCAAGGAGGAGATGTCCTTCATGGGGCCGATACGGGTGAGCGAGGTCACCGAGGCCCAATCCGCGGTCACCGAGATCGTGCGTCAGCTCGAGGAAGAGGGGGTGGTGGTGCTCGCCCCCGGCGCCGAGGACGATTACATCACCTGAACCCGGCGCCCCGGCGCGGGGGCCCCCCGGGGGCTGCTCACGCCGCGGCGTCGCCCTGCCCCACGCCCCGGAGGTCTGCAGCGCGATCATGGCCGGCACCCCCCCCGACAACCAACAGGTGCGCCCGTTTCGGTGGGCGGAACGGGAGCTCGAGGAACTCGCTCCGGCCCAGGGCGGTGGCACGGCGGCTCCGGTCCTTTCCCCCGGGGAGCAGGCTGCACAGCTGCTCGCCGAGGCTCGTGAGGGGGCGGAGGCCACCCTGGCCGCGGCCCGGGACGAGGCCGTGGCGATCCGTGCGGGGGCCCGCCAGGAGGGGCTGGCCGCGGGGCGTGCCGAGGCCGCGGCGGCAACCGCCGCCGCCGTGGGGCGGCTGCAGGCCCTGGCCGAGGAGCTGGCGGCCCATAAACCGGCCTTGTACGCCGAGGCGCGGAGCCAGGTTCTGGAGCTGACCCTGGCCCTGGTGCGCAAGATCCTGGGGCCCCTGGCCGCCGCCTCGCCCGACGCCGTGGTGCAGGTGGTGGAGAGGGCCCTGCAGTTGCTTTCCGACCGCGAGCAGCTCACCATCCGCGTACACCCCGACGACCTCAAGGTGCTGCTCGACGCCAAGCCCCAACTGTTGACCGCCCTGGACGGCATCCAACGCCTCACCGTGGTGGATGACCCGTCCGTGCAGCCGGGCGGCTGCCTGGTGCAGACCCCCACCACCGAGATCGACGCCCGCCTCGACACCCAGCTCCAGGAGCTCGCGCGCAGCCTGCGGAGCCTGTGATGGGGTTCGACTTCCGCTCCGAACTGGAGACCATCGACGCCACCGAACCCTTGCGCCCCCACGGCAAGGTGTTGCAGGTGGTGGGCATGGTGGTGGAGGCGTCGGGCCCCAACGCCCCGGTGGGAGATATCTGCCTGGTGCACCCCGACGACGGCGGGCACCAACGTGAGGGCACCATCCCCTGCGAGGTGGTGGGGTTCCGGGAGGGGCGCATCCTCTTGATGCCCTACGGCGACATGCGGGGCATCCAGCCCGGCAGCCCGGTGGTGGCCACCCGCTCCCAGAGTCTGTGCCAGGCCGGGGAAGAGCTGCTGGGGCGGGTGATCGACGGTGCCGGCCAGGCCATCGATGGCAAGCCCCAACCCCGCTGCAACCACAAATATCCCCTCTACGGCCGCGAGATCAATCCCCTGACCCGGGCCCGCATCGTCGCGCCCCTGTCCACCGGGGTGAAGGCGGTGGACGCCCTGCTCACCTGCGGCAAGGGCCAGCGCCTGGGGATCTTCGCCGGCAGCGGAGTGGGCAAGAGCGTGACCCTGGGCATGATCGCCCGCAACACCTCGGCGGACGTCAACGTCATCGCCCTGATCGGTGAGCGCGGCCGCGAGGTGCGGGAGTTCATCGAGCGAGACCTGGGGGAGGAGGGCCTGCGGCGCTCGGTGGTGGTGGTGAGCACCTCGGAGAAATCCCCCCTGGTGAAGGCCCGCGGTGCCCTGGTGGCGATCACCGTGGCGGAGTACTTCCGCGACCAGGGCAAAGATGTGCTGCTGATGATGGACTCGGTGACCCGCTTCGCCATGGCCCTGCGCGAGGTGGGTCTGGCGATCGGCGAGCCCCCCACCACCAAGGGCTACACCCCCAGTGTGTTCGCGGCGATGCCGCGGCTGATGGAGCGCGCCGGCATGGGCGAGCAGAAGGTGGGGGGCTCGATCACCGGGCTCTACACCGTGCTGGTGGAGGGGGACGACATGAACGACCCGGTGGCGGACACCGTGCGCTCCATCCTCGACGGCCATGTGGTGCTGTCCCGGGCCATCGCCGCCCGCAACCACTACCCCGCCATCGACGTGCTCGCCTCCGCCAGCCGGTTGATGATGGACATCGTCGGCGATGCCCACCGGGGTGCCGCCGCGCGCACCCGCAAACTGCTCGCCGCGTACCACGACGCCGAGGATCTGATCAACATCGGCGCCTACCAGGCCGGCAGCAACCCCGACGTGGACCTGGCGATCGCCAAGCGCGGGGCGCTCATGGAGTTCCTGACCCAGGGCATCTACGAGCGCTGGACCCTGGACCAGGCGGTGGACGCCCTGTGCCAGATCGTCGTCGAGGAAGAGGACGAGACGGTGGCGACGCCAGCTGGAGGAAGGCACTAGGTGGGGTTCGCGTTTCGCCTGGAGCGGGTGCTCGCGGTGCGCCGTATCGAGGAGGATGGCGCCCGCCAGCGCCACGCGGAGGCCCAGGAGGTTCTGGGAAACGCGTGCGCCGCCCGGGACGACGCCCTGCGGCGCCTGGGGGCGACTCTGGCCGGGCTCGACGGGCTGAAACGCCGCGACGAACTCAGCGAGCAAACGCTGTATCTGCATTCCCTGCATCTGGCAGGGCTGCGGCGCGAGATCGACGTGGCCCGGGCCCGGGTGGCCGCTGCCACCCGGGATGTGGAGCGCACCGCCGCAGAACTGCTGTGTGCCCACCAGGCCCGGGAGTCACTGGAGAAGCTCCGGGAGCGCGAAGAGAGTTCCTGGCGACGCGGCCAGGCCACCCGGGAGGCCCGGGAGATCGATGAAATCGCGGTGCAGCGAAGCCACGCGCGCAAGGAGGAAAACCATGGCCCTTGAGGTCCGATCTTGCCCCCCTGGGTTGGTGCTCGCCCTGCTGGGGCTGCTGCTGTGCTTCCCCGCACCTGGGGCGAAAGCCCAGGCAAATCAACCATCCGTAGAAAATCGGGAGATCGCTGAAGCAAAGGCCCGTCTCTTGCATGAGTTGGATCAGCAAATCGAGGAGAGGCGGCGAGAGCTCGCCCGCGAGGAACAATCCCTCGCTGCACTACAGCGCGCCATCCAGGCCGCCACGGCGGACCTGGTGGAAGAGCGCAAGCGCCTGGAGACCCTGCAAGGGGCGCTCGAGGCCGACATGCAGCGGCGGCAGGTCCTGGTGGACGAGCGGCTCGGGCAGATCGCCCAGGTGTACGGGGCGATGAAGCCGAAAGAGGCAGCCCTGGCCCTGGAAGAGATGAACGACGACCTGGCCGTCGCCATCTTGGAAAGACTGCCCGGGCGCAGCGTCGGCAAGTTGTTCGACGTGATGCCCAAGGATCGGGTCCGGCAGCTCACTCTCCGCCTCGAGGAAGGTCGTGCCAAGACGGGAGAGTGACCATGGAGATTGCGTCGGTTCTGTCCTTCGGCGGTGCAGCGGTCGAGGCAGAATGCGTCCGGGGACAGCGGCCGGAAGAGGCGTTCCGCCACTGTCTGGGGACCGCCGTGGGTCGCAAGGAGGCGCAGCAACCTCCCCCTGAGGCCGGTGCGGAAGCCGGCCCCGAACCCCGGCAGGTCGCGGTGCACGGGGGGGCCGCCGGGAGCGGGGACGCTCGGGAGGCAGGTGCCGCTCCCCGGCCGCAGCCCGGGGCGGAGAGTGGTACCGAAGATCATGATGATGAGCTGTCCCCGGCGGCGGCGATGGTCGCCCTGGACCTGGCC
>JARGFW010000344.1 GCA_029211085.1 Deferrisomatales bacterium | reverse complement strand
ATAATCTTTAGGCACTCGGGTAGGTATTTGGTCGAGGGGGTGCGTCTTCCGATGAACAGAGGGATTGGCGTACGTTGGGGATGGGGTTCCCTCCTCCGCGCTGGGTGGCGGCGGATGGGCCCGTTGTGCCTACTGCTGTTCTTGGGGTTGGAACTCTGCCACCCCGCGGCAGACCTGCTCCACTTCAATGCCCACCTCGGTTGCGAGGAACACAACGCTGCGGAGCACAGCTCCAACGCCGCCGAAAACCCGACTGTCGACACCCACGGCCCTTTCGTACTGGTTTCCGCCCCAGGGTTCCAACTGCCCGTTCCCGGGCGCTGGGCCCTGCTGCTCCGCGCCCAACGTCCCGAAAGCTTGGTCCTCCCGGTTCCCTCCCCGGTACCCATCTGCGGCAGCGTGTAAACCGGGACCCGGTTCGCGCGTCCAATATTGGGGAACTCCATTGCCTCTGCCCGCTGGGCAACGACCAATGAGGGAAATCATGGCCAGAAACGGATCAAAGAAGCACGACCAGATGGTCGAGTACGTCGCACGTCACCTCAAGCAGCGGTTCTACGATGACATCCGTGCCCACGCGGAGGGGTTCCACCCGCCGGCCAAAGTGGAAAACGGAGAGGATGATCTCGTCCCCGACGTCACCATGGTCGCCCGGGGAGCCAAACTCCACGTCCTGGAAGTGGAGACCCCCGAGACACTGAAGAGCGCCGATACTGCTCGCAAGTGGAAGGCCCTGGCCCGACACGCCGAACAGCGCGGCGGGCGCTTCTGGGTCATCGTACCGCGGGGGGCTAGCAACACTGCTGTGAGCAAACTGCGGTCCGTCAACGTGCACGCCAAGGTGTGGGAGGTGCAGCCGGAGGTCGACTAGCCGGGGCGCTTGCCAGCTAGAGTGGAAGGGGCCCATGACGGCAGTGTCATGGGCCTCTTTCCGTATACTCCTTGATGGGCAACCCCGTGGACCGGCGCCTCAGAACCCGCCGCGGAAGGTGAAGTAGAGCTGGCTCTCCCCGTCGCCGTCGAGACCCTGGGCCCAGCCGATCACAGCGGTGGTGGGCAGGTAGTAGCCCAGCAGGGTGTCGGCGCGCAGTTCGGCTCCAACCCCGGTGCGCCACCGTTCGTCGCTGCCGCGCCAGGTGCGGCCACCGTCGACAAACGCGGCGGCGTGCAGCTTGCCGAGGAACAGGGGCAGGTCGCGCACCCCGCGGTAGAGCTGCCACGCCGGTAGGCGCAGTTCGGCGGTGCCGCTCAGGGCGCCCTCGCCGCGTACCACCCGGGCGGGGTAGCCCCGCAGGGGCAGTTCGGTGTCCAGGCCGCCGAGTTGGAACGCCGATTGGGCGGTGGCGTCGCCCCAGCTGGTGCCGCCCCGGGCGAGGAGCGCCAATACCCAGTGCCGCTCGGGGGACAAGGGCAGATACTCCCCCCAGGCGCCCAGCAGCTCCTGGCGGTCCAGCTCGGCGCCGGTGAGTTCCGCGCGCAGCCGGTAGGTTGCCTCCAGCCGCCGCCCGGCTTCGGGGCCCACAGTGAAGCGGTTGCTGCGGGGAAACGTGGAGTCGAACAGCAGGGACAGGGCCAGGGGGTTGATCCGCCCCTGGAATGCTGCGTCGGCCAGGGCCTGGCTGCCGCCGAGATCTTCCTCGACCCGGGACAGGCGGCCCACCTGCTCCCACGCCCAGCCGGCTGCAAAGCTCCAGCGGCTGAGTGCCCGGGGGAGTTCCATCCTGGATTCCAGACCCACGCTGCGACGCTCCTCCCAGTAATCGAACTCCCCCACCGGCGTGTCGAACAGCTCGGCGTGCAGCAACGGCAGCTTGTGGGCGTGGGCGGTGAGGGTCGGGTAACCGGCGTCGTTGATATACAGGGCCTGTCCGTAGAAGCGGTGGCTCCGCCCGGCCCAGAAACCGGAGGCGTAGTACTTGTGCCGGTAGAGGGGGTCGTGGCCGACGGTCCAGGCTCCGGGGGCGACCCCCTGGTTGTCGAACAGGAGATCGGGCAGCCAGAACGCGGGTCGGGCGCGGGGCCAGGCCCGGTAGGGCGCGGCGCTCGTCGCCAGCGGCAGCGTGGTGGGCGGGAACGGGGCGGGAACCGTGGGCGCCACGTCCTCTGGCGTCGCCGGGGCCAGCACTTCGTCCAGGGCGTCGGACAGTTCCAACACCGCCACGTCGTAGCCCCGGGGACCGTAGTCGCTGAACGCGATGCGGGTGCCATCCGGGGACCAGTCGGGTTCGAACGCGCCCCCCAGCCGGCGGGTGAGGCGGCGCAGGGAGCCGCCGGTCAGGCCGTAGCTGTAGAGGTCGAACACCCCGCCGCGGTCCCAGCTGAACGCCAGTCGGTCACCGGCCGGGTGCCATGCTGGGAACCCAGCCTGGCTGCCCGCGGGGGTGAGCAGCTGCAGTCTTCCTGTGCCGGGGGCCAACAGGGCCAGGCGCGCGGTGCCGGTGTCGGTTTTGCGCGAGAACGCCAGCAGGAGGCCGTCCGGGGACCAGCGGGGGGTGTCGTAGCGCACACCGGGCTCGGCCAGCAGCTCTCGATCCAGGTCGCCCTCGGGTGTCAGCAGCACCAACCGGTGGCTGCCGTCTCGCACCTGGACCGCCGCGAACTGCTTCGCAGTCGGGCTGTAGTCGGCTTCGAGCAGGCGTGCACTCCGGGTGAGACGCCGGCACACGCCGTCGGCCGGCGCCAGAACGTAGAGGTCGGTGTAGGTGCGGCCCCCCGCCAGGGGGCGGATGATCTCCACCCGAGAGAACACCAGGCCCTGTGGGCCGAGGGTGGGGCGGGTAAGGGAACCGGGACGTTCAGCAAGCGGCTCCTCGCCGCCGCCGGCTCGGCTGCGCCGAACCAGCCGGGGCGGCCGGTGGGGGTCGGCGCGGGTGTAGACCAGGTGTTCCGCGTCGAGCCACAGGGGGCCGGCGGTGCGATAGCCGGAGTCGGTGACGGCGGTCACCGGAGTCAGCCCGGCCCCCTGCAGTGCCGCGATCTCCGGCCGGAACTCGGCTTCCAGCCCTGCCTCCATGTGCCGGTACAGCCCGCTGTAGTCGTCGCCGCTCACTTCCCGGGGAGGGGCGTCGATGGTGTAGGGGAAGCGGCCGGAGTGGCCGCGGGACAGCTTGCCCAGGGCCGCCGGGCCCCGGTCGGCTTGTGCCACCTGCAGCAGGCGGGTGCCGTAGATGTAGCGGGTGGAGAAACTTGGCCAGTCGGGGAAGTCGCCCCCCAGGCGGTCCAGGGGCGGCACCGTGCCGGCGGCCACGTCGGTGCGGTAGATCATCCGGTACAGGGTGGAATCCTTGCGCCCCCCTCCGGTGATGTCGGTTTCGAGGTTGGTAGCCAGTCCTTCGTGGAACCACGGGGGCAGCATGAGGTTTGGGGGCGCTGCGAAGAACCACGCCAGTGCTCCGAACGGCGTCAGCGGGATACCCACCTTGCCGAACACCTTGCGAGTCACAGCGGAGTAGCCCCGCACCGGGTCGATGCTCAGCACGTGGGCGTACTCGTGCACGAACAGCAGGCGCAGGTACTCCCGGTACTCTCCCAGGGTGCTGAACAGGGGAGGGCGCACCGGGTACAGCACGATGTGGTTGTAGGGCAGCACCACGGTGTAGCCGTTGGCCAGATCGGTGTCGTCCACCACCGTGACCTCGGTGGGCTCGGCCGGTTGCCAACCCAGGGCCCCGGTCATGGGCCCGTACACCTCTTCGGCGATGCCAGCCAGCTGCCTGGCCTGGGTTTCCACCTCGGTGTGGTAGTGGATGCGGAAGTGGGGGGTGGACAGGGTGTGCCAGGTCC
>JARGFW010000343.1 GCA_029211085.1 Deferrisomatales bacterium | reverse complement strand
GTGCGGGGGACGTATGACGACAACATCGGCTTCTCACGGGCGGACTCGACGTCGGACTTTGTGTTCAAGGCCAGCCCGGAGCTGGCCCTGGAACGCACGAAGGAACGGTCGAGGCTAGAAGTTGGCGCCGGTCTGGACTTCGTGAACCACGCCGACGAGAGCGATCTGAACCGGATTCAGGAACGGTACCGTGGCGCAGGGTCTTATGACCTGACCGAGCGGCTGACGATCTCGGCCGAGACCGGCTACATGAAGGACTCGACTCTGGAGTCGGAGCTCGAGCGGGTGGGGAGGGTGATCACCCTGGCCGACCGGTTTCGTTTCCAGGGCGGTGGAGGTGTGGAATACAGTCTAAATCCCCGGTCGGACCTGGGTGCGGAGTACAAGTTATCCCGGACGGCTTTCTCGGCAGGGGACTCCGTGGATTACGACGGGCACGAGGTCGCGCTGCGCTACTCAGTCAGGACCCGGAACGAAACGGACGTGTATTTGGTGCGACCCGCCTACACTCGTTACGGGTCGGACGTGAGCGACGTGGACAGCTTCGCCCTGACCCTGGGGATGACCCGCTCGTTCGACGAGACCCTGAGCGCGACGGCGGTGGGTGGGGCCCGGTATAGCCGGGTCAACCAGGAGCGGGGAGGGACCGATCGGAACTGGACCGGGGTCGTGGACTTGTCGGTGCGCTACCAGGGCCAGACCGGATCGGCCTCACTCTCCTACACCCGGGACCTGATCTACGGCTCGGACGGGGAGACGCTCGAACAGGACCGTGTGCAGGCACGGCTGCGGAAACACTTGACGGAGAGGGTGGCCGTCGGTTTGGTGGCGAGCGCCTATCGCTTGCGGGGCGGGAGCGGTTCGCAGGATCTGGACGGTGCCCACTGCGACGCGACCCCGAGCGTCCGCTACAACATGACGCGGTGGAATGTTTTGACGCTGGCCTATCAATATTCTTATGACCGGGATCAGGCTGTCTCGGGGGACGAAGTGGCGACACGGAACCAGGTGTGGATCGCGTTGAACATGACCTGGCCAGGGGATCGGAACACGAGGAGGGACGGAAATTGACGACGGAGCGGCTCTCTTTCGTTGAAGGAACACTCCGCGGACCCTGTGGGGAGGGCGGGGAACTCTGCCGAGCGTGCCGGGCGGGCGCGGGGGCGGTCCAGGAGACTCCATGGGAGGAAAAGCCGGTATCCGGGGGGCGAAGTCGGTGTCGCAGTGGTCATAACCGCAGCTACAGAGGTGAACAGGCATGAATGCAGAACCCACTAGTGGGGACCTGAAGGGTATGGCGAGGAGGGGCAGGAGGACTTTCGCGTTATGCTTCGTCCCCATCCTGGCAGTGTCGGTGGCCGTGGCATTTCTTCTTCCCCCGATCTACCAGTCGAAGGCCACGATCCTCGTGGAGGACCAACAGATTCCCGAGGAGTATGTCAAGACTACCATCACGGGCTACGTGGAGGAACGCCTCCAGCTGATCACGCAACGGATCATGCGGCGGTCGAAACTCGAAGAGATCGTCAACCGCTTCAATCTGTATCCGGAGATGCGTGAGCGGTACACGACGGAGGAGATTCTTGAGAAACTCAAGGAGGCCATCCAGCTGAAGACAATCAGCACCGAGGTGATGGACCGGCGAACGAGACGGTCCAATGAGGCCACCATTGCCTTCGCGATCTCCTACGAGGGCAGGGACCCGGCCACGGTCCAAAACGTCACCAACGTGCTGGCGTCCCTTTATCTGGAGGAGAACCTGGCGGCGCGCGAGCAGAAGGCGGCCAATACTACCGCGTTCCTGCAGGCGGAGTTGGACATGCTGAAGGGTGACATTGACGACCTGGAGGCCCGGATCAGCCGGTTCAAGCAGGCCCACACAGGGGAACTCCCCGAGTACACGGCGATCAACCTCCAGGCCGCCGAGCGGCTCAACCGGGATCTTGACCAACTCGACAACGAGATCCGGTCCCTTCAGGAGCGGAAGATCTATCTGGAGGGGCAGTTGACCGGAGTGGACGAGTTTCTGCCGGTACCGGAGAAGCCAGAACCCTTCCGCCGGGAGTCTGTGGACACGGATCCCCCGGTGCGACTGAAGGCCCTGCGGCTGCAACTCGTGAACCTTCAAACGAGGGTATCGGATCTGCACCCTGACGTGAGACGGTTGAAGAAAGAAATCGCAGATCTGGAGGGACAGGTGGGGGCGCTGGACGACTCGGCGGAGAAGGCCGCTCGTTTGAGGGAGCTGCAGACGCAACTGGAGGAGCTGAAGACCTCGTTCGGGCCGGAGCACCCCGACGTAGTGAAGACCACCCAGGAGGTCGAACTTCTTTCGGCGGAGCTGGCCCGACAGGCTTCGGTCGTGGCGCCTGTGCCGATCGTGGAGCAGAAGGCGCCCGCAGTGAACCCGGCCTACATCAACTTGAGGACCCAGCTGGCTTCGACCACCATGCAAATGGAAAGCCTTCGCGAGGAGCGGGCGCAGATAAAGGTGAAAATCGAGGACTACGAACGGCGAGTGGAAGCCGCGCCCTTGGTGGAGAGGGAATACAGTCTTCTGACGCGGGACTACGAGAACGCCAAACGCAAGTACACCGAAATGTCCAACAAGGCCATGGAGGCTCGGGTGGCCCAGGGGATGGAGGAAAACCGGCAGGCCGAGCGGTTCAGCATCGTGGACCCTGCTCAGTTCCCCGAGCGGCCCACGAGGCCCAATCGGCTAGCCCTCGTGCTGATCGGCCTGGTCCTCGCCCTCGGGACCGGCGTGGGGGGTGTGGCTGCGCGGGAGAGCCTAGACCGTTCCGTTAAGTCGGCTGACCAGTTGTCTCACTTCAGTGACGTGCCCGTGTTTGCAGTGTTTCCGGTGGTAGAGGCGCCCCACGAGCGGCGCTCTCGCTGGTTGCGCCGCGGGGCGGTGACGCTCGCGGGGTGCGCCACCATCGCGGTGGCCCTGGTTCTCGTGCACCAGTTCGTATTGCCTTTGGACATTCTCTGGCTCAAGCTCCAAGGCAGAATTGGCAAAGTTCTACCGCTCTGACACGGAGTGGGGGGACGTTTGGTAGGCTGAGGACCCACGACCGCGAGACGGAAGCGGACGACCGGAAAATGGTGACCAGGATGCACTACCGTGGTCACAGACGATGCGAATAGGACTGAGGCGATGAGCAGACTCAAGAGGGCGATGGAACGCGCCAGGGACATGAAGTTGCGCTCCGAAAGTGGTTCTCCGATGCCAATGGAGCAGGATCCGAGCGAGGTGCCCGGGGGGGCTGGGGAGACTCGAGCCGCTGGAGTGTCCCGCCCGAGAAGATCTACCCCGGGTGCGGGACCGGACTACCGCCAGACCCGGGTGGAGATGGCGAGTGAGAGGGCACTGCAGCGGGGCAAGGTCGTCTCCCGCTTCCACCACGAGGGGATCTCGGACCAAGTAAAGATTCTTCGCACACAAATCCTCAACAAGATGGATGAGATCGGCGGCAACACACTACTGGTGACGAGCGCAAACCCTCAGGAAGGAAAGACGTTTACCTCGATCAACCTGGCGGTAAGCCTGTGCCAGGAGGTCGGCCGGACGACGTTGCTCGTGGACACTGACCTGCGAAAACCTGAAGTGGCCCGGGCGTTTGGTCTGGACGGAAGCGCGGGCCTGTCGGATTACCTGCTGGGCACCGCGACCGTGCCGTGCCTGCTCGTCAATCCGGGGATTCCGAAACTCACGCTCTTGCCAGGAGGGGTTGCCCTCCCGAACTCTACAGAGTTGCTGGGCTCGCCTCGTATGGAGGCCCTCGTGGAGGAGATGAAGACCC
>JARGFW010000342.1 GCA_029211085.1 Deferrisomatales bacterium | reverse complement strand
AACGGGAAGGGCGTGAGGGCCGCTTCGCCCTGGAGGTCGAGGATGCTGTCGCCCTGGTAGGCCATGCCCACGCCCCGGAGGCGCAGTTCGAGCCAGTCGGCGAGGACTCCGACGTGGGCTCCCAATCCGACCATGGGCAGGGGGAAACGGAACTCCTCGGATTCGTCGATATGCCCCGTGATTCCGCTCACTTCCCCGTCGCCGCTCATCTTGACGTCGCCGTCCAGGTACTTCACCTGGAGGATTGGTCCCAGGGAGAAGCCCCCCAGCGGGTTCTCCAGGTCGATGATGTCGTACTGATAGGCCAGATCCAGCATGACGTATTCGATGGAACTCGCGGCCCGGCCGCCTATCACGAAGGTCTGTCCACCGAACACGATCTCCTGATTGAGGGACTGCTCCCCCGAGTAGTCCACCTTCACCCCGGACAACGTCAGGTGGTGATCCCCGACCCAGAGCCAGGCTTCCCCGAAGAAGGAATTCTCCTCGTCGATACCCAGGTCGTCCCCGGCGTCCACCAGAGTCCCCGGGACTCCCCCGGCGTCCAGCCGAAACTGCCCGGTGAACTGGGGCATCCAGTAGGCGATCTTGGCGCCAAGCTCGAGGGCTGGGGCGGCCACCGGCGCGGCGAGACCCAGGGTCAGGATGAGGAGAAGTGCTTTGCGCTGCATGGGGCGGTCCTCCGATGGGCAGGGGGGGGCAGAGGCTGCGGTTCAGGCTACCTCCCTACCATCGGCACCCACGGCTGATGGCTTGAGTCTGGCGGCTTGCCCGCGGGGCTTGCGCTCCCGTACCCCCACAACGGAAAATGGCTGACCGGGGTGCCTGTATCGGCACCCCATGTCTTGCCGTCGCGGCCCGCCTCCACCGGGGCGGTGCTCTCGGTCTGGAGTGATCCCCAGTTGCTCATCCTGGTCAGCAATGATGACGGTATAGGGGCCGCGGGCCTGCAGGCGCTGGCGGCGGCCCTGGCCTACCTCGGGCGGGTTGTGGTGGTGGCCCCGGACCGGGAGCGCAGTGCCGTGGGCCACGCGCTGACCCTGCACCGGCCCCTGCGCCTCACCGAGTTGCGCCCCGACTGGTACGCGGTGGACGGCACCCCCACCGACTGTGTGCACCTGGGGGTGCACGGCATCCTCGACCGTTTGCCCGACCTGCTGGTGGCGGGGATCAACCACGGTCCCAACCTGGGGGACGATCTAACCTACTCGGGTACGGTGGGGGTGGCCCTGGAGGGAGCCCTGTTCGGGATCCCGAGTCTGGCGGTCTCCCTGGTGGCGCGGGAGGGGTTCCACTTCGGCCCGGCTGCGGAGGTGGCCCGGGAGTTGGCCGCCCAGGTGGCCGAGCGGGGCCTGCCCGATGGCACCCTGCTCAACGTCAACGTCCCCAACGTGGCGCGGCTGGACGATCTGCGGGGTATCCGCACCACCCGGCAGGGACGGCGGCGTTTCGGCAGTGGGGTGGAGCGCAAGACCGACCCCCGGGGCCGCGGATACTACTGGATCGGCGGCGAGGAGCTCGGCTACGTGGCGGAGGATCCGGGTACCGACGTGGAGGCGGTGGCCCACGGCCGGGTGTCGGTGACCCCGGTGCGCACCGACCTCACCGACCACGGTTTTCTGGAGGCCTTGAGAGGGTGGGCGTTGTGAGCTCCTGGGACGCCGTGGTGGTGGGGGCCGGAGCGGCGGGCATCTTCGCCGCCCGGGAACTGGGCCTGACCGGGGCGAAGGTGCTGGTGCTGGAACAGGGGCCGGAACTCGGACGGCGACAGTGCCCACGCTGCGAGGCCGACGCCTCCTGCCACGGCTGCGTGCCGTGTCACCTGCTCTCCGGGTGGGGTGGTGCAGGGGCGTTCAGCGACGGCAAGCTCAGCCTGTCGCCTCAGGTGGGAGGGTTCCTGCCCGAGTTCATCGCCCCGCAGGACCTGGCCGGATTGTTGGCCGAAGTGGACGGGGTGTACCGCGCCCACGGCGCACCCGCCGCCGTGCACGGCGGGGATGGCGATGTCTTCGGCAGCCTGGGCGAGCGCGCCCGGGCGGCAGATCTAACCCTGGTAAAGAACCCGGTACGGCACATGGGCACCGACACCTGTCGGCAGGTGCTGGGCAGCTTGTTCGAGCAGGTGGCCGGAATGGTCCAGGTTCGATTCGGCGCGGCCTGCGGGGAAGTGCTGGTGGAGGGAGGGCGTTGCCGGGGGGTGCGGGTGGCAGGAGAGCGCCTCTCCGCGGATGCTGTGATCCTGGCCCCGGGACGCCTGGGTGCCGCCTGGGTGCGCGAGGTGTCGGCGGCCCTGGGGGTTCCCTCCCGCCCGAACCCGGTGGACATCGGGGTGCGGGTGGAGTGCCCGGCTCCGGTGCTGGCTGAGGTGACCGATGCTTTGTACGAGGCCAAGCTGCTCTACACCGCCCCCACCTTCGGCGACCAGGTGCGCACCTTCTGCATGAACCCCGGCGGCGAGGTGGTCCATGAGTCGTACCGGGACTGCCTTACCGTGAACGGCCATTCCTACGCCGCCGCGGATGGCCCGGCGACTAACTTCGCCCTGCTGGTGAAGACCGAGTTCACCGAACCGTTCGACGACCCCATCGCCTATGGCCGCTCCATCGCCCGTTTGGCAAATCTCCTGTCTGGCGGGGTGCTGGTGCAGCGCTTTGCCGACCTCGCGGCGGGTCGGCGCTCGACCCCGGAGCGTATCCGTGGGGCGGCGATCGCACCGACCTTGCACGGTGCTACCCCAGGGGATTTGGCGTTTGTGTTGCCCCACCGTCACCTGGTGGATCTCACCGAGATGCTCCACGCGGTGGATGCGTTTTGCCCGGGGGTGACCGGCCCCGATACCTTCCTGTATGGGGTGGAAGTGAAATTCTACTCCAACCGACTGGCCTTGGACGGCTCCCTGCAGACCCCGATCGCCGGACTCTATGGCGCCGGCGACGGGGTGGGGGTGAGTCGCGGTCTCATGCAGGCCAGCGCCTCCGGCGTGTGGGCGGCGCGGGCCATGCAGGGGGCGCGGCGATGATCCAGCGGGCCGGGCAGCGGCGGATGCTGGAGCAGGTGCGCCGCAACTGTGGGGTAGAGGATTCCCGTGTGCTGGAGGCCCTGGGGCGGGTGCCGCGCCACCTGTTTGTGGACGAAGCGCTGCGCCACCGCGCCTACGTCGACGACGCCCTTCCCATCGGTTTCGCCCAGACCATCTCCAAACCGTCCACCGTGGCGTTGATGACCGCGGCGCTGGAGTTGCAGCCCGGTGATCGGGTGCTGGAACTGGGTACCGGTTCCGGCTATCAAGCGGCGGTGCTGTCCCACCTGGCGGAGCGGGTCTACTCGGTGGAGCGCATCGGTGCCCTGGCCCTGCGTGCCCGCCGGCTGCTCATCGAACTGGGGCTCCACAACGTGGAGGTACGCGCCGGTGACGGGGCGGCGGGGTGGCCGGGGGCGGCACCGTTCCAAGGCATCATCGTCACCGCCGCCGCGGGGAAGGTGCCCGAGGGGCTGCTGCTGCAGTTGGATCTGGGGGGGCACCTGGTGATCCCTGTGGCTGATGGTGAGGGTCAGTGGCTCAAGCGCATCGTGCGCACGGAAGAGGATCAGTGGTGCGAGGAACGGTTGGATGCGTGCCGCTTCGTGCCGTTTGTTACGGAGCGGGCGTGAAGAGTGATTGGTGAACAGTGAACGGGGAAAACCCGGGTGTGGCACTCGTGCAGGACAGCGGAAGCCCCGAGCCCAAGGCCCGCCTTCGGCCGCAGTAGCCGGTTTGCGGCGGGCGCGGTAGCCTTTCCCGTTCACCGTTCACCGTTCACCGTTCACCGTTCACCGTTCACCGTTCACCGTTC
>JARGFW010000341.1 GCA_029211085.1 Deferrisomatales bacterium | reverse complement strand
TGGACTCCTGCCTGGACAGCTGCGCCATCGAAGCCAGCATCGACGGCGGTATCACCTGGCAGAACCCTCTCGTCATCACCGAGTGCGACACCCCCACCACGGCCATCATCCGCATCAACTCCTGCAAACTTGCAGGCGAAAACGTGACGTTGGTGCTGACCAGTCCCGCGGGCCCACAGGACAATGCTGAGTTCGTCGGCGGTACCCGCACCTCGCCCGATACGCATGAGATCGAAGTCACGTTAGACCCCGGAACGGCACCCGACACCGCACAAGCTACCGCCCAGGTGGAGATTCTGGCGGCCACCGACGGCGCCCAGTTTTCCATCGAGGCGTTTTACTATGACCCAAACAACGGGCAGCAGCTCTGGAGCTGCGGGCCGCTGACAATCGACGTGTTGAACGAGTGCACGGACATCGCCGCCTACTACTACGACGAACACGGCATGCGCTACGACCTGGGTCCGGGCGCCAGCACCCGCCCCTGCGTCGCCGAGATCGACGATCTGTACTTCGAAATCGATGACTGCCGCCTCAACTCCGGCCGCGTGTACGCCGACATCGGCACCAGCAAGGGCCTGATCGTGAAGGTCTACGCCGGCGGAATCCTCTACGACCAGGAGGAGGTGGACCTGGACCCGAACGCGACCCTGCAGACCCTCACCCAGGTGGCCCCCTTGCACGTGGCGATGCAGGACGGCGGGCCGTTCGTGGCGATCGGCCCGGACAAGGAACTGAACTACCCGCCGGGCTCGACCGTGACCTTCGAGATCCAGTACACCGACCCCGACGACCCCAGCGACGACGGCTGCACCCTCACGGAGCGGCTGCCGCCGCCGCTGCCGGTGTGCTTCCCCAACGCCATCACCTCCGGCGGCGGGGCGGGCTGGAATGGCAACTTCAACGTGCACTGGGGCGACGCGGTGGTGCGGGGCAACATCAGCCTGCCGAGCGGGTTCATCTCCAAGGAAGACCCCGCGGTCGCGCCGATCAACGGGGCCAGTTTCGCCGGCAAGTCGAGCCTGAAGGACCAGTTCGTCGACATCTACGTCGGCAAGCAGCTGCCCTTCGACCCCCTCACCGGCAACTTCACCGGGGAGCCGAATCCCGACCCGGACACCATGGACCAGCCGTTCATCGGCACGGGCTACGGCAACTACTTTCGCAACATCTCCTACGACAAGATCACCGACATGATCGTGGAGATCGACTACGAGACCATGAAGTTCCTGGCCCAGGGCCGCAACGTGTACTGGTACACGCTGCCCGGCGGAGACGTGCGCAACCCCGTCACCGGGGCTATCGCGGACCTGCAGACCGTCCTCCACATGGCCGGGCCGGGCATGCCGAACGCCTACCACGACGGCAGCTTCATCTTCGTCGACGCCGTCGGCACCGCCGCGACCGCGCCCATTTACACCGGCGCCGACATCGACAGCATGGCCATGCTCGGGGCCTTGCCGGCCCACGCCATCTCCGGGACCTTCTTCACCGAGGGCATCGTCTACGTCGCCGGGACCCTCAACTTCGGCGGACTCGGCACCCGCACCGCCATCGATGTGTGGACCCCGCCCCAGCGGGAGTTGCACTACGACCACAACGACCCGGCCTGGTTCACCAACGCCGACCAGCTACCGATCCGCTCCGACGTGGGCAAGAGCCAGATCTTCATCCCCGCCACCGACCCGGACGCGGTGAAGGTGCACATCAACGGGGCGATCTACGTGGACGGCGAGGTCAGCGGCATTGGCAGCCCGGCCGTGTTCGGCTCGGTCACCGCAGAGCAGGGCTACACCGGAAGCGGCACCCCGGAGATCTGGTACAACTACAACCTCAACGTCAGCGGCTTCAGCGAGTCGCTGTGCGTGGACTGCTGCACCCTGAGCCTCTCGCCAACGACGGCCACCGTCTCCCCCGGCGACACCGTCAACCTCACCGCTCTCAACGCCTCCGGGGTGGTGGAGTGGAAGATCGTGCGCATGATCCCGGCCGTAGCAGGCACCACCGTGGGCACCCTGGCGTCCGCCATCGGATGGACCAACAAGGTGACCGCCGACGACTACGGCACGATGATGATCCGTGCCCGGGATCCCAACAACTGCACCGCCACCGCCACCATCAGCGTGGTGGACCCGTGCACCCGCTTCGGGGTGTGGGGCAACCTGACCCCCACCTGGTCGGTGGTGGACCCGGGGGATTGGGAGACCTTCAGCGTGGGCTACGCGCCCAGCGGCGCGGTGACCTGGAACGTCACCGGATGGCCCCCCGCCGGGACCTCCGCGGTGTACCCGGCCACCGGCGACGTGGTGGTCACGGGCCTGTGTCCCGGCAGTTCGGCGAGCATCGAGGCCACCGACCCGCTGTGCCCGGGGGTGTCCCTGTGGAGCAACCTGTGGGTGGACTTCCCACCGGGCTGGTCGTGCGGCATGCACCTGGGCTCCAAACCGGCCAACATCGAGGTGGGCAAGACCTTCACCTTTGAGGTGAAAGACTCCTCCTGCAACTCCCCCCAGCTGTGGATCTCCGCCAGCGACGGCACCGACGGCAGCGCCTTCGGCACGTTCACCTGGAACCCCGCGATCGACCCCACCCGGGCGGATTTCACGGCCACCGCCGACTCCGGAACCACCACACTCACCGTGTATGCCTGGGAGGCGGGGGGGTGTTTCGACAGCGCCACCTTCACCGTCAGCAGCGCGTGCCCCACGGTGGTCATCGACCAGACCCCGGCGGGCTCACCGTTGACCGTGGGGACCCTCTACACCTACCAGGCGTCCGGCGGCACCGCCCCCTACACCTTCGCCCTGGACCCCGCCCGCAGCACGGCCCTGGGCACGGTGGCGCCAGCCGGCGCCGACACCGCAACCTTCACCGCCACCACACCGGGATCGGTGGTGATCACGGTGACCGACGCCACCGGCTGCATCAGCGAGCTGTCCCTGTGGGCCAACTGCCCGTGGCCCACGGTCACCACCGCCGCGCCGGCCGACGGCGACACCTACGGAAGTCTCACCAGCAACGGCACATCCCTGGTGTGGCAGGCCGACCCGGACGACCATGACGCCGGCGGCCCCACCAACAACATCGCCCGGGTCGAGTTCTTCGCCTACGACCAGAGCTGGAACCTGCACTACTCCTTCATCGACAACCAGGTGCAGTACTGCGGGTTCGGCACCGATACGTGCTCCGCCAACCCGGGCAACGTCAGCGGCTGGCCGGACGGGACCTACCACCTGCTGTCCACCGCCTACACCCTCAATCGGCCGGGGTGCGGGGTCGATGCCAGCAGCGATCAGGTCGAGATAACCGTGTACAACACCTCCTGCCCGATCAGCATCGACCCGCCGGGGCCGCGGACCCAGAAGAAGTCGACCACGGTCACCCTCACGGCCAGCGGCCACGTGGGCCCCGTCAACTGGAGTTCCTCGGACATCAGCCTGGCCACGGTGAGCCCGGCCAGCGGTGCCAGCACCACGGTGACCCTGCAGAACAAGCCCAACAACACCGTGTTCATCCGGGCCGAGGACGACCGCTGCTTCGTGGAGTACAAGTTCGACATCATTCCGTAACCGCGCACGGCGCTCCGCCGCCGACACGATCTGCGCCAGACCCGGGCCCCAGCGGCCCGGGTTTTTCTTTGGGTGTTGCACAATATCCGCTGGTTGGTAGAGTTCACGGCACGTTTTCACTCCGACATCGGGGGAGGTGCCCGTGCACGCCAACCGCGGTTTCGCCCTGGCGGCGACGATGATGGTGCTGGCGCTGATCAGCGTGCTGGGCGCCATGGCGATCCAGTCCGCCACGCTGGAGGTGCAGATCTCCGCCCACGACCGGGACGCGCGGGCGGCCCTGTACGTG
>JARGFW010000049.1 GCA_029211085.1 Deferrisomatales bacterium | reverse complement strand
CGAACACCAGCACTGCCTCGTCCACCCGGCGCCGCAGCAACTGCACGTGCTCCGGGGTCACCGCCGTCCCCAGCGGGGCCACCGCCGTGGCAATCCCCCGGGCATGGAGGCTGATCACGTCCAGGTAGCCCTCCACCAACAGGGCGCGCCGTTCCCGGCGCAGGGCCTCGGTCCCCTGGTGCAGGCCGTAGAGTACCGCGCCTTTGTGGAACACCGGCGACTCGGGCCCGTTGAGGTACTTGGGCTCACCCTCACCGAGGATGCGCCCACCAAAACTCACCACCCGCCCCGTGGCGTCGTGGATCGGGAACACCAGCCGGTCGCGCAGGCGGTCGTAGTGTCCGCCGCTGCGCCGTGGGCTGATCAGCCCCGCCTCGGTCGACAGGTCCGGGTCCACCCCTTTGCGGGCCAGGTAGCGAGCCAGGTGGTCCCAGCCCGCGGGGGCACAGCCGAGTCCGAAGAGTTCAACCGCCTCTGTCGGCACCTCGCGCCCGGTCAGGTAGTGGCGGGCCTCCGCGCCGGCCCGGCCATCAGTGAGCTGGTGGCGGTAATAACGCGCCGCCAGGGTAAGCACGTCGAGCAGTTGCTCTCGGCGCTCCCTCCGCAACTGCACCCCGGCGTCCTCCGGTCCCGCCCGCAGGGCCACCCCGGCCTTGTCCGCCAGCTCCTGCACCGCCTCGTTGAAACTCCGCCCCTCGACCTCCATCAGGAAACGGAACACCGACCCACCCGCGCCGCAACCGAAACAGTGATAGCTGCCACGCTCCTCGTTGACCACGAACGACGGCGTCTTTTCGGCGTGAAACGGGCACAACCCCTTCCAGTTCTTGCCGCTGCGTTTGAGCGCCACATGGCGCCCCACCACATCTACGACGGAGACGCGGCCGCGGATCTCCTCGAGCACCTCGTCGGGTATGCGCATGGGGCGTCGCCCCTCCGTTACCGGTCCGGCCGCAACAGCCGTGGGGTCAGCCGAGATCCACCCAGGTAGCGGCGTCCCCCTGGTTAGGATGCCAGCTTCGCACCTGGGGTTCCTCGCCCAGGTGCTCGCGCAGCCGACGACGCAACACGCCGGCACCTCGGCCGTGGACCACCCGGAACCCCTCGGCGCCGACCAGCAGCGCCCGGTTCAGGGCCTTGTCCACCTGTCCCAGGGCATCTTCCACGGTGCAGCCCACCACCACCACGTCCAGGTGGCCGCGCTCGGCCTGCACCGAGATCCGGGCGTGGGGCGCGGCACCCGGCGCGGTGTCCTCCGGCGCCGCCGAGAGTTCATCGCGAGACACCCACAGGCGCAGGGGACCCACCCGCACCGCCACACGAGGGCCACCCGGGTCGAGCTCCTCCACCCGCCCCCGCTTGCCCACCGAGGCGACGTATACCGCGTCGCCGGGCGAGACGTGCTCCAAAGGCGCAGTTGGCACCTCCGGCAGTTCGGGTGTCAGGGCGGCGGCGAGCTCTGCGGCCCCCTGGGCCAGCGCCGCCTCGGTTTCCTGCTGGCCCACCTCGCGGCGGGCGAAACCCGCAATGATCTCCCGGAACTCCCGGCGCGCCTCGCGCACCGCAAGGTCGGCTTCCCTGCGCGCCTCGCGGCGGGCAGTGTCGCGCTCGCCCCGCGCTTCGTCCAGCAAGGCCCCCTGTTCCTCGACACGCCGCTGCCAATCGCTCCGGGCCTGCTCGGCGGCCGCCGCGGCCCGCACCGCCTCCTCCCTCGCCAACTCCAGTTCCCGCAGCAGGGTGGCAGTCTCCTCTCCCTCTCCCGCGGCCAAACGACGGGCACGGGCAACCACCCGGGAAGGGAGACCCAGCCCCTCGGCCACGTCCAGGGCATTGGACGCCCCGGCCTGGCCGTACACCAATCGGAACAGGGGTCGCCCACTGGCCGGGTCGAACGCCACCGCCACGTTTTGCGCCTGGGGCCGGGAGTAGGCGTACGCCTTGAGCCCCGCCAGATGGGTCGTAGCCAGCACCACGGCGCCCTGCTCCATCAACTCGTCGAGCACCGCCATCGCCAGGCCCACCCCTTCACCCGGGTCGGTGCCGGTACCGAGTTCGTCCAGCAGCACCAGGCAACCAGCGCCCGCACGCTCGAGGATCACCTTGAGGTGCACCACGTGGGCCGAGAACGTGGAGAGTTGCCGGTCGATGTCCTGCTCGTCGCCGATGGCGGCGAACACCCCGTCAAACCAGCCCACCACGCTGTCGGGCGCCGCCGGCACGTGGAGTCCGGCCTGGGCCATCAACACCGTCAACCCGGCGGTCTTCAGCGCCACGGTCTTGCCCCCGGCGTTGGCTCCGGTGACCAGCAGCAGGCGCTCGGCACCCCCCAGCAACAGATCCACGGGCACCACCTGCTCCGGCTGTTGCACCTGCAACAGGGGGTGGCGCGCCCCGCGCACCGCGAGTACCGGGTCGACCGTGAGGCGAGGAGCCACCGCATCCAAGCGGCGGGACAGCAGCCAGCGCGCCCGCAACACGTCGCAGTGGACCGTCACCGCCATGTTGCCGCGCAGAACAGAACTTTCATCTCCCAGCCAACGGCTCAAGGCCCGCAGCACGCGGCGGATCTCGGCGGCTTCCTCCTCCTGCAGGCTGCCCAGCTCGTTGTTGAGTTCCACCACCTCCAGTGGCTCCACGAAAAACGTCGCCCCACTGCGGGAACGGTCGTGGACGATGCCCTCCAGGTGCCCCCGGAAGTCCGTACGCAGGGGCACCACGTAGCGCTCGGCGCCGCGCAGGGTGACGAACCCCTCCTGTACCACCGCCGCCAAGTTGCGGTCGCGCAGCAGTCCCTCCAGGGTGCGCAGAATGCGTGCGCGCTGCTGGCGCAGACGGGCCCGCAGGGAGTGCAACTCCGCGCTGGCCCCGTCGAGCACCTCACCCCGGGGGCCGAAGGTGCGCTCGAAGCGGTCGAGAAGCTCATACTGGGGCTGCATCCGCGCCAGGTATCCCCCCAGCAGGGAGCCTACGGCCTGGGCTTCCTCCAAATACTCGTATACCTGTTGGCACGCGGCCACGGTATCGCGCACCGCCAGCAGCTCTTCCACCTCCAGGCAGCTGCCGTCCAGCCGCGCCTCGTCCAGCAGTGCTTCGACAGCCTGCACGCCGCCGGTGGGAGGCAAGCCCCATTCCGGCTCCAGCCGGCTCAGGGCAGCAACCTCGTCGAACACCGCCCGGGCTGCCTCTGGCGTCGGCAAGGGGGCAAGCTCCAGGCACCGGGCGCGCCCCTGGGGGGTCGCGGCGCCTTCGGCCAGCAAGCCCAGCACCCGGGGGAACCCGAGCACCTCCCCGGTATGGCGGTCCATCGGGTCCGCCACTCCGGACACCTGCCGCGGGGTCAAGACAACAGCCTCCGAGCCAGTTCTGCCAACCGCAGGAACCCTGCCGACAGCTCCCCCGCCGCAACGGACTCGGCCAACCATGGCCCGCCGACACCGGCTCGCTGGGCCGCGGCCAGTCCGGCGCCGGCCGCCACCACCCCCGTGAGGGCCCCGAACAGGCCTCCCACCAACCGGTCGGCACCGCCCAGCAACACGGCCCTCCCCAGCTTGTGAAGCAAGAAGCCCACAGCCTGCAGCCCCAGGTACGGACCAAGGAACAGCGCTGCGTGGGCAGCCATACGCGCACCCAGGGGATGCCCGATCCACCGCGACACCACATCCACGGCCACCCGTTCCCCCAGCCACACCGAGGCCGCCACGCCTACCACCAAGGCACCCAGACCGAACGCCTCGCGGAAGAACCCCCGGATCACGCCCTTGACGGCGAGAGCACCGACGAACACCAACAGCACGGCATCGACCAGGCTCAGCGGTCCGCCTCCCCGGCCAGCACCTCCCGCACCAGGCGGTTCACCGCGCCGCCGTCGGCCCGCCCTTGCAGCCGCGGCATCAGCACCCCCATCACCCGCCCCATGTCCCGGGGACCGCCGGCACCCACCTCGGTTACGGCCGCAGCCACGGCGGCGCGCAGTTCGTTTTCGTCCAACTCCCGGGGCAGAAACTCCTGCAACACCGCCAGTTCCGCCTCTTCCTTGGCGGCCAGTTCCTCCCGCCCCCCGGCGCGGTACTGCTCGATGGACTCCCGCCGTTGCTTGGCCTGGGTGCCCAGGACCTGCAGCACGTCGGTTTCCTCCAGGGGAGCCCGCTTGTCGATCTCGCGATTCTTCAGCGCCGCGCGCACCATGCGCAGGGTTCCCAGCCGCACGGCTTCCCGGGATTTCATCGCGGCCACCGCAGCCGCGTCGATGCGCTCTTGCAGCGTTGAAGAATTGGCCATCTCGGTCTCCTTGAAGAGGTTCACCGGGTGGTGACGAAACCCTGGACACCCTTGCTGCGCAGCCCCGAACGGTAATAGTTCTCAGCCTCGCTGCGGGTCTCGAAGGTTCCCACCTGCACCCGGTACCAGGTGCGGCCGGCGACGAACGCCTCGCTGACGTTGGCGCTGACGCCCTGGGTCCCCACCTGGCGGGCCAGGTCGGAGGCCGCAGCGCGGTCCCGGAACGAGCCCACCTGCACCGTGAACACCACCGGCGGCGGGCGAACCACCGGCTTGGGCCCGGCCTGGGGAGCGGGTTTCGGTTTAGGCGGGGGCGGGGACGCCGGCGCCGCCGGAGGCTCTGCCGCTGCGGGAGCCTCCGCGATCGACGGGCGAGCCGGCTCTGGCGGGGGCGCCACCGGGTCGGGCTTCTTGAGCTCCTCATAGAAGGAGTAGTGGGGGGCCGGTTCTGCGACGGCCGGGTCGGGAACGGCCGGCGCAGGCGTCGGCGCCGGGGCAGGCGCCGTTTGGGCCTGGGGCAGCGGCGGCAGCGACCGTCGGCCGCCCCACAGCGCCTTGCCCACCAGCACGCCGAGCAGGAACACCAGCAGCACCACCAGGGCCGCCCCCACGCCGAGCAGGGTCAGGCGCCCTCCGTCCACCCGAAACTCGTACTGGTCGTTCACCTTGCGGTAGGCCCGCATCCACTCACATCGTCTCTGGCGCTGCCACGCCCAATAGGGTCAGCCCGTTGCGCAACACCTGGCGCACCCCGCCCGCCAGAGTCAGGCGGGCACCGGACAGCTCCCGGTCTTCATCCAGGAACCGGCACTTGTTGTAGTAGGAGTGAAACCGCGCCGCCAGCTCCTGCAGGTAGTACACCGGGCGGTGGGGCTCGCGAAAAAGAGCCGCCCCCTCCACCGTCTCCGGGTAATGGTAGAGCAGCTTGAGCAACTCCCGCTCTTCGTCCATCTGCAGCCGGAACAGCGCGGCCGCGTCGGCACGCGGCACCGCCAGCCCCTCCGCCGCGGCCTGCCGGTACACGCTGCAGATCCGGGCGTGGGCGTACTGCACGTAGAACACCGGGTTGTCGGCGGTCTGGCGCTTGGCCACCTCGAGGTCGAAGTCGAGGGCCGTGTCGCAGGAGCGGGTGAGAAACAGGAAGCGGGCGGCATCGCGGCCCACCTCTTCCACCACTTGGCGCAGGGTGACGAACTCCCCGGACCGGGTGGACATGCCCACCGGCTTGCCGTCGCGCAACAGGCTGACGAACTGCACCAGCAGTACGTGCAGGCGCTCGGGGTCGATGCCCACGGTGTCCAGGGCCGCCTTCACCCGGGGCACGTAGCCGTGGTGGTCAGCCCCCCACACGTTCACCACCTGGTCGAAGCCGCGGGCGAACTTGTCCAGGTGGTAGGCGATGTCGGAGGCGAAGTAGGTCTTCAACCCGTCGCCCTTCACCAGCACCCGGTTCTTGTCGTCGCCGTGGCCCGCGGTGCGCAGCCACAGGGCACCCTCCTCCCGGTAGGCGACCCCCCTCTCCTCCAGTTCACCCAGGATGCGCTCGACCTCCCCGGTGTCGTGGAGCTGCTTTTCCGAAAACCAGCGGTCGAACCGCACCCCGAACCGGGCCAGATCGTCCCGGATGTCGTCGAGGATCAGCCCACCGGCCCACAGCCCCAGTTCCTCGACGGCCGCAGCCTCTGGAGTGTCCTCGAACCGCGCCCCCCACTTCTGCCGCGCCGCAGCAGCGAACTCGCGGATGTACTCCCCGCGGTAATGGTTCTCGGGGAACTCCACCGCGCGGCCGCCGGCTTCCAGGTAGCGCAGGTACACCGACCGGCCCAGGATGCCCATCTGGTTGCCGGCGTCGTTGACGTAGTACTCCCGTTGCACCGTGAACCCGGCTGCCGCCAGGATGCGGGCCAGCGTATCGCCAACCACCGCGCCACGACCGTGGCCCACGTGTAGGGGCCCGGTGGGGTTGGCGGAGACGAACTCCACCTGCACGGACCGCCCTTCCCCCACCCGGGAGAACCCGTACCGATCGGCCTGCTCCTCCACGGCCCCCAGCACCTGGTTCCAGGCGGCCGGCTGCAGGCGGAAGTTGATGAACCCGGGGCCCGCCACCTCGGTGCCCGCCAGCAGACCATTCGGGTCGTCCAGGGCATCGAGCAGCGCCGCGGCGATGGCGCGGGGCGCCATCTTCGCCGCCCGCGCCAGAACCATCGCCAGATTGGTGGCGTAATCGCCGTGGTCCGGGTTGTTGGGCAGCTCCAGCTTCCACGGGGGCAGTGGGGTGTCGGGCAGGGTACCGGCGGCCACCGCAGCGCGGTGAGCCTCCAGAATGAGGTCGGTCAGGTTGTCTCGCACGGGGTCGTCCTGTTCCATCGAGGACGGCGGTGGGCTGTCAGCCGTCGCCGAACACGTCCTCGGTCTGTTTGTGCTTGTCGCTCGGGGCGGCCGCCGCGGCCTCGGCAGGCAGTCGCTCGTCCCGGGTGAAGTCCGGACAGTTGCGCGCGGACTCCTGGAGCGTGTGCTTCTTGCTGCAGGTCTCGCGCCAGGCGCACACCGCACACTGCTGGTGGACGGTCATGGTCATGGCATGCCTCCTCCGGCTACAAAGGCCTGTCTGCGGCCGTGGCCACCGGGGTCACCAGCGAGCCGTACTGCCCCGGCCGGCGGTTTTCCAAGAACGGCCAGGTGCGGCGCGCCGCGGCCACCTCGGCGGGGTCACAGTCGACCAGCAGCAGTCCCTCGCCCAACTCGATCGGCGGGGCGCTGAGTTCCCCGTCGGGACGCACCGCGAAGGTGTGTCCGTAGAAGTCCAACCCCGCCTCCGAGCCGACCCGGTTGACCCGCACTACGTACATGCCGTTGGCCACCGCGTGACTCACCGCCATGGCCAACCACCGTTCCTGGCTGGCGTAGGCAGCGGCAGACGGCACCAGCACCACCTGGGCGCCGGCCACCGCCAGGGCCCGGAAGCCCTCGGGGAAAAACAGATCCCACCCCAACTGTACCCCCACCCTCACCCCCCCCAACTGGAACACGGGGAACCCCGCGTCACCCGGGTGAAACGCCGTCTGCTCCCGCCAGCCGTCGATCTCTGGCAGGTGCACCTTGCGGTACACCCCCTGCAACACACCGGTGCGGTCGATCACCGCCGCACTGTTGGCCACCGCGCCCCCGGCTAGGCGCTCGGCGAACGGACACACCACGGCCACCCCCAGCCGCGCGCCATGCTCGGCCAGCAGGGTCAGCAATGGTCCGTCCGAGCCCTCGGCCAAGCCCCCGGCGTCCGGGGCGGCCTCGGCGAGAAACCAGGGGGTGCCGAACAACTCTGGGAAACACACCAGTTCCGCACCGCGTTCGGCCGCTGCCTCCAGATAGCGCACCGCCTTTTTGCGGTTGCGTTCCACGTCCCCGAAGGCCGACACTTGAACGGCTGCGATTCTGTCCATGGAGTTCCCCTGACCATCGGGGTCCGAAACAAAAGATTTGATACGCTAAGCCCATGGCTTTTCCAAGTCAAGCGTGGATCGGCCACGCTGCGCGTCCTGCACCCGGCTGTTCCTGCCCATTCTGGGCTGCGCGGCACGCGCCCATCCGTGGGCAACTGGCCGGTGGGCGCCCCTCATTGGAGACCGGCGTTGCTGCTCAGTGACCTGACCATGCCCGGGTTCGAAGAGGCCCTGGAGCGCACCCGGGTGGCGATCCTCCCGGTGGGCAGCGTGGAGGAACACGGGCGACACCTACCCCTGGCCACCGACACCTGGCAGGTGTGCGAAAGCGCCCGCCGCGCCGCCGCGCTCGCGCCGGCGATCGTGTGTCCCCCCCTGCACTACGGCTATTGCCGCAGCACCCGCGACCACCCGGGCACCGTGTCAATTTCACCGGACAGCCTGCGTGCGGTGGTGGTCGACATCGGCGCTGGACTGCACCGTCAGGGCATCCGCGGCCTGATCATCGCCTCGGGCCATGCCGGGGGCATTCACATGGCGGCGCTGGAGGAGGCGGGGGAACGGCTGGTGGAACTCTGCGAACCCCTGGAGGTAGCCGTTGTGTGCGAGTACCGGTTGGCCCAGGAGGTCGGAGCGACGGGACTGGTGAAGACAGCCGACGACGGCCACGCCGGGGAGATCGAGACCAGCCGCATCCAGGCCCTGCGTCCGGAACTGGTGCGGGGCACCAGCCCGGCGGAGGTCCCGACCCTGCCCCGGCCGTTCATCGCCCGGGACAAACGGGCCGACTGGCCCGGAGGCGTGTGGGGTGACCCGGGACCCGCCACAGCCGCCACGGGGGAAGCCCTGTTCGAAGCCACTGCCGGGCGCCTGGCGGAGTTGGTAAGGGAGATGCAGCGGCGCATCGCGGCGGGGGGATAACGCTCCCGGCACCAGATGCCCCGGCGCCGGGAGCGGACGGGGCCCGGGTGTAGGCATCGGCGCCCTCGACCCAGGCAAGAACCCCGCCGACGTGCATGGATGCCCGAGTGCCGCGGGCGCGGGAGGCGCTGGAGCGGCCAAGCCATCCACGGGGTCAACTCCCCGAGACCGCCGGCGATCGACGTTTCAAATCATCCGCGGTCCGATCGCGGAACCTCGGCCCTGGCCGACCCCGCCCCCTCCTTCTCCTCCAGCACCCGACACAGCGCCTGCTCCAGGTCGCCCAGGCGAAAGGGTTTCTGCAGAAAAGCAGTGTGGGGGGCCTCCACATCGATCTCCCCCAAGGCATCGCCGGCGTGGCCGGAAATATACACCACCGGCAGTGCCGGCCAGCGCCCGCGCACGGTGCGAACCAAAGCGGTGCCGCTCATGCCGGGCATGACCACGTCGGTGACCACCGCATCGACCCGCGCCAGTGTCTCCAACTCGGCAACCGCCTCCACCGCGGAACGGAACGCAGACACCCGGTAGCCTTGCCCGGACAGGTGCTCCCCGGCCACCTCACGCACCGCGTCCTCGTCCTCCACCAACAGCACCACCCGCCCCTCCGGCCAGGGGGGCTCGACGGCCGGCGCCGGCGCCGGGGCCTCCGCCGGAGCCTTGCACCGCGGCCACAGCACCCGGAAGGTGGTGCCAACCCCGAGGCTGGACGCGACGTCCACGTAGCCGCCCGCCTGGCGCACGGTGCCGTACACGGTGGCCAACCCCAGGCCGCTGCTCTCCCCCCCTCCCTTGGTGGTGAAAAACGGGTCGAACAACCGCTCCAGCACGTCGGGGGGCATACCCACGCCGGTGTCCTCCACGCTCAACTCCACATACTCACCGGGGGGGATGCTGCCCCGGGAGGTCCGTTCCTCCACTTCCAGGCTCCGCAGCCGCGTACACACCCGCAGTTCACCACCACCGGGCATGGCGTCGCGGGCGTTCACCACCAGGTTGAGCAGCACCTGCTCCACCTGCCCGGGATCCACTCGCACCCGTTCGCCGGCGGCGCCGAGATGCTGTTCGAAACGAATATCCTCACCGATCAGCCGCTCCAGCATGCGATCCGCGCCAGCCACCAGGTCGTCCAGATCCACCACCTTGGGTTCGACGATCTGGCGGCGGCCGAACGCCAGCAACTGGCGGGTCAGCTCGCCCGCACGGTCGGTGGCCTTGAGCACCTGGCCGGCGGCCTTCTGGGCCCGTGGATCTTCGGGCAGGCGCGCAACCAGCAGCTCGGTGTACCCCGAGATCGAGGTGAGCAGATTGTTGAAATCATGGGCCACCCCTCCGGCGAGTCGCCCCAAGGCTTCCATGCGCTGGCTGTGGGTGAGCTGGGCTTCCAGGGAGCGCCGCTCGGTGTGGTCGAACAGCACCCCCTCCAGAGCCACCGGCAGATCGCTGCCTTCCGTCGGCCACACCGCGGTGCCCACGTCGTACACCCAGCGCAGACCCCCGCCTTGGTCGTGGATACGGTACTCGACCTCGTAGGGACGTGCTTCGGCCACCGCCACCTGGATGTCGCGCCACACCCGGGAACGGTCCTCGGCGACCACCAGGTCCCCCAGGGCAACGCCCCCCCCTCCCAACAGCTCGGCAGGTCCGTAGCCGCTGACCACCCGGGATCCGGCGCTGATGAACTGCAGGGGCCGGGAGGGTAGCCAGTCGCTGCGGTACACCGCCCCCGGGAGGTTCTCGATCAGGGTATCCAGGGCCCTGCGCGCCTCGCTGAGCTGGTCCTCGGCCAGCAGCCTCGCCATCTCACCCGACAGGCGCAGGGCATACAGCTCCAGCAGGTCGCGGCGCACGGTGTCCAGGGACAGCGGCGCGTCGTGGAAAGCACAGACCAGACCGATCACCCGTCCGTCGGAGTCGGTCAGCGGCACCCCCACGTACCCTGCGAAATCCTGTTCCGCCAGGAACGAGATCTCGGGATAGGCCAGTTGCAGCCCGTCGGCGAGGTGCACGAACTCCCCCCGTCTCACCACCTGTTGGCAGGGGGTGCCGGCCAGTGCGTAGGGGGCAACCTCGATGGGCAGCCCATCCCGCACCGCCGCGCAGGGCACGGCGAAATGCCCGGGGGTCACCTTGCTCACCAGGACCAGCTTCGCGCCCAGTTCCGCGGCGACGGTGCCCGCCACCCTCCGGAACAGCTCCTCCCCGGTGAACCCGGAGGTGGCGGCGTAGAGCTGGCGCAAGCGCTCTTCGGCGCGGCGCCGCACGTCGGCCTCGGCTGCCAGGGACTCCAGGGCCCGGCAGCGGTCGGCAGCCACGCCGGCCATGTGTCCCAGCAGCGCCAGGGCCTCCCCCTCGTCCGAGCGGAACTCCCGGGGGGCGATAAAGCCGAGGACCAGCAGTCCGGCGAGGCCGCCGGCGTCCCGCAGGGGGACCGCGAGAAGGGAGATGATCCCCGCCTCGGCGGCAAAGCGAGCCAGTTCCCCGGAGCGGGCCGCGCAGTCGGAGATGGCGAGCATCTCGCCCTGGGACGACAGCTCCCCGGCGACCCCCTCATCCGCCGCGAGGGTGTCATAGAGACCCGCGAACTGCGCCGGCACGTTGCGCCCCCCCGACAGCCGGAGATTCCCGCTGGCAGCGTCCACCACATACAGGACGGTGAGATTCGCGGCCAGGGCCTCGCCGGCCCCGTCCAACAAACAGGTGTGCACCGCCCTCACGTCGGCGGCCGAGGTGAGACCCCGAGCCAAGCGGTACAAGGCGGCCAGGGTCTGGGCCCAGCGGGCCAGGGCCTGCTCATCGCGCTTGCGCTGGGTGATGTCGCGGAGGACCCCGGCCACCCCCTGGAGGTTGCCGCGGGAGTCGCGGATCGGCACCCGCGAAGACAGGAATATCCGCTGCTGGCCGCCGTAGGGGATCACCTCTTCCCCCTGGTAGGCGGTGCCGGTCTTCATCACCCCCTGGTCGTGGGCCTCCAGGATCCGCGTCACCGCGGGGTCCAGGTAATCACCGGTCCGCTTCCCCAGGGTGGCTTCCGGAGAGGTGCCGAGCAGATTCGCGGCCACCGGGTTGACCAACAGGAAGCGGCCGTCGGTGCCCTTCAGGAACACCACGTCCTCGGAGCCCTGGGCCAGGGCCCGCAAGCGCTCCTCGCGGTCGCGCACCCCCTCGAGCAGGAGTCGGTACCTGAGCCCGGACCACCACCGCTGGGCGGCGATCCCGCCGAGCAGTAGGCAGAGAACCACGCTGGCCAGAAGCACACTCTCCGCCCGCGCCTGGCGGCGCCAGGCAGCCAAAGCCTGCTCCTCGTCCACTTTGGAAACCAAGCCCCAGCCTGCCTCGGAGATCCAGCGCACCGCAGCCAGCACCCGGGTACCGCGAAAGTCCAGGAACCGGCCCGAGCGTTCCCCATCCACGGCGGCGGAGTGTTCCAGGGCCTGCTCCCCGGGCAGCGCCAACAACCCGACGCCGGGCGCCGGCGGCGCCCCGTGGGCATCGGTGAGCAGGCGCACCCGATTTCCTTCGCGGCGCACCAGATAGGTCTCCGCCGCCCAGGCATAATGACCCACCCCGGAGAGCGTCGGGAACAGGGTGTCCCGAGGATCCAGGTAGATGCCCACAACCCCCAACACCGGCGCGTCTTCGGGCCGCTCCTGGGGATCTACCCGGTGGAACACCGGCGCCAGGAAGCCGATCATCGGGGTGCCGTCCTCGCCGCGGTGGATGTCGTGGAGCAGGAAACGTTTCTCCCGCGCCGCCTGGCGGGCCCGGACGCTGGCCTCCGGACAGGGCGGCGCACCCCCCTCGGCGGCGAGCAGGGCTTCCCCCGAAGGAGTGAACAGGTAGGCGCCCAGAAAACCGGAGAAGAAGCGGTGGTTCTCCAGGTGGGACAGCAGGCGGGCGGGATCCAGACCCTTGGGGCAGGTACCCTCGATGCAGATGTCGATCAGGTCGGGGTCCCAGGCCAACACCTGGGCGTCGGCCCGGCGCTCTCGAATCCAGGTGCGCACCGCGTTCTTGCCGGCGTCCGCGAGGGTTTCCAACCGGGCGGACACCCGTTCGGCCGCCTTCTCCCGGGCACCCAGCTGCCACGCGATATAGAGCCCCACCACCAGGGCCATCAGTACCGCGAACGCAGCGAGACTCCAGAGCAACACCACGCGCTCGCGGGGCAGGGACACATCAGGGGTGTGGTGCAAACGGTCTCCTCCGGGCTACCACCGAGGCACGGGCTCGCCGGGCGCCCGGTACAGATCGGTCACGACGCCGAGACCTTGAGGCTTCTGGAAGCCGGAGAGTGCAGGCGAGGCACCCGCAGGGTGAACACGCTGCCCGTGGCGTCGGGGTTGGCGGCGTACGTCACCCCCCCGCCGTGGGCCTGGGCGATGGCGCGGGCCAAGGGCAGCCCAACCCCCAAGCCACCCCCCAGGAACGCGTGCTCCGAGGTGCGGTGGTGCCGCACGTCGGCCACTTCGTAGAACAGATCGAAGATCCTCTCGGCCTCCTCCTCGGCCACCCCCACCCCGGTGTCTGCCACCCCGATCACCAGATCGTCGCCGTCCAGGCCCACCTGCACCCGCACCGTACCGCCGTCGGGGGTGAACTTGACGGCGTTCTGCAGCAGGGCCCCGGCCGCCCGGCGCAGTTTCCGCTCGTCCAATAGCAGCGGCTGCTCCCCAGCTTCAGGGGGCGACTCGACCCGGATCTCCACGGCGCGCACGGCGGCGTACATCTGACCCTGCCCATCGAGTTCGGAGACCACGTCGGCGACCCTCAACTGGCGGGGTTGCAGCACCAGCCGTTCTCCCAGGGCCTGCCCCAGATCCCCCAGATCCTCCACCACGGCCTTGAGCCGCCGCATGGCCCGGTCTCCCTCGGCCACCAACCGGCAAAGATCCGCAGGCAGATCCGCGGCGCGCTCGGCGAGCAGCGACATCAACCCCGCGGCCACGGTGGTCGGGGTGCGGATCTCGTGGTTGGCCAGGGCCGTGAACTTCTCCTTGCGCTGGTTCAGTTCCCGCAACCGCTCCACCACCTCGCGCAGGGCACGGTTGTCCTGGGAAAAGCGAATGCGTTCCTCGCAGTGGTTGACCAGCAGTTCCAGGCGCGCCAGCCGCACCGGTTTGAGCAGGAAGTCGTAGGCCCCCAGGCGCAGAGCCTCCATGGCATCCTCCATGGTACCGTAACCGGTGATCAGCACCACGTCGCTGGCGGGCCAACGGTCGCGCACCTTGCGCAGCACGTCGAGGCCGCTGATGCCGGGCATTTTGATGTCCGAGATGACCAGGTCCGCGGGGCGCTCCTCCAACTGCCACAACCCCTCCTCGCCGCTCCCCGCGGAGCGCACGTCGTGCCCCATATCCTGCAGGTGCATGGATAGGGGCTGACGGACCGTGACCTCGTCATCGATCAACAACACCCGCATGCTCTCTCCTTTTTCCGACTCACCCCCGCTGCACCCGGTATTTCGGCACCAGGCGTACCGGGTGGTAGGACTCCTTGGCGCGGCGCAGGCCCGGATCACCCAGATCCTGCTCCCGATTCACGTACCGGTACCCCCCCAGGGCATGCAAGCAGAAATCCCGATTGATCACCTGGGCCAGACCCTCGTGCCCCGGTTCGGTCTTCTCGAAGTGCACCACGAAGGTGTCGGCGGTCAACTCCTCGCCGAGGCAGAACGCCCGCACCCTGCCGCCGAGCAGCACCACCCCACCCCGCAACCCCAGTTCCCGGCGCAGTTCCAGCGCCTCCTTGGCGGCCGCGGTTTCCAGATAGGTGCTGGGGCGTTCCAGAGAACAGCGGATCTCGCACCAGCCGGCGGCGAGTTGCAGGCACTGTTCCCGGTGCTCGTCCCCCAGTTCCCGATAGACGTACCCGGCCCCCTCCTCCCGCAGGAACTTCTCCAGGCGGTTGCGGCGCTTGTGGAACTTCTTGCCGGGCAGGGTAGCCAGCTCCTCGCGCAGGTAGAGGTAGTCGCCCTGGTCCCGGTCCGCCACCGCCGCCCACTGCGGGGGGGAGAACCACTGGGCCAGGCATGCCTCGGGCACGGGGAAGAACACCGGCCGCACCCCCTGCCGCTCCAGGTACCGTTCCAGCAGGGGGATCGCCCCGCCCACGTCGCCCGCCCCCAGGGGGGGCATGGCGTAGGCCGCGCCATCGTAGCCCTGCCCCACCACCAGCACCATGCCCCGCCAGGTGCTCCAGCGATAGTGGTGGGCGCGGCGGAACAGGAACAGGTTGGCGAAGGCGAACTCGGAGAGCGCCGTGCCGGCCCCCGCCAGTGCCGGGCGCAGGGACCCGGCCGCCGTCAACTCCAGGGGGTGGAACTCGGGATACACCGGAACCGCGCTCATAGAGCCTCCGCCCGGCGACCCAACCAACGGCCCACCGCCTGCACGATCAGATCGTAGGCCTCCCTATACTCCTCCGGCGACCCGCCGTAGGGGTCGAGGATCTCCACCCCGGCCCCGGGGCAGTACGCGCCCAGCAGCGTCGCCCTGCCCCCCCAAGCGCAGGGCAACAGGCGCTGCACCTCTGCGAGCTGCCCAAACTCCATGACCAATACCCATTCCCGTCGGGCCAGGGACTCCCGGGCGACGCAGCGCGCCGCGTGGTCTGCCAGGTCCACCCCGAACTCTGCCGCCGCAGCCACTGCCTGCGGCGGGCAACCGCGCCCGGGGTCGGCCCACACCCCGCTGGAGTGCACCTGGGACGGCGCCAGACCCAGAGAGACGGCCAGGCCGGCGGCAAACGGAGAACGACAGATGTTGCCGGTGCAGACGAACTCCACGCCACCGGTGGGAAGGGAAACCGTCATCGGCCCTGCCCCGGGGATCGTTCTCCTTGGGCAGACAAGCGCTCCTCCAGCTCCCGAACCCGGTCCTCCAGGTCCTCCAACTGGACCATCTGGTGCACCCGCACCGTGTGGGCCGGGAGGGTGGCCCGCCGTTCCGCAAGTTCCGCCCTCAACCGCTTCAGTTCTATCTGCAAACCCTGATCATGGGTCATCGGATGGACTCCCTTCCCCGCGCCGACGTACTGTGGGCCGTGCCCGGGCCGGGAAACGCGCTCCCCGGAGTTTCGGAACCGCGCCAGCTTACCCCAGAGCAGCGTCCAGCCCAACCACTCGCCCCGGTGCCGGCGGACGCCCGCGCGTCCCTCACGGTTCGAGCGGAGGGGGCCGACCGAACGGGATGCGGCCAACCCGAAAACCTGGCTCGGCGGCGCATCCCGTAGCGAGCGGCCCCCCCGGCCACACCCCTCGACAGGCTGCAACGGTCCTGATGTCCCACCGCACCTCCTTGACCCCGCCCCCACCCCTGGCGTACCACTCCCGCACCGATACCCCATCCCAGGAGGGCACCCCATCCGTCTCCCCCACGCCGGTCCCGTCGTCCTCGTCCACCCCCCACAAGCCCGCCCCTGCGAGCCGCCGCCGGGGCTGCTGGTGCTGGCACATCACCTGGCCACTGCCGGGGTGCCGGTGCATCTGTGCGACGCCAACCTGGCCACCCTGGAGCAGTTGCTCTCCCCCGGCGCCCTGGAAGACGCGGCCCGGCAACTCGGGGAGCGAGGGGCACCGCCCGCGGCCCTCACCTCGGCCGCCCGCTGCGCACGCAGGGCGCCGGGCGCCCTGGAAGCCCTGCGCGGGGGCGACGCCTACTCCCGCGGCAGAGACTACCGGGCCGCCGCGGACACCGTGTTGGAGGGCCTGCGGGCCGTCTCCCGGGCCCGGGGCATCCGCCTCACCCTCTCGGACCTGGCTCTCCCCGGCCTGTCTCCCCTGGCGGGAGGAGATCTACTGCGGGCATACCGGGAGCCGACACTCTCCGGTCTGGCAACCGAACTGACCCGCGTGGCCCACCGGCTGTTGGCGTGGGACCCGGCCCTGGTGGGGATCTCTGCGACCTACCTGAGCCAGGCCCTGCCGGCGGCGGCCCTGGCCGGCCTGCTGCGCGCCGCCGGCTACCGGGGCCGAATCGTTCTCGGCGGGGGGGTGGTAACCTCCTGGCTGGGGCGCCTGCAACCCGACTCGGTGCTGTTCACGGTGTGGGACGCCCTGGTTGCCGGCCCGGGGGAGGACGCCCTGCGGACCCTGGCCACCGGCGGGGACCCGGCACACGCCCCCGGACTGCTGGCCCCGGGGCGAAGCATCTGGAACCCGCCCCGTGGGAGAGACCGCGTGGCCACCGGCAGCCGCCCCCGGCTCGACGGCCTCCCCTGGGAGCACTACCTGGCACCCGGGCCCATCCTGCCCGTGGCCACTAGCCGGGGCTGCTACTGGCGGCGCTGCACCTACTGTCCCGAGACGGCCCAGGACCGCCAGGCGTTCCGCCCGACCCGGGCCGGGGAACTGGCGGAGGAGATCCTACACGCCCGCGACACCTATGGCATCCGCCACCTGCACCTCACCGATGACGCGATCCCCCCCGGCACCCTGCGCCGGCTTGCGGGCCTGCTGCGGGATCAGGGGGTGAGCTGGTACGGGTTCGTGCGCCCCGAACCGGCCCTGCGCGACCCGGCCCTGGCCGCCGAACTCGCCCGGGGGGGCTGTGCAATGCTGCAACTCGGCATCGAGTCCGCCAGCCAGGGGGTGCTGGACCGGCTGGGCAAGGGCGTCCGCGCCGCCGACGCCGCGCCGATCCTGGCCAACCTGGCCGGGGCCGGTATCCGCACCTACGTGTACCTGCTCTACGGCGTGCCCGGCGAAAGCGCCGCCGACCGGGAAGCGACCACCGCCTGGGCGGCAGAACACGGCGCCCACATCGGCTTCCTCAACCTGGCACTGATGAACGTACCCCACCAGGCCGCACCGACCGGGGCCGCCGACAGCACCCGGGAACTGTCCCTGTACGCGGGCCTGGAGCCCGGCGACCCGTTCGACCGCCACAGTGCCCGTCGGGCGCTGACCACCGCCCGTGCCCACCCCGATCTAAGGGAGATCCTGCGGCGCACCCCGCCGGGGTTCGGGGCGAACCACGCGGCCTGGGTGCCGTTGGAAAGGAAGGGTAAACCCAAAGACGCGCTCTTGAACTTCAGAACTCCCACTCCATCCCGTCTTCCGCCACCGTGACCGGGCCGCCGAACGCCGCGGCGGCAGCCGCCCCGGGATCGACGGCTTCCGCAGCCGGGTAGAGATGCACCAGCACCAGGTGTCCCACCCCGGCCCTGTCGGCGAGGGTGCCGGCCTGCTGCGCGGTCAGATGGGTTTCGCAGGAGTCCCCGGCGGCCAGGCTCGCCTCGAGCAACAGGAGGTCGGCGCTCCGGGCCAGTTCCACCAGGGACTCCGAGGGCCCCGTGTCGCCGCTGACCACGACACTGCCGGTCACCGTCTCGAAGCGGTAGGCCAGGGACGAGTCGATGTGGGCCACGGCGCCCGCGCGCACCCGGAACGGCCCCAGGGCCAGTTGGTCCCCGGGACGGAGGGGGGTAGAGGTCTGCAGATAGTTTCTGGCATCCAGCCATCCCTCCTGGGTTTCTGCCAGTCGTGCCACCGCGGCCAGGCTCCCGGGAGAGCCCGTGATCTGCAACGGGCGGCGCCGCGGTGGTTGCCCGTAGTTGGCGGCGAACAGCAGCGGCAGCAACTCGGCCAGATGGTCCGGGTGGTGGTGGGTGAGCAGCAGGGCGTCCACCGCCCCGTGGGCCACCCCCGCCCTCAGCAGTCCGTGCAGGGCACCCAGCCCCAGGTCCACCACACAGCGGAAACCGCCGGACTCCAGCAGGACACAGGGGCCGCCGCGGCGCAGGCGGGGCACGCAGGTGCCGGTACCCACGGTCACCACCCGGCCGGCGCGCTCCCCCCCTCGGGGGGGAACCACCCGGGTCAACTCCGCGGGGGCCCCGCGGCCCCGGCCCGTCTCACCGTGTTGCGGCCGCGGCGGGAGGCCGCAACCAGGATCTGCACCATGCCGACTTCTCCTCTCGCTGCGAGGTTCGACGACCCCGCGGAAACAGCGTATTCTAGGGTCGGCGCGGCACACCGGCAAGGAACGCGATTGACACCCGTTCGGTCCATTCGCTAGGCTTACGCCTCTTTTTCATGGAGGGCCCGAGCGCCTTCCGGAGAGGATTTCCATTGGGATCGGGAACCACCTACAAGGCCGCAGGCGTCGATATCGACGCCGCTGATCGCCTGGTCAACCGCATTCGCCAGATCGTCAAACCCACCCTGCGCCCCGAGGTCATGAGCGACGTGGGCGGGTTCGGTGCCGCCGTCTCCCTGTCCGAGATCGCCAGCGACAAGCCGGTCCTCGTCTCGTCCACCGACGGGGTGGGGACCAAGCTGAAGATCGCGTTCCAGACCGGCGTGCACAACACCGTGGGAATCGACCTGGTCGCCATGTGCGCCAACGACGTGGTGGTACAGGGTGCCGAACCCCTGTTTTTCCTCGACTACTTCGCCACCGGCCATTTGGACGAACGGGTGGCCGAAGCGGTGATCCAAGGCATCGCCGATGGCTGCAAACAGGCCAACTGTTCCCTGATCGGCGGCGAGACCGCCGAGCTGCCCGGCATGTACCCCGCCGGCGAGTATGATCTCGCGGGCTTCTGCGTCGGCATCGTCGACCGGGACCGGCTGCTGGACGGCTCTACGATCACCGTGGGCGACCGCATCATTGCCCTGGCCTCGTCCGGGCTGCACAGCAACGGCTACTCCCTGGCCCGCAAGGTACTGCTGGAAGACGGCGGCCACCCCTTGGACACCATACTGCCCGGCTTGGAACGGCCCCTGGGCCAGGAACTGCTGACCCCCACCCGCATCTACGTGCGCGCGATGCTCAACCTGGTTCGCGACTTCCAGGTGAAGGGGGTGGCCCACATCACCGGCGGCGGGCTGGTGGACAACCTGCCCCGCATCCTGCCCCACAGCTGCCAGGCCCTGGTGGACCGCAGCACCTGGGAACTGCCGCCGATTTTCCGTGTCATCCAGGAAATGGGGGGGGTCACCGACGCGGAGATGCTGCGCACCTTCAACTGTGGGATAGGCATGGTGGTGGTAGTGCCCGAGGGCGAGACCCAGGACGTGCTGGACCGCCTCGATGCCATGGGCGAGAAGGCCTGGCCGATCGGCGAGATCGGCGAGCCCGAAGCAGGCGGCCCCCCCATGAGGATCGAGGGGTGAACCTGTCCCTGGGGGTGCTGGCGTCGGGCAGCGGCTCCAATCTGCAGTCGATCCTCGACGCCTGTGCCGGGGGGAGCCTGGACGCCCGGGTGGCGGTGGTGATCAGCGACAACCCCGACGCCTACGCCCTGCAACGGGGCCGCGCCGCCGGTGCCGCAGCGGTGGTGGTGGACCCCCGCACCTCGGCGAGCCGCGCAGAGCACGACGGCAAGGTCGTGGCGGTCCTGCGGGAGCACGGCGCGGACACCGTGGTGCTGGCGGGCTACATGAAACTGGTCACCCCGGTACTGCTGGACGCCTTCCCCCAACGGGTGATCAACATCCACCCGGCACTGCTACCGTCGTTCCCCGGGGTCCACATCCACGGCGAGGTCCTCGAGCACGGGGTGAAGTTCTCCGGCTGCACCGTGCACTTCGTCGACGCCGGCATGGACACCGGCCCGATCATCATCCAGGCCGTAGTGCCGGTGCGCGACGACGACACCCCCGACACCCTGGCCGCCCGGGTACTCCGCGAGGAGCACCGCATCTTCCCCCAGGCCCTCCAGTATCTGGCCGAAGGCCGCCTGCGCCTGGCCGGGCGCCGGGTCCTGCTCGATCCCCCCTGCCCCAGCTCCGGAACCCTGCACAACCCCACCGTCTGTAGCTGAGCCTCCCGGACTCCGGAAGATCGCCCCACCCCTGTTCCGTCCGCGCCCGTTGGGTAGCTTGCCATCGCCCAAAACCAGAGCGCTCCGACCGGCCGCTCGCCGCACCGCTCGGCTCACCACCGCCCTTGGGGTGCCGCCACAGTTGTGTTACAAGGCCTGCGGCTGATCCCTCCTGACGGACGCGATGCGCAGTCGCAGCCTCGCCGCGAGTCGGGCGCCACAAATCGATTCATACCAACGAAAGGGAACGCATGGCGGCAAGTCATTCCGTGGAACTGCTGAGCATGGGCTTCAGCGTGTTGGGGGGCCTCGGCATCTTCCTACTGGGCATGAAGAACATGTCCGAGGGGCTGCAGGCCATCGCCGGGGACCGGCTCCGCAAGCTGATCGGTGCCGTCACCGAGAACCGTCTCAGCGCCTGCGGCGTCGGCACCCTGGTCACCTGTCTCGTCCAATCCAGTTCCGTGACAACGGTCATGGTGGTCGGCTTCATCAGCGCCGGGTTCATGACCCTGACCCAGGGCATGGGGGTCATCCTCGGCGCCAACATCGGCACCACGATAACCGGCTGGATACTGGTGCTGAAGATCGGCAAGTACGGACTGCCGATGCTGGGCCTGGCGGCTTTCTTCTTCCTGTTCTCGCGCAACGACCGGGTGCGCTACACCGGCATGGCCATCATGGGGGTGGGCATGGTGTTCTTCGGCCTCGAGCTCATGTCCGCCGGGTTCAAACCCATGCGCACCATGCCCGAGTTCGTGGCCTGGTTCGGGCGGTTCCAAGCAACGAGCTACCTCGGCGTACTGCAGTGCGCGTTGGTCGGATGCCTGCTGACCTGCATCGTCCAGTCCTCCTCCGCCACCCTCGGTATCACCATGGGCCTGGCGATGAACGGCATCATCGGCTTCCCGACGGCCGCCGCCCTGGTGCTCGGCGAGAACATCGGCACCACCATCACCGCCATCCTGGCGTCCATCGGGCGCAGCACCGATGCCCGGCGCGCAGCCTATTTCCACACCATCTTCAACCTGCTCGGGGTACTCTGGATCACGGCGTTGTTCCCCTTCTACCTCGCCGTCGTCACCAAGATCGTCGGCCACGACCCGGGACTGGTGGTCGTGGAAGCCGGCGCCGAGGTCTATCCACACATCCGCAGCGGCATCGCCGTGGTGCACTCCGGGTTCAACATCGTCAACACGGCGCTGTTCCTGCCGTTCCTCCCGCTCTTCGCAAAGGTCGTCACCCGACTCGTGCCCGAGACGGCCGTGCCTGTGGAGCAGCACCTCACCTATCTCGACGCCCGCATGATCTCTTCCCCCGCCATGGGCATGCAGGAGTCCCACCGTGTGCTCCTCAGGATGGGAGAAAAGACCCAGGAGATGATGCGCCTGCTGCGGCAAACCCTCACCTCCAAGGAGAGGGACGAACCCACCGTCCAGAGGATCTTCTACCTGGAACGCGCCCTGGACGTGATCGAAAAGGAGGTGACCGAGTTCGTGAGCCACATCCTTTCCAACCAACTGCCCTCCTCACTCATCGTGGAGGCTCGCAAGCAGTTGCGGATGGCCAACGAGTTCGAGTCGGTCGGAGATTATCTGGAGAAGATCCTGAAGCTGCACCTGAGAAAACAGGAGAACAACATCTGGTTCTCCTACGACGGCTGGGACGGGGTACTCAACCTCCACGACCGCCTGGAAGCCTTCCTAGGCACGGTCACCGGGGCCCTGCGTGAGGGAAGAATAGGGATTCTTCCCGAAATCCGCACCGACGGTGCGGCCATCACCCACCACATGAAACAGTCCCGGGCCTCGCATCTGGAGCGGGTGGGCACCGAGGAGGCCTCCCCGCTGGCCAGCCTGATCTTCACCGACATGCTCAACGCCTACCGCCGGGTGAAGGACCACGGGATCAACATCGCGGAGATCCTCGCGGGCCAGAAGTGATCCCAGGAGGATGCTGCATCCTACGGGGATCTCGTCACCGGGCAGGCAGACCAGGAATCCGGCTGTGCAGGCGTACCGTGCCACGCCCCAACGCTTGACAGCGCACCCCGTCTAGCCCTTCCCGCGGCCGAGCCGTGGGCAGGAAGCGACCAGCCTTCCCCCCAGCCATGGTCACCGTCCGGGTGCAGCGCCACCGCGCAACCCGCCCGCCACGGCCTGTCCCACTCCCAGTTTTCCAACGGCCCGCAAGATCCTAACCCGCCAGGGGTGTGCAGGGAGCACACCTGGCGGGTTCTGCCTTTGGGGCTGACGACGCGAGGGGAGACCCTCCGGGAGCTCTCAGCTGGAAGGAGACGGCGCCGGTGCCTTGGGGCGTTTTTCCTTGAAACCGATGCGGTGGAACGGGTTGACCACGCTGGTCACCGTGTTGGTCAGGTGCGCGCTGATGCGCTTCAGGTAGCGTGCGTACAGGGCAAGGGCCGCGGCCTCCCCGGGGTTCAGGTCGGGGTACTTGTTCTCCACGATGTTGCTGACCACCAGGTCGCAGTTGCGCCCGATCTCGGCACGATAGGTACCCATCAGTTCCCGGGCGCCCTCCACGTCATGTTTGCGCAGCACCTCGATGGTCCGGTCGAAGCGCTGCTTGACCTCAGCCTCCACGTCCGCCAACAACGCCTCGAACGGCGAGGCGGCAAGGCGGGTGGGGTGGGATTGGGCCAACTGCATGATGTTCTTGCAGTAGTCCCCCACCCGCTCGATGTCGATCACCACCGAGATCAGCACCATGCCGCTGGGCAGTTCGCTGGCACCCTGCAGGGTGCAGTGGGTCATCACCTTGCGGCGCACCTCGCGCTCGTACTTGTTCACCTTCTTGTCCAGCTTGCGGATGTCCTCGTTGAGTGCAGCGTCGTCACTCTCGCGCAGCACCCGCACCGCCTCCAGGAACATCTGGCGGTCGATCTCGAGCATCTCGAAGGACTCGTTCCAGGCCTGGTCGAGCAGGCTGTTGGACTTCCACGCATTGATGATCTGTTTCCACATGGTTCACCTGGTCGCGTATACGAGGACTAACGGGGTGAGGAAGAATACCACGGCGATGTACAGCACCGGCACCCAGCGGCGCCGCACCGCCTGGGCGGCGAGGCCCTCCGCCAGTTGCATGGGCAGCCGGCGCAGGAACGGGATCGGGGTGATCGCGGCGATGCCGCAGCAGTTGAACAGGAAGTGGGACAGGGCCACGGTGACCGCCGCCAGAAAATGGTCGGATACCGCCAGGGCGGCCAGGATCGCGGTGACCGTGGTGCCGATGTTGGCCCCCAGGGTGTAGGGGTAGATCTGCGCCAGGGTCAGCAGCCCGGCTCCGGCCAGGGGCACCACCAGGGAGGTGGTGATGGAGCTCGACTGCACCAGGACGGTGAGCACGATACCCACCAGGAACGCCAGCTGGGGAGTGCGGAACACGGTACGCTCGAAAAACGTGCTGGCGCGCTCCATCACCACCCCCTTGAGCAGCACGGTGATGTACTTGAGTGCGATGAACAGCAGCACTGCAGCCACTGACAACACCAGGATGGCCTGGACGGCGTGGGACCCCACGGGAGCGCCGAGCAGATCGACCATCAGGTTGACCGCGGGTTTCACCACCACCTTGATGGGGCTGTGGAACTTCACGTCGGCGCCGCCGGTCACCAGGCCGGCGAGGCCACCGGCCAGGAAGCCCAAGAAGTTGGTGAAGTACTGGAGGGGGAACAGGATCAGCACCGCCATCAAGTTGAAGAAGTCATGCACGGTGGAGGCAGCGAAGGCGCGCTGGAACTCGTTGGTGCGGCCGATGTGTCCCAGGGACACCAGGGTATTGGTGACGCTGGTGCCGACGTTGGCTCCCATGATGATGGGGATCGCCGTGCCCACCGGCATGCCCCCGGCCACCAGCCCCACCACGATGGAGGTGGTGGTGGAGGAACTCTGCACCAGGGAGGTGGCGAGGATGCCGATGAACAGCCCGGCCAGGGGGTTGCCCGCGAAGCCGAAGATCCGTTGGGCGGCGTCCTTGCCGAGCAGCTTGAACGAGGCACCGACCATGCCGATGCTGACCAGGAACAGATAGAGCAGGGCGAGGATCCCGAGGGGGACCAGGACGCCGCGGATTCTTGGACTCACTTCGCCTCCCCGGGGGTGCGGGTGGGACTGCTGTGCCGGAGCAGAGGTGGATTTCTCGCCGGTACTCCCGGCGATCACAAGGACTGGAGTTCAGGATTCCGGGGCGTCCGCGTCCCGGGCCCAGGCCACCCAGGCGGCACCCCAGTCGTCGTCGAGCAGCCCGCGTTCATCCATGAATGCGTAGTTGGCGGCCAGGATGCGGGCGATCACCTCCTTGGTGATGCCCCGATTGCGCTGGATGAACGACACCGCCACGTCGGTGTCGTACTCCCCCTCGGTAAAATCGAGCAGATCGGCGTTTTCATGGCGCAGGGAACCGATTTCCTGGCGGGCGGCGTCGTCCAGCGCCTCTTCGTCGATCAACCCCAGGCAGCCGAGGAAATCGATCTCCCCTTCCAGGACCTGGGCCACGGTGCGTTCGTCCTCCCCCGTGACGTCGACGATCTGCATCACCGCCTCTAGGGGATCGTAGCGGGCGACGGTGTCGTCCATGTGACTCACTGGGTCTCCTCCAGCCGCGCCTGGTAGATCCGGCGCCAGCGTTTCTCGTTGGTCTTTCCGCTGCCCTGGGCCGTGAATAGCAACAGGGTCCCTCCCCGCTCCCCCTCCACCGGCCAGGGGTCTGCGTTCAACTCGGTGCCGGTATCCAGGGCCACCGGCTCGGCCCCCTCGGCCAGGGGCACCCAGAACAGCGGATTGAGGTGCTCGGCGTCCTCGCGCACGGCAAACAGGCCGCCCCCGGTCGGCGCCCAGCGGGGACCGCCCCGGGTTTCTGGCAGGCCGCCCAGCAGCAGGCGCCGGGGCTCGCCCCCAGCGGTGGCGACCACGTACAGGTCGGCGCGGTCCCCCTGCCCCTCCCGGGCATAGAACGCGATCCAGCGGCCGTCGGGGGAGAAACTGGGCGCCAGACACGACACGCGCCACCCCGGAGTAAGATCGCGGGTGACCCGGCGGGCCACCGCCTGGCGCCGCCCCCCCGGGGTTGCCGCGACCACCTGGGCCACTTCGTCGACCACCTGGACATGGTCCTCCCCCCCCAGGTGGGATACAAACGCCAGCCGCTCCCCGGAGGGGTCCCAGGTCGGGTACAGCTCGGAGCCGGCCGCTTCGTAGCTGAGCCGCACCAACGGCTCGGCCGCGGCGAAGAAGTGGTGCAGGTAGATGTCCCCCTGGCCGGAGCGCCCCGAGGAGAACGCCAGGTACTCCCCGCCGGGGTGGAACGCCGGCTGGGCGTCGGTGCCCGGGTGCTCGGTGAGGAAGCGCAGGCGCCCCGGCTCGGTGAGGTGCAGGTCGAAGTTCACCTGCCCCGCACCCCGGGCGGTCGCTTTGCGGGTGGCAGCGACGGCGAACCGCGGTCGGCCCCGTTTGGGCGGCCCCCAGCTCAGCTGCTCGCTCACCGGCCGCCGGGCCATGTGCCCCAGTTCGAACGGGTCGGCGGCGGCCACGGGCAGGGCTGGCTGCGGCGTCTCCGCGGCCAGCAGCACTCCCGCCGCACCGAGCGCTGCGGTGTACACCTCCAGGGTGTCGCCCCCGGCGCCGAGGAACTCGAAACCCAGGGCCCCACCCCCGGGAGAGGTCCGCGGGTCGGCCACCTGGCCCGTTCCGTCCAATCCCTGCAGTTGCAGGACGCCGACCCTGGTCACCCGGTAGCCGGCCCCGGCTCCGGCGGCCCACAGCAGCAGGGACAGGGCGGCGACGACTCTTAGCACTCGACCGTTCACGTTGGACAGTTCTCAACTCTCAGCTTACGGCTTACCGCTTACGGCTCACCATTGACGATTCACGGCCTCACCGCCTTGTCCTCGCGACTGCGCGGGTAGTGCAGATACTCCACCTGGAGCCGCACCAGGGGAACCCGGGTACCGTCGCGCTCCAGGGCGAACACCTCCAAGGGGTTCTCGCTGGAGGCCAGGTTGTTCTGCAGGCCGTTGATCTCCACGTAGGGTTTGTCTACCACGTCCTCCCGCCCTCCCACCACCACCAGATAGGTGCGCGCCCCCGGATAGGGGTCCCAGGAGAGCCCCAGATCCGGGGGCAGGAAACCGCTGCGCGCCCGCTTCTCAAACCCCCTGTCCGGCGGGTTCGAGTCCAGCTGCAGCCACTCCGGATCGAACAGCATCCGGTCGCCGAGGTAGGGCACCACGAAGTGCCGCCAGCCGCTGGCCTCCAGGGCGTCTTCCACGGGGTACTCGAACTCCCGGGCAAACGGGTCTCGCACCCGGCCCATCAGTTGCCCCAGGGTCCCCTCGGCGCGCTGGCGATACACCGCGTACCCCTCGGCCAGGCCTTCCCGGGGCAGGGTCTCCCAGCCCACCACCATCACCCCGTGATCGATGCTCTCCCCCACGGCGGTTACCCGCAGCACCCGGGGCGGCACCTCGGCCACCGCCTCGGCCGCGGCCGAGGGATGCTGGTCTCCGGCGACCCAGGTCTCCACCCGGTACTTCAGTTCCTGGCTCCGCTCCCCGGGCAGGAAAGGGCCGTCCACCCACTCGCCCCGGGGGGCAGCTTCCAGTTCGGCCACGGTCCGGTCCCCGCCGTCTTCCAGGCGCACCACCCGCACCCGGTCGGCGGCCCCCTTCCCCAGGACCCAAACGAGCTGCACGGTGAGGTCGCCGGTAAGGGCGGCCTTGGCGGCCAGCTCCGCCACCGGGGGCAGGGTCTCGGCCTGCACCAACGAGGCTGCCACCAGTTCACCCCGGGGATCGAGGGTCTCCAAGCGGTACACCACCGTGGCTCCGACCCCCAGCCCCGTGTCCGTGTACCGGCGTTCATCCCCCTCGTAGACCAGGGACTCCCCTCCAGGGGCGACCCGGTACAAGCGATACGTAGAGCGCTCCAAACCGGGCCATCCCAGGGTCACGGAGCGGCTTTCCACCGCCACCGACCAGGCGTCGGCCCGGGGGTAGAGGGGCACCAACCGCACGGCCACCTCGTCGCCGGCCCACACCTCCAACTCCAGGGGCTCCCGCGGGGCGTAGAGCGCCTCGGTGTCGCAGGAGAACGCGTACACGCCCTCGGGGGCGAGCAGGGTGACCCCGTCGACGTCGGGGGAGATGCCCCGGCCGAGGAGTTCGTTGAGCCGTTCCAGAACCTTGCGCCCGGCCACATCGAGGCGGGTCTCGGCGGTAGGACGCAACTGGGCC
>JARGFW010000340.1 GCA_029211085.1 Deferrisomatales bacterium | reverse complement strand
ACAGGAGGCTGCGTAACCGACAACCTTGTGTCCAAGGACCCGGGGCCGCTACACCTGCACGGCGCGGAAGGCGTCCACGTATCCGCGGTCCTGTACCTTCGGATCGGTGCTTGGATTGGCGGTGCTGACCAGAATGGTGCGGACCTCTTCGTAGGTGATGCCCGGCCTGACCATCTTCAGCAGGGCGACGATACCGGTCAGGTATGGGGTAGCGGCGCTGGTGCCGCCGTACAGGTGCAACTCATCTATTCCCTCGTCGTCGGGATCCGCTGCCGCGCTTTCCCGGGTGATTGCGGAGCGCACACCCGTTGGAGCCCAGATGTCGATGGTCGATCCCCAGTTGGATCCACTCCAGGCCAAGCCGTTCGATTCAATTGCCCCGACGCACACGGCGCCGTGTACATTGCAGGGCAGGTAGGATGAACCGCCGATATCTCGGCCCTGGTTCTGGGCCGGGGTCACGAGGATGACGCCGGCGTCCCTGGCCAGCTTCACGACCGACTTGAGTTCGTCGCCGCCGCTGAAGGTCTGGCACCACCAGCCGCACTCGAAGCCCAGGGTCTCGTGGATCACGTCGGCGCCGTTGTAGAGGGCGCTGTACACCGAGCGGGTGACGGTGGCGAGGCTGCTGCTCGCCTTGATCACCAGCGGTTCGATGTCCCAGCCGAAGCTGGTGCCGGCCGTGCCGTAGCCGTTCTGGGCCAACCCACAGCAGGTGCCGAAGGTCAGCTGGCCGTGCCAGCAACCGTCGCAGCCGGCGGCATACCCCGCGCCCCCGGCAGTCTGGTCCATGCCCACCTCGTCCAACTGCAGCAGTCCGGCGGGATAGTCACCGGCGCCGACCAGCGGCTCCCCGGTGGTTTCGTCGAGGTCGAACCCGGTGTCGATGATCGCCACCCGCACCGGTTGGTAGGGAACGTCCACCGGTGGGTAGCCCTTGTACTGCACATACTCCCAGGCGTGGACGACGCCTACCGATAGCCCCTGGTCCCCTGGCGCGCCCGGATCGTCGTCTTCGGTCATCCACCACCAGGTCGAGGCGTCGAGGTTGCCCCCGGACCCGTCCGGGTGCTCCGGCACACTGTGCTGCGCCAGTTCCATGGTGAAGTTGAGGCTCACCCCCAGCTCCCATTCCCGCGCCACCAGGGCCGCCAGCCTGGCCGCCTCTTCCGCGGAAAACACCCAGTGGCCGCGAATGCCCCCGCGTTCCATGTTCGCAAGGAGGTCTTCGAGCGAGGAACGGTATGGATTCACGCGGATCAGGTACCAGCCGGTCGCATCCGGCAGTCCGGCGGGCGGCTCTGCGCCGGGCAACAGCAGCGGTGCCCCGTCGTGCAGCACAATGCCATCGTACTTCGCCAGGAACGCATCCAGGGCCCCCGGGGCCGTGGGTCGGAGCATCACCTCGTCGAGGACAAAGGGCTCGGGGCTCCCCTCCGGCCCCAGCGCCACCCCCACCGGCCGATCCGGTCCCCCTGCAAGTCCGGGAAGTGCGGCCACCGGCGGCTGGATGTCCCCGTCGACAGCGAACGAGGCGTGGTTGGCCAGCAGTGTGTCCAAGAGTCCTCGCACGAACTGCTGGGCCTCACAGCCGACGATCCAGTCGTCCGTGTCCGGCTCCGAGGGGCAGCCGTCCATGCGCTGCCTGAGGTTTTCCAGAAGGTGGGTTGCCTGGACGATTCGGCCCGCCAGGAGATGCCTCTCGTTGTTGTCCAGGAGGCTGAGGAGCGCCGTGCGGTGCCCCTCGCCCTCACTCTTGAAGGCGGCTTCCGGCAACTGCCTCAAAACGACAGAGAGCACGTCCGGGTCGACCCCGTCGCGGATGCCGTCGCCGTCGGTGTCGGGGTTGTCAGGGTCGGTTCCGACCGCGGCTTCCACCTCGTTCAGCAGGCCGTCGTTGTCGCGGTCTGCGAGGGTGTTTTCCTGCGGTAGCTGGGCATTCATGCCCCCGATGGCGAGGGAAGACAGCCCGAGGAAGGCGGCTAGTCCAACCATAGAGAGTGCGCAGGGAATGGGGTGGCCGAGGACAAAATGGCGGAAGTTAGGACGCGGCGTCATTTCATATCCCCCCTATGAAAACGTCTCGGGGCAGCAGGCGGGTGCGAGTCTGATGGCCTGCCCACAGCTTCGCCGGAACCTGGTCTTGGCACTGGATCGATAGCGCCCGATGGGCCGGGCAATGTGCCCCTCCCGGCAAATGCAATATTGAGGCCAGATCGTTTAACCCGCAGGAGCAAGACCACAGGTTGCGGTTATTACTAAATAAACCTCATTTTGGAATTGCACAAATAGCCACACAACACACGCTGGTCTGCGTGGTTCGTGGTTTCGAGTGAGCAATTATTTTCCTCATTGATATCATCTTTTCCATACTTAATACGTCGTTTGATTGATGGAGAAGTAATCCCGCAGTCGGAATGTGGGGGGGGGTGCCTCGGGGAAAAGGGGAAAGGCGGTGGCAACCACTGTCCGGACCGTAGCACCGCCGCCGCTCTCGGGCGGTTGCGTACTCGACGGGCCGAACTCTCGTGACACAAACGCTCCCAAACCCGTGCGCCGGGTCGACGCCGACAAGCCATGAGCCAGTGACGGGACCAAAGAAATCGCGGGAACTGGGGCCTACACTTTTACTGGACTATAGGATCAACCCATCCGTGACGTGCGCCGTCCCGGGAGCCCATCATAGAAATCGAAGTACCGAGAATCGTTGCCACAGAAATTGATGAAACGGGGGCCTTCGGATACGCACCTACTAGGGACGTTCACGAGACGCCTGAACTGATCCAGTGTGAAGCACGAAGTCTGACCGGGTCGGTCATCGCAAAAACGGTGGATTCCGCGATCCCCCCAGGTGTGTCGCGGCCCCGCGGCAGGCCAATCCCGAAATCCTATGACTAAATTCGAGCAGATTGGACATGAGCAGATTGGACATGCCTTTTCGGGAGTTCGCGTGGGAGGGCGAGCTGTCAGCAACGGCCCCTAGCGGCGGCCGTGGCCCGGAACGGTGCCTGGCCTGGGGAAAGGCCAGTGCACCCCGGCCAGGGAGGGACTGTCGATCGTGCTGGACCCAGCACGGACGTCACCCGGCGTCTACCGAGCCGTCTGGGACTCCCCTCGTTGGGTCCCCAGGGGCCGGGTGAAACGCGCCTTCCGTCAGAGCGGGGTGCCAGCGCCGGTCGCCGAATCCGGGTGAGGGTGACGCCTGGGCCCAGGTGCGAACTCGGTCGGGTTCCGGGCCCGCCGAGGTGCGGGGCGGCTGTCGAGGGCGAGATGCCAGGCACCCCCTCGCTTTTCCCGGCTGCGACCGGAGGTTGAACGGAGGTGGTCTCGTACGGTATTTCGCCAAAAACGAAGGGGTTACGCCGCGAGCGTAACCCCTCGGAATCTTCGGAACCTATGGCCGAGGTGCATGGGAATCGCCCACTACGTCGCCCCCTTCGTGGGGCCTCCTGCGTAGGCTACCCTCCGCTCTCTTACGCAGACCTCCTGTCTGCTCATCGTCCACTGGACACGCTGACTTGCCCCCGTCCTGGGGTTCGCCCGTTGGGCGTTCCTTGCACGTCCGAGTTCCCTCTCCTGGGAATTCGTCGCTGCGCTTCGATTCCCAGCAATCCCACCTCCGAGTCGCAAAAAAGCCCGGACCGAGGCCCGGGCTCTTCTTGCGAGTGGCGGAGGTGCATGGGAATCGAACCCACCTGCGACGCTACTAACGCCGAACACCGGATTTGAAGTCCGGGAGGGCCACCAGTGCCCTATCCACCTCCGCCGTGCATTGTATGGGGTGTTCCCTGAGGCGTCAACGCGGGCGAGAGTTCTTTGTCGGGAGCAAATAGACTGTCCGGGGTTGTAGCACATGATCTGTCCGGTTCA
>JARGFW010000048.1 GCA_029211085.1 Deferrisomatales bacterium | reverse complement strand
GAACCGGTGTTCACCATGGATTGGAATCGATGTTCAGCATGGGCCGGAATGCGCATCTGATCGTCCTGGCTGACGGCGGCGCCGTCCAGGGCGCATACCCGTTTACGACCGCCCGTACCCCCCACCGGGTGACCCTGAGAGGGCACACCCTCAACGCCATGTGCGCGCTCGACGCCCTGGCGATCGCGCCGATGTTTCGAGCGGACACGGTGATTGAGTCCGCGTGCGAGGTGAGCCGGGAGCCCCTGCGCATCGAGCAGGCCGGGGACCGGCTGGTCGGTGCCAGCCCCACACCGGGCATGCACCTGGGGATACAGTGGGGCGCCAAGGAGGGGGTCGCAGCCCATTCCCTGTGACGGAAGATGGTATTCCTCCGTGACGAGGAAACGGCGACCCGGTGGGCAGGGGAGGAACGCGGCTCCCGGGATGTCTTTGTCCTGGGCGATGCCATCGGGTTCGCCGCCGCCTATTTCCGCCCGCTGTTGGACCCGTAGCGGAAAACCCGGCGCGAGGCGGGCCTACCGTCGGCGTGAGACCGCACCCTCGATGTTCCGATCCAGAGGAGGAGAGGCAGCGATGGCAGAAGGTGTCGAGCCCGCTCGGGCCATTGAGATCCGCGTCGTGTCGACCGAGGGCTGCGTGGGCGCGCCGCTGACGGTTGCGCGCATACGGGCGGCGGCCGCCGAGATGAAGCTCACGATCTCTCTGCGAGAGGTGGTGGTGGCCACCCAGGCAGAGGCCGAGGAGCTGCGGATGCTCGGCAGCCCCACGGTCCAGATCAACGGCCTGGATCTGGACCCGTCCCTGCGGGGGGAAACCCAATACGGCTTCACCTGAAGGTTGTACGGGGCATCGGGTGTGCCCACGCGCGAGATGATCGAGGCCGGCCTGCGGGAGGCCGTGGGCGGGTAGGTCGCGCCCGGTCTCGACCCTGGGATCGAAGCCCCCGTGAACGACTCCCGGGGGCTTTGTCCTGTGGGCTCTGATGGGGCGCGGGGGCCCCGGTTGCCTCATCCACCCCGACGTCCCGGCGCGTAGGGTCCCCTCCTCTTGGGGTTCTCCGGCCCACCGGGGGTCGGGTGGAACGAACGACGGGTCGGAGACGCCACCTCCCTCGATTCGCCCCCGCGATCCAACCGGATTGCCGTGCCAACGCACGCCCGACCAGCGGTCGCATTCCACAGAACCACGGGCGATGTTTGACCTTCTTGAACCTCTCCCCAGCAGCCTGTGGAAAACTTGTGAATATTCCTGTTGATGCTTGCCTCGACCCAAGCCAGTCCGAACCGTTACCCGGATCGCTGAAAATTTGTGCAAAAAGAAAAACCATCAAGATATCAACTGCTTACGAAATCAATCGCGCTTCGGTAAACGGGCTGTGAGCCGTTTGTTGACAACCGGCTCGAAGAAGGCGCGCGGTCCGAGTTATTCACAAGCAATTTCGGAAGCCGAGCGGTTCCAAGCCATTTTCCGCGTGATTTTCAAGACCGTTCCCCCCTTCGCAGCGGCCCCACCACCCCGCCCCATGGACCCGCTCCTCCGGCACCCGGCGGGGAACGAAGGTCGCTATCTGCCGGGCACGGCTCTCCAGGATTTCTCCCGGCCTGGGGGGGGTCCTCCCTCTTCTCGGCTTCCCCGGCCGGACGCCAACGTCGCCACACCCGCTGGTCCTGCCCGTGAACTCTAGGTCGGTGCGCCCCTGCTGCCGAAGCGGGCGAACTCAGAGGGCAGCTGGCCCGTCACCTGGCGAAACACCGCGATGAACTGGGAGAGGGAGTCGTACCCCACCTCCCACGCCGCCTCGGTCACGGTGCAGTTGCCCGAGGCCAGGAGGTCCCGGGCCTTCGACACCCGCAGCAGGGACAGGATGCGCCGGGGCGGCAAGCCCACCTCGCGCAGGAACAGCCGATGCAGGGTGCGCGCGCTCAGCCCGGCGTGTGCGGCCGCCTCGCCGATGCGCACCTTGCGCTCCAGATTGCGCCGCAGGTAGGCCAGCGCGGAACGGGCGCGGGGGTCCCGACACTTGCCTTCCAGGTGCTCCACCTGGAGGCTTCCCTGGGCGGCGTCCAGGCTCTCGCACCAGGTTTGGATGAGCACGTCCAGGATCGGGTCTGCCGCGCCGGTGTGCGGGTGCAGCAGCAGGTAGAAGAGCAGTTCCTTGCACAGCTGGCTGGCCGGGAACAGGGTGGCGGCCGGCGCAGGGGTCGCTCCCGTTCGCACCCAGCGAGAGTCGTGGATGAGAGCGATCAGCCGCTCCCCTTGCACACCGGTCGAGTCGAACGCGTGTTCCGTGGCGGGGGGCAGGTAGACCATGCGGCCCGGTCCGCAGCGCAGAGAGGACTGCCCCAGGTTCACACAGATCTCACCCTGCAGCGGTATGAAGATCAGGTGTTCCTGCCGCCGGTGCCGGCGGACACGCCGGGCCGGCAGGTTCTGGTGTACCAGGTAGAGTCCTGGGAACTCGACGGCGATATCTTGTCCGCGACGCATACTCCCTGCTCCCTGCTCGGCCCCCTCGACCGGACCAACGCCCGTTTCGGTTCCGCGACGACCGATTGTCCGATTCTCGAACATCATTGGCGCAGTACCCGCAGCCCGGCGCCAAAGATTACGGTACAACGGAACTCGCGGGTGCACCACCGTCAAGCGGAGTGGAACCCTCAACCGATTCACGCCGGCCGGCAATCGGGAGGGCGGTTCCGCAAAGCGTTGCGGCGTGCGGCGCACCCGGGGGTCCGCAGCAGGTTTACCGATACACCGAGTGAAAGGAGAAGATCATGACCAATGCAGAGATCGTGGGACTTGTCGGGAACTCCGTGTTCAACCAGCACGACTTCAGCGTCCTCGCCGACCACGTGCGTGAGGACTACATCCAGCACAACCCCCTGGTCCCCCAGGGCAGGAGCGGGTTCGAGGCGTTTTTCCGGGACGCGTTCCGGGCCGTTCCGGACTGGAGCTACGCGCTGAACAATAGCATCGCCGCCGGGGACTTCGTCTGGGTGTACGGGGCCTACTCCGGAACCCACTCCGGGGAGTGGCTCGGCATTCCCGCCAGCGGCAAGGCCTTTTCCTTCCATGCGGTCGATATCTTCCGCCTGGAAGACGGGCGCCTCGCCGAGCACTGGGACGTGATGGACGTGTACGGGCTGTTCCAGCAGTTGGGGGTCATCGCCTGAACCCGGCGCTGGACGGGCAGTCGCTGGCCGCGGGAGAGGCGGGCCCTCGGAAGGGCCCGCCTCTCCTCTTTGCAGGACCATCGATCGATGCGATCCCGGTTGCCAGGTGGGTACGGATTGTGCTTCTGTCTGGCGGAGTGGTGTTCTGGTTTCGTTCACTCCAATGCACGGAAGGGGCAGCTACCATGGGTGACACGCGGGTGGTAACGGTGAGGATGTTCGGCCTGCTACATTCCGTTCGAAAGAACCGGGGGGAACCGAGTGCGGCGGAGGTCGAGGTGCCCCCAGGCGGTCTTCCCGCACACGCGATCGCGCGCTTGCTCGAGTTGCCCCTGGACATGATCGAGGGGGTATTCCTCGACCACAAGATCCACAGCCTGGATCTGATCGTGAAGCCCGGGGCATCGATCGCGTTCGCCTCCAGAGGGGTGCCGGGGCCGCACCGTTTCACCCTAGGGCTCTACCATGCGGGAAAGAAATAGGCCGCTTCCCGGTTCCGGGGAGTTCGAGCCGGCGGGCGGGAACGATCCACTCCTCGGGCGACTGCGGGAACTGGAGCTGCTCCCCCCAAAGACCCTGAAACTCATGGTGACGGGCCGGTGCAACCTCAGTTGCCGGCACTGCTGGCCGGCATGCGGACCGAACGGTCCTGCCGACGTTCCCCTCGCCGACCTCCAGCGCGTGCTGGAGGCGTTCGTCGCCGTGGGTGGCGAAGCCGTCTGCCTGACCGGAGGGGAACCGCTGGTGCGGGAGGACTGGCGCCTTCTGGTCAGCGCCGCGGGTGCCCTGCCCGGCCTGCGGCACGTCGAGTTCCAGAGCAACGGAGTCTTGCTGGATGAACCTGCGGTGGAGTTCCTGTGCGGGTACGCCCCCTCCAGACTCGAGGTGCAGCTCAGCCTGGACGGGGCCCGGGAGGAGACCAACGATCGCATCCGGGGCCTCGGGACGTTCCGCACCACGCTCGCCGCGCTGGAGCGCTTTCGCGCCCGCGGGGAGGGGCGGCGCGTGGTCCTGGCCATGACCGAGACGGGCTGGAACTTCCGAGAGATCCCCGAGTTGCTGCGGCTGGCAGAAGAGTGGGGGGTCCGTGCCGTGCAGACGGGCACGCTGGTGGCGCGGGGGCGTGGGTCGGGTGCCGCTGCCCCGGGTCCGCCCACGCCGGAGCAGGTGACCTGGCTCCTGGAACGCTGGGAGCATGACCCGGAGTTTCGCGCGCGCTACGAGCGGCTGGGCAGCGTCGCGGCGATCGAGTGGGCCAAGTGGCGCGACCGCCCCAGGTCCCACTACTGTACGTTCATCGAGAACCTGTTCGTGGACGCGGCGGGTAACCTCTACCCGTGCACCATGTATGACCACCCGGAGGCCGCCGTCCCGGGGGTGTTCTCCAGACCCCTCGGCGAGGCGATCCTCGAGGGTGCGCCCTTTTGGTCGCGGCTGCGCGAGCAGAGTCGGCTGCGCCTCGAGACCCCGGGGCCGTGCGCGGAGTGCGCGGGGTGGCGCCACTGCCGCGGGGGCTGTTTCGGCCGGCGCGCCGCGCCGGGGTCCGGGGAGCCGGGTCGCGAAGACCGCTGCGGGATCCGCCGCGCGGTCTATGGACAGCCCGCCTCCGGCACGGCAGGGTCCGGGGCGAACCCGTGAGCGGGGGCGGGCCCGAGCCGTCCTCTCCGCGCTTTCTCGCCGCGCTGTGCGCGATCGCGTTCGGCTGCTACGTGGCGGCCTCCATCCGGATCCCGGTCCTGCCCCTGTACGCCCGCTCCCTGGGGCTGGATGCCACCGAGATCGGCTACATCAACACCGGTTTCTTCCTGGTGGCGGGGGTGCTGTCCGTGCCCCTGGGCATGGCGTCGGACCGGGTCGGAAGGCGGGTGCTGGTCCGCTCGGGGCTGGCGCTGCTCGCCGTCGCGGCCTCTCTGCTCTCGGTGAGCACGACCTACGGACAACTCCTGGCCAGCTACACCCTGCTGGGGATGGGGGTCGCCGCCTTCACCCCCACCATGATGTCCCTGGTCGCGGATTCCAGCCCCGCGACCCACCTCGGCCGAGCCTACGGGTGGTACACCACGTCCCTCTACGTGGGGATGAGTGTCGGCCCCGCCGTGGGTGGCTATCTCGCCAGCCACTGGGGATACCGGCAGGCGTTCCAGGTGTCGGCCGGGCTGCTGTGGGGGGTGTTCCTGCTCACCTGGCGGTTCCTGGCTAGGCCTGGAACCGCATCCGGCGTGCCCTCGGGGAGAGCCCGGCCGAAGACCGGGATACGGGAGACCCTGGCGAACCGGCGACTGCTCGGCTGCTGGGTGGCCACCGTGGGCGGCTGCTACGGGCTGGGCATGTTCCTGATCTACTTCCCGCTCCATGGGCGGGCCGCGGGCCTAGACGCAGGCGCCGTCGGTCTGGTGTTCTTCACCCAGGGCCTGTTCAACGCCGTATCTCGGCGACCCCTCGGTGCGTGGAGCGACCGGCGGGCGGACCGGCGCCCATGGGTCGTGCTCGGCATGGTCGGGTTCGCCACGGCGATGATGGCTCTCGGTTTTGCGGGGCGGTCCCTGTGGTTCCAAGTGGTCTCCGTCGGCCTCGGGGTCAGTATGGGGCTGGCGTTCACCTCGGTGGGGGCCCTGACCGCAGAGGTAGTGCCCCCCGGCGCCAGGGGGATCGCCATGGGGGGGTACAACACCTCCATCTTCCTCGGGATGATGCTCAACTCGGCCACCATGGGGCCGGTGGTGGACCGGGCCGGGTTTCGGGCCGGGTTTGCCCTGGCCGCCGGGGTCATCGTGGGGTGTGCCGGGCTGTTCTGGTGGCTCACCCCGAGGCTGCCGGCCAGGGGAGCCGCGCCAGGGGGGAGGTGACGGGGAGGCGAGGGGGGGCCTGCGCGACCGCCCGGAACCCCAGCCCACGGCATTCCCAATGTAGAAATTCTCTACAGTGGAGCATTCCTCCACACCGCCGGAACCCGGCGCTCCCCCTGGCCGGGCGCCGGGGAGCGATCCCCATCGCTCGGATATCCAAATACCCACAAGTACTTGACCTCGGCACGCCCTGCGGTGCATGAAGGAGAGGCAGTGCGGCACAGATCGTGCTTTCCATTATCCGGGTTTGGCGTCTCGCCCCGCGGAGATCGCAACCGACCACGACGCAGCCGGCCCGGGGAGGGGCCGCTCCCCTCCCGCCACCCTGCCGCGCCCGAACCCGGCGCCGGGCGGGTTCGCTGCCACCACCAACCGGGGGTCTGCCCGCCATGAACCGTGTTGCTGCGCGTGCCGCCGGGGTCCCTGTCCGGGGGCGGGCCCCATGACCGACCGGCCTGCCGTCATCCCGCTGGCCCGGCAGCTGTGCCAGCTGTGGGAGGAGATGCTCGACGCGGACGCCCTTGGCGAAGAGGCGGAGTACCGCGTGGGCAAACTCCTGGACCGGGCCGAGCCGATCCAGGGCAAGGCGTTCCTGCAGACGGTGAAGGGCCAGGAGATGACCGGGCAGTGCCTGGAGATGACCCGCTCCCTGCGCGGGCCGCTGCAGCGGGGCGGGGAGGTCCCCTGGGCCGGGCTGACCGATCTCGAGGTGCTGTTCGAGGAGCTCCTCAAGATGGCCTACGCCTTCCGGGTGAGGACCGGCTGACCGGCAGGTCGCCGGGGATCCGGGGGGAATCGACGGGATTGCGTTCCGAAAGGCAGGGACCCATGGGCGACGGCGGCGAAAGCAGGCGGGCGGGGCGGGGCAGGCGGAAGGCCACGGGGGGGGCCGGCCCCACGCGCCTGGGCGGCGAGCGGGAGGACCTCCCCCAGAACTGGGAGTTCGAGACCCGCGAGGAGCTCCTGGAGAAGGTGCGGGAGTCCGAGGAGAAGCGGCTGAAGCTCGCCGAGGCCCTGCACGTCTCCCAGCAGCGCATGCGCAACATCCCCGCGGCCACCGCCGAGGACGAGCGGGCCCTCCCCTACGGGGTCTACGTGCGGCCCGGAAAAGAGCCCGGCACGGCGGTCATCAAGGTCGCGGGCCGGCTCTACGAGGCGAAGGTGCTGAGTCACCGCGAGCAGTCGTCGGGCCCCGCGGGAGCGGGCATCCTCAGGAGCGTCATCCGGGAGAAGAGGAGGAACGCCTTCAGCAGGGGCGAGCTCCTCCTCCTGAACAACGACCTGCAGGTCGTCGAACCCCGGGGCTACGATCTCTTCTCCGGTGCGGTGGGAACCGTGCAGCAGGTGCTCAGCGACGAGAAACTGCTCCTCGGCACGGTGGGGGAGGAGAGTCTGGTGGTGAACCGTGCCCAGCCCCTGATGAGCACGACCATCCTCACCGGGGACAGTGTCGAGTATGACCCCCAGTCCCACTACGCCTACACCCTCGTCCCCAAGGACATGGTCGACCGGCTGACCCTGGAGAAGGTGCCGGACATCACCTTCCGGTTCATCGGGGGCCTGGCGGATGCCATCGAGTTGATCCAAGACGCGATCGAGCTGCCCCACCTCTATCCCGAGTACTTTCTCGAGCACCGGCTCGTGCCCCCCAAGGGGATTCTCCTGTACGGCCCCCCCGGCTGCGGCAAGACGCTGATCGCCAAGGCCGTGGCCAACAGCCTGGCCCACCGCATCGAAGAGAAGACTGGGGAGAAGGGGGAGAGCTACTTCATCAACGTCAAGGGACCGGAGCTGCTGAGCAAGTACGTCGGCGAGACCGAGCGGGCGATCCGTGACGTGTTCACCCGGGCGCGCAGCCAGGCGAGCTACCGGAGTCCGGTGGTGATCATGTTCGACGAGATGGACTCGATGTTCCGGGTGCGAGGCTCCGGGATCTCATCGGACATGGAATCGACGATCGTCCCCCAGTTCCTGGCGGAGCTGGACGGACTGGAGAGCCTTGAGAATGTGATCGTGATCGGCGCGACCAACCGGGAGGACCTGATCGATCCGGCGGTGCTGCGGCCGGGGCGGCTCGACCGCAAGATACGGATCCCCCGGCGGGACCAGGCGTCGGCGGCAGAGATCTTCTCCAAGTATCTGGTTCCGGAGCTGCCCCTGGACACCTCCCTGGTCGAGGCCCACGGGGGCGCGGCGAACGCCGTGGCGTGGGTGATCGGCGAGGTGACAGAGGAGATGTACCGCCCGGCCCCGGAGAACCAACTGCTGGAGGTCGCCTACGCCGACGGGTCGCGGGAGATCCTCTACTTCCGGGACTTCGCCAGCGGGGCCATCATCGAGAACATTGTGAGCCGGGCGAAGCTGGCGGCGGTGAAAGACCTGATCGGCAGCGGTCGCAAGGGGCTCACCCTGGACCACCTGCGCAACGCGATGCGCGAGGAGTACCAGGAGAACGAGGACCTGCCCCGCAACACCAACCCGGCGGAGTGGTACCGGATCCTCGGGATGCGGGGCGAACGGGTGGTCCGGGTCCGCTCCCTGCTCGCCAAGGACAGGGAGCCCGGGGAGGACTCCAACCCGATCCGGGAGGTGGTGGAGGTGAGCGATGCGCTCGAGTAGGGCGCTTGCGGCTGGAGCAGAGGACCCATGAGCCTTCCCAAGATCGTCGGGCTCGAGCAGGAGTACGCGCTGAAGCTCCGCTCGCCAGACGAGCGCGCCGCGTTCCACACCTCCTGCCTGCTGGTAAACGCCTACGCCCGGTCGATCGGGCTTCGGGAACCCGGGCTGCACATGGTCTGGGACTACGGCCACGAGACCCCCTACCAGGACATCCGGGGCAAGATCTTCCGCAGCGCCACGGGACAGGAGGTCATGGGCGAGGACGAGAATCGGCTGATCAACGCCCCCCTGCCCAACGGGGCGCGCCTCTACACCGACCACGCCCACCCCGAGTACTCTACCCCCGAGTGCCGCAGCGCCAGGGACGCCGTGGCCTGCGAGAAGGCCGGCGAGGTGATCCTCCTCCGGGCACTGCAGCTGGCCACCGGGGACCTCCCGGACCCCGAGACCGGTCTGTTCAAGAACAACACTGACCACCAGGGGCACAGCTACGGCTCCCACGAGAACTATCTGATGGAGGCCCGGGCCCACGACGAGTGGCTGGCGGGCAGCCCCGAGCGAGCCGCGAAGACCCTCATCCCCTTCCTGGTGACGCGTCAGCTCCTGGCGGGGGCCGGCAAGGTGGGCGGGGAACGGGAGGGCAAGGGGGTCGCGGGCTACCAGGTCTCCCAGCGTGCAGACTTCGTCGAGGCGGTCTTCGGGCTCGCCACTACCCACTCCCGGGCCCTGATCAACACCCGGAGCGAGCACCACGCCGATCCCCGCCGATTCCGGCGGCTGCACCTGATCCTGGGTGACGCCAACCTGTGCGAGGTCGCCAACTTTCTCAAGATCGGCACCACCCAGATCGTACTGCGGATGCTGGAGGACGAAGCGCTCCCCGGCGACTGGTCACTGCGGGACCCGGTGGACGCGGTGCAACGGGTGTCCCGGCACTGGGACGATCCCGTGGAGCTGGCCGACGGCCGCACCGTGACCGCCCTCGATGTGCAGCGCCACTTCCTCGCTGTTGCCCGGGGGTACGTGGCCGGAGGAGGCCTGCAAGAGGACCCCGAGGGCGAGGAGGTCCTGGAGCTCTGGGAAACGGTGCTCAGTGGGCTGGAGCATCTCGAACTTTCAGCGGAACTGGAGATCCTGGCCGACCCCGGGGGGCTCGCGCGCCAGCTGGACTGGGTGCTTAAACTTTGGCTCCTCAACCGGTACCGTCAGGCGAAGGCGGTGGGTTGGGATCACCCCTACCTCAAGACCCTGGACCTCCAGTACCACAACATCCACCGGGGACAGGGCCTCTTCTACCACCTCCAGGACCGCGGGTTGGTCGACCGCATCGTCGACGACGACGAGATTGCCCGGTTCGTCACGGAGCCCCCGGCAGACACCCGGGCCTGGTTCCGGGGCCGGTGCATCCGGCAGTTCCCCGAGGCCCTGCGCCTGGTCAACTGGGAGGTGGTGGGTTTCGCCCAGGGGACGGTCCACCGCGTGGTCCCGCTCCTCAATCCGCTGAAGGGAACCCGGGTGCAGTTCGAGGCGGTGTTCAAGCGCTGCGGCAGCGCCGCGGAACTGCTGGCCGCGGTGAGCGCGGGCTGACCCGCGGCGCCCCCTTTCCGGGCGGCTGCAGCCGCGGCCGTTCGCAACCGCCGGTTTCCCGATCGACAGGAGATGCCATGGCCAAGACCAAACAGACCGGACGCGCGCGTAGAAAGCAGGACGAGGCCGAGGCGCTGGCGCCCCAGGCCCGGGGCGCCAGCGCCTCGGCCGGCCCCGAACTGGAGGATCTTGACGCGTTCATCGAGAAGGTCCTAGAGGAGGCGGGAGAGGAGTTTCTCGACGAGTTCCGGCAGATCGAGGGGGAGTGAGCCTTGCGCCCGAGGATCTACGGGACCGAGACCGAATACGCCCTCCACTACCGGACCGGCGGGGAGAGCAGCGAGACTTGGGACGAGGAGGAACTGGCCCGGCACTTCGAGGAGGGTGCGAGCCTTATCGGTGAGGCGGCCCAGGAGGTAGTCGCACCCGCGGCGGGGGAGTTTCTGGGCAACGGGGGCCGCTTCTACCTGGACCGGGGGGGGCACCCGGAGTACGCCACTCCCGAGTGCAGCAGCGTGTTCGACCTAGTCGCCCACGAGCAGGCCGGTGACCGGCTGATGCTGGAGATTGCCCGGAAGGCCCAGGCACGGCTCCGCCGGGAAGGGCGCCCGGCGACGCTCTCGGTCTTCAAGAACAACGCCGATTTCCACGGCAACAGCTACGGCAGCCACGAGAACTACCTGGTCACGCCGCGGGCCTCGGACAGGTTGGAGACCCTGATCCCATTCCTGGCGACCCGACAGGTCTTCGCCGGGACGGGCAAGGTCTCGGTGCCCGGCCGCAGCGGCGATGTCGCGTATCAGGTGAGCCAACGGGCAGACTTCTTCGGCTGTGTCTTCAACGATCGGGCCAGCGGCGAGCGCGGCATCATCCACACCCGCAAGCGTGAGGTCCACCAGCCCGGGGAGAACCGCCGGCTCCACATCATCGTGGGCGACAGCAACCTGTCCGAGGCGGCGATGGCGCTCAAGATCGGGAGCACGGGCCTGGTGCTGCGCGTCCTCGAGGAGGGAAGGATTGAGGGACTGCCGCAGCTCTGCTCTCCGGTGGACGCCCTCAAAATGGTCTCCCGGGACCCCGGGCAACGGCTGGAGATCCAGGGGAAACGTGCCGGACGCACAGCCCTGGAGATCCAGTCCGCCTATCTGGAACGGGTGCAGCGCACCCTGGGCCGCGGCAAACTCAATGGCGAAGAGACCCGGGTCCTCGAAGTGTGGTCTCGTATGCTCGAGGGGCTGAGCCGAGTGCGGTTCAGCCCCAAGGCGGGCATCCTCGAGGATGATCCGGGCGACGTGCGGAGACAGGTGGATTGGGTCCTGAAACTCTGGGTCCTCAGTCGGGCCGACGCGGAGGGCACCGGGGACGGGGGATGTGCGGGGTCCGCCCGGCGGCGCCAGATCGACCTGCGCTACCACGACCTGGACCCCCGCAAGAGCATCTTCGCGCGCTGCCGGGAGTTGGGTCTGACGGACCGGGTGGTGGAGGAGGCAGATGTCCAGCGCGCGCGGGTCGACCCGCCGAGGAACACACGGGCGTGGACCCGCGGCGTGCTGATCCGGGACATGGTCGAGCGGAAAGTGGAGGTCCGGGTCGCAACCTGGGACCGGCTGCGGCTCGGCGGCACGGGGCGGGGGGCCGAATGCACGCCGTTCTTCGCCAGTTGTGGCCGCCGCGCACCGCCGGTGGATGTAAAGCTGGACGACCCGTTCGACGCAGAAGACCCGGCGCGGCGCCCCGAAGTCAGGGAGTTCATCGCGGCCTGGGAGGGCGGAGGGAGCGATGTTTAGAGAAGGGGTTCGTCAGGTGGTAGTGTCCCAGTTCATGCTGCACGAGACGCAGCACCACCCCGACCGCCTGCAGGGCGAAACGGGGCCGCGGATGCCGCGCGCCCACACCCTAGGGGACATCTACAAGTGCCTCCACCAAGGCGAGTTCGGCCCCGGCCACATGATCGACGACGCAGGGCGTTTCCTGGAGCGGCTCACCGAAGAGGTCCACCTGGTGCCCGCCGGGGGCGAGGAGCCGGTGCTGGAGAGCCTCGCCCCGGACGACTCCATCTTCCGGCTCAACCTGCGGCCATTCAAGAGCCTGTTCCCCGGGGAGGAGGTAGACAACGCCTGCCGCGTCCTGTCCCTGGTCTGCTCCGAGTCCGCAGGGCTCCGGGAGGGCACACCGGAGCGGTTCTTCCACAAACTGACGGCGTTCCAGACGGTAAACGACGCCCAGGCCCTGGTGGCGGACGGGACCCTGTTCGTCTACCCCGCCGAACTGGTGGCGGGCTTCCTGCGCGACACCCTCGCCCTGGCCCGGGCATCCCAGGGGGTCGCCGTGCTCGGCCATTCGCCCGGGTACCACCAGCTCAACGCCCCCTCCTACCGGGTGGTCGAGGAGGTGGTGTTGAAAGGCTCGCCACTGGCGTTCCTGATGGGGTGAGGGGGGACGGGCCAAAGGGTCGACCGGGCGGCCCCTTGTGGGGTTCCTACGTGGATGCGCGGAACGGCAAAACGACGGACACCCCTTCCTTCATGCAGTGCCCGGCTGCCCACCTGAACTGCAACTGCACGTAGCATCTCGTCGGTGCTACCGACAGGCAACCGTGCCGTGCCAGCTACCGGGTTCGCTCCAACGTACGGTCCGGCGGCAGCAAGTTCACCCCGACCCACCAGGCACACTGCTGCTACCCCCCAGTCGGTCAAAGATCAGCTCCGCTGTCATCAGGTCCAGATGTGCGCCCCCCGCGTTCTTGAAGCAGGTGATATCCGAGGGTGAGCCGCGGCCGGTGACGCGCCCGCCCACGAGGTCGTACAGGTCACCCAAGACGTCGGCCGGTTGAATCGCACCGCTGGCGATGGGCTGCAAGATGTCGCCCACGCCGTGGAAGGCCGACTCGCGGCGATCTACGAAGAGCAATGCCCGGCGCGCGGCCTCGTCGTCGGCCTCGCGGGTGTCGGGCGTATACCCGCCCACGAGGTCGAGGTGAACTCCAGGCTTCAAGTTGGCCCCGAGCACCAGAGGTTCGTGCGAGCGGGTGCACGTACTGATGATGTCCGCCAGGCGAGTCGCTGCTCCGAGATCTTCGACCGCTTCGGACTCGATTCCGCCACGGGTGAGGCGGGTTGCCACTTGCGAGGCGCGCTTTTGCGTCCGGTTCCAGATGAGCACTCGTCTAAGCGATGGCCGGACGGCACGGTGCGCGTGAACCAGTCGGGTCGACATTTCCCCCGCACCGACGACAAGCAGGGTCTCCGGTTCAGCCGAGGCGAGGAGCTTGGCACCGAGAGCGGAATCCGCAGCGGTACGCCAGTACGTTATTTCCGTGCCGTCCATGACAGCAAGGGGTCGCCCATTCGTGCCATCGAACAGGACGCAGATGGCTTGCACCGCGGGCAACGTGCCGCTCGCAAGATTGGTAGGAAAGCTCGTGATCAACTTGCTGGCCATATAGCGGCCGCCATCGACCGCGTGGCGCACAAAATACTGCCCCTTCTCGTCGCCGAGCAGGCCGTCCTGGATTTCGATCTTCGGCCGACGATGCGCAGCCTCAAAGGCCGCAATCAGCATCGGAAAGGTCAAGAGGCTTCTGATTTGATCGGCACCTACGAATTGCATCGTCGTCCCCACATGAAGGGTCTCCCGTGCCGGTCGCTCCGGGGTGATCTTGTCAAAGCAAGCGCAGTCCGTTCATTGCAGAGTTTGTGACGCCAACAGCCGGGGCATTCTGCTCCAATTCGCGAAATGCCATCTTCCCTACACACACCGCCAAAGCTCAGGCGCGCGGCAAAGCGTCGCCGGCGCCTTCGTGTTGGCCACCAGCTTTGAATCCGTCGTGGAACGTTACCGGTCCCCTGCGGAGGGTGCCCATGGAAACACGGAGCGAAGAAGACCTGCGCTGGCACCCCCTCATACACGAGACCCGGCAGGTTCTTGAACCCGAACTTCTGATAGTAACCCGGGTGCCCCACGAGACAACACCCGTGCGCTTGCATGGCTCTCAGCCGGGAAAGCCCTTCCCTTATGCGGGCTGCGCCGGTTCCCCGCCCCTGGTACTCCGGCAGCACCGAAACGGGCCCGAGGCCGTACCAGTTCTGGGTGCCGTCGGACATGGTCAAGGGAGAGAAGGCAATGTGACCCACGTATACGGGCATCGACTTCGGAAACCAGAGATAGGGTGAGGGCCCCGACGGCGCGGAATGCCTCGATGATGAACGGCTCCGCCTGGTTGCTGATCTCCAAGGTCCGAAACGCGGCGACTGTCACCTGGGTGATCGGCCGCGCATCGAGCGGGGTTTCGCTCCTGAGAAGAATCCTCGGTGTCATGGGTTCCTGAATCATCTCCCGATTTGGCTAGACATGATGACGTCCGCGTGACCCAAAGAGGGCGACCTCCGGTGCTTCGTCCCGGGGCAGCCAGGACAGGCCCGGGCCGCATACTGGGGGCGTCAACCAACCCGGCAGATTCCCACGCGGAGGTCAGCCATGGGCGACTCCAGCACGGAGCCCTTGGCGATCTCGATCACCGCCTGGAACCACGCGGGGCCTCGCCGCCGAGGGGGATGTCGTGCCACGGTGCGCCATGTCCGCTTCTTTCGTCTCGGGGTACGCGCCCTAGCCTGCCGGACCGGGGGCCGCCTCCGCCGCCTCGTCGCCGCCCTGGGGTGTCAGGTTGAGTTCCAGGCCCACGGGCGACATCCGGGCCAGGGGTACGAAGGGCCGCTGATCCTCGGCGGGCACCGGCGGCCGCATCTGTGCCCGCAGCAGGGCGAACAGGCCGAGGGCCCCGTAGGCCGCGGCGAAGTACAGCAGCAGGCTGCCGGGGCCGAAGGCGCCCATGAGCAGACCCGCGACGCTGGGGCCCAGGGTGGCGCCGACCCCGTAGACCAGCAGCAGCCCCCGGGTGGCCTCCAGCACCTCCCCCGGGGCCAAGTGGTCGTTCAGGTGGGCGACGCTGAGGCTGTAGACCGAGAACGCCAGCCCGCCGTAGGCGAACGCCCCCGCGAGGAGCACCGGATGGGAGACGTCCACCGCCGCCCGCAGGCCGAGGGCCACCCCGGCGCCGGCGAGGCACACGGCGATCAGCACCGCCCGCCGCTCGAAGCGGTCGGACAGGTACCCGATGGGCCACTGCAGCACCGCCCCGCCGGAGATCGTCGCCGCCATGAACGCCGCGATCTCGCCGGTGGACATCCCCACCCGCAGGGCGAAGACCGCGCCCATGCCCCAGAACGCGCTGTTGGCCAGCCCCGACACCAGGGTGCCCACCACCCCCAGGGGGGACGCCCGCACCAGCCGCCCCAGGCCGGCCCGCTGCGCGGTGACCGGCACCGGCTCGGCCAGGTCGGTGAGGGCCACCGGCACCAGCCCCAGGGCGAACAGCACCGCGGCCAGGCCGAACCCCAGGGCGCCGGCGGCGCCGTCCACCGGCACCAGGGCTTGGCCCAGGGCGCCGGCGGCCAGGATCGACGCGATATAGACCGCGAACACCCGGCCCCGGCTCTCCGCGGGCGCCCGCTCGTTGAGCCAGCTCTCCACTACCATGTAGAGCCCCACCTGGCATACCCCGGTGACGGCCCGCAGGAACCCCCACGCCCAGGGGCTGACGTAGAGGACGTGGGCGAACGCCGAGGCCGCGGCTAGCCCGGCCATGGCGGCGAAGGCGCGGATGTGACCCACCCGCCGGATCACCGGGGGGCACAGGTAGGTACCCACCACGAACCCCAGGAAGTACGCCGACATCACCGGGCCGATGACCACGGCGGGGAAGCTCTCCAGGGCCGCCCGCACCCCCAGCAGGGTGCCGAGCAGACCGCTGCCCACCAGCAGCACACTGATGCCCAGGAGCAGGGCGGAAACGGAGAGGATCACGGCGCGCCTTTCGTCGCTGCCCCGGGGAGCGGTTCTGGAGCAGGGCCCCTGGGAGATGCCCCCGGCGCCGGTGCCGAGGGCGGAGAACGGGTCGAACCGGTTCGAGCCTACCACGTTGTCGCCGCGCTGTCGGCGTTGCGCGGCCGGAACTTCCCTGACTCGGCCCCCTGCCGGGAGTCTCGGCCCGGGGTTTCTCCGCCGACACGGCCTGCATGTTGTCTTGGCACCCGGCCCGAGATCGGGCCCGGTGGCCTTCCGGACCCGGGATGTGGTGGTATCGTGGATCCCGCCGGAGACCTCCCCCTTCTCTGGCGCCATTCCCATCCAACGGGGGACGACAGATAGGAGGAACGACCAGGGCGACCCAGGACACCTGCTGCTCCATCGTGCCTTACTTCCGCGTGGGACCCGGAAAGCTCAAGGAGTTCAAGGGACTGTGCGAGCAGTTCGTGGCCAAGACCAAGGGTGAGCCTAAGTGCCTCTACTACGGGTTCAGCTTCAACGGCGACGAGGCCCACTGCAGGGAGGGGTACTTCGATGCCAAAGCGGCGTTGGCGCACCTGGACAACGTGGGGCAGCTGCTCCAGGAGGCCTTGAAGATCTCCGAGCTGACGCGGCTGGAGATCCACGGTCCGGAGCCCGAGTTGACCAAGCTGCGCGAGCCCCTGGCCGGGCTCAATCCCCAGTTCTTTGTTCTGGAGTGCGGTTTCCGGCGCTGACAAAGCCGGCACCCCGGGGGGGGCGCACGGCGGAGAAAGGGGAGGGCGTTCCCCATGTCCAATGATGGCAGATGTGTCGCCATCGTGCTTTGCCGCAAGGGCCACGGGGGAGCGGGAACTTCCAGGCGATGGTTAGAGGCTCAGGAAAGCAACCGAGAGTGGGTCCCCGTGGCTCCATTTCGGGTTCGGCTCTTGCGGAGATGAGGTCCACTGCCGGGAACGCTATGCAGATCGAGCGGGTCTGCTGGACTCTTTGGAGATGGTGGAATCGATCCTAGAGATTGCCGACATGGGTCGCCTGGAGGCACACGGCCCCGAGGAGGTGTTGGGTGGACTTGGTGAGCCTCTGGCGAATCTGAACCCGAAGTTTTAGGAACTGGACATGGGTTTCTCCGCCAATCAAGCGCCCTCAAGGCTGGCTGTGTTGGTGTTTGTCAAGGTTTGCTGCACCGGTTTGCTGCACCGCTTTCTTCATGTCCGCGGCCATGCCGACCCAGACCATGGGGAGTGCCGAGGATGGATGGGAATTCCAGGACCTGGGCGGAGCGGTTCACCGCATGGGCGAGTGGCGGGGCCGCTGGGTGCTCATCAGGTTTGGGAGGACCACCTGCCCCTCCTGTGCAGACCTGATCGAGGAAATCGCGGCGGTTCACGGGCAGGTGAGAGCGTTGGGGGTCGAAGTCCTCGACATCTATCTCGGGGAAGCCCCCGAGACCGTCCAGAAGTACTGGGCGAAGAAGCCGTTCGACTATCGGCCGACCATTTGGTGCGCTCCTCAGGTGACCATGGCGAGGAGTGTAGTTCAACAATATGGGATCTCCTTCTTCCCGCATCTCTTGCTAGTCGACCCTAAGGGAGCCGGAATATGGCACGGGCAGTACCTTGCCGGGCCGGAGCTAGTGGAGGTTTTGATCCGAGAGATGAAAGATCAGCCCGGGCTTTCGCGAAGCCCGGGTCCGGAGGACAACCAATGAGTGCAGCCAATACCCGTTGCAAGGGCGTCAGGCGCGCCGAGTTCCTCCCTTTTCGAGTGCGCCCGACCTGGATTAGCGGGTTCTGAAGGGTGTTGGCGGACAAGGCGGAGCACGCAACCGAGGAGGCCAATGATGGCGACCAGACACGGAGCGGTATTCACCCCATACATCATTCTCATCGGGCTTCTCACCTGTGCGCTTACAGGGCGCGCCTCCGAGGACGTCCGAAGTGACCTCGTGGGCAGGGGGTTCCCCGGGTTTTCCCTCCCTGCGGCCCAGGGCCGGCTGGTCGAGTACGACAACGAATACTTCGGCCAACACAATCTGGTACTGACCTTCTTTCCCGCCGCCTTTACGCCCGTCTGAACGGGCGAAATGGAGGGCCATCAGAGGAACCTTTACCTCTATGAGCGCTTCAACGCCCGGGTCGCGGGCGTCAGTCGAGACGACGCAACTACGTTGAACTACTGGGCTCGGAAGTTCGCCTTCACTTTCCCACTCTTGTCGAACGTAACCGGATACCTCGGAACGAGTCTAGGGGCTGGACCGGTAGGGCCCGTCTTCACGCGACTAACAGTCGTTGTCGACACGCAGGGGGTGATTCGTTACGCCAGAGGCGGGTCTCCTGACTACAGAGAGATCCTTCTCGTGCTCAAACGAATCCAGGAACAGGTGAGGCGACCATGAAGAAATTGTCCGTTGGAATGGCTGCTGTGACCGCCCTTCTGGGCGTGTCGATAGGGGGTTGTGCCACCACGTCTTCGCCAGGGGAGTTGGCCACGACCTCCTATCGCCACTCTAACAGCGGAACGGTTGTCTATCGGGAAGAGTTCGAGTTCGTCCCGCCCACGAAAGAGTGGAAGAGAATGGAAGGAGTTGGCGTGGACGAATTTATGATCGCATTCCTCAAGAGGGGCGATTGCCCATCCCTATGCCTTTCTACGTTCGCCTATGACGAGGAACCCTATGGCTATTCAAGAGACTTGGACACCCGTGTGGCGGAGTTCTACCAACGCTTTCTGTGGGCTGCTCGGGTCAAGTTCGGAGACATTCACACCCAGTCGGTTCCGGTGCTGGGTGGTGTGGGTCTTGCCGCCTCGGCGGAAGGCAGTGAACCGGTCAGACAGCAGAAGGTCATGACGGAGTTGATCCTTGGAAAGCGCGGCGAACGCGTCGTGGCGTTCTACTACAGTCAGTGGAGACCGATGGAAGGGGCATACGACCCTCGCGATCTGGAGGAGTTCGAAAGCTTCGCCCGGTCCTTTCGCCTTTTGAAAGAATCCTTTTACGAGAAGAATCTCACAGATTGACGATGCACATGGTTCCAGCCCCGCGACCTTGGTGGGACCGACTCGGCACGGGCGTGAAGCACGCAAGGCCTTTCGATTCCGCCTTCAGCAGATGGGGTGCCGTAGGGGCTAACTGAGGCTTGGTGAAACGCTGCAAAGCCTTGGGATAGCCGCAGCGCAGTATGGACTGGCGCGCCCTAGCGAGGCAGTTGTGCTGGGATTTGGGAAAACAGGTTGGCGAAAGCCGGTTCGCACGGGGCCGCCGATCGAGGGGGCTCTCGTCAGCGCGGCAAGTGCAGTCGGCGAGTGCGCAGGTCCTGCTCGAGCTGGCGTGCGGCGAAGCGTCCGGAGAGGATCTCAATGTCCCGGCGGTAGAGTTCATAGTGATTCAGGCGGTTCATGACCATGTCCCCGCGGTTGTGAAGGCCGGTTCGGAGGTAGCCGCAGCGCTCGGCGTCTTCGTCCCCCAGGGGCTCGATCCTGCCGCTGTCCCGATCCTTCCGAAGGACATGGACCCGGTCGGTCCTGTCGGTCCACAGCCAGCCGCACTCTGCCACCTCGTCCGGAGGCGTGGTCCACAAGAACCCCGGGTCGCCGGCGTGCAGCGTGACCAGCAGCCGACCGCTGCGAGTGTCCCAGAAGCGGACCGTTCCGTCTTCGCTTCCGGTTGCAATCCGCTCTCCCCCGGGGAAGAAGGCCGCCGCCCGGATGCACTGTGCGTGCCCCGCGAATTGCCGGATCTGCTCTCCGGAATGGAGGTCCCACAGGGTGGCGGTGTGGTCGGAGCCCGCGGTGAGGAGCAACGGCTCCGTGGAATGGAAGGCCACGGTGTTGACTGCGCATGCATCATGTCGGAACGCGCCGAGGCGGCCTCCGGTGCGAAGGTCCCAGATCACCACCTTCCCATCCCTGCCAGCCGTAGCTACCGTGTGGCCGCCCGGACCGAAGGCCACCGCGTTCACAGGCGAGGCGTGTCCTCGGAAGGTCCACGCCTTGCGGCCGGCCTCCAGGTCCCACAGGATGGCCTTGTGGTCGGCGCTGCCGGTGAGGGCGAAACGGTCGTCTGCGCTCAGTGCGACCGCTCGAACCGTGTAGGAGTGCCCCTCCAGATGATGCAGAGGCCGTTGTGTCCCCACGTCCCAGAGAACGACGGTGCCGTCCAGGCACCCTGTGAGACAACTTCGCCCTCCGACGCCCAAGGCCAGGGCAGAGACGGGAGTGCGGAAGCCGTCCAACGAACCCAGATGGGAACCTGCCATCGAGTCCCAGAGCATAACGGAGAGCCCGGCCCCTCCGGCGAGGAGGGTGGGTGAGTCGGGAGGAAACGCCACGCAGGTGACCGCGACCGGAGGTTTGGCTGGGGAAAGGGGGAGAGCCTTCCCCGACCGGGTGTCCCAGATTCCGACAGCCGAGGTCCCGCGGGCAGCGGCCACCAGCCCACCGTCGGGGCTGAGCGCCATGCCGCAGACGGGCGCCGGGGCCGGGCGCCAGCGCTTTCGCTGTGTGCCATCCCGGGCGTCCCAGAGGAGGACCTCGCCGCCCCCGGCGGTGAGAAGGCCACTTCCGTCGCGGCCGAAAACGATGGAATGTACCTCCCCGGTATGGCCGCGAAACCCGCGCAGGACGCCTCTACCCTCCAGGCTCCACAGGGTGCATTCTCCGTCGGAAGTGCCGCTGAGCACCTGCCCGCCCTCCGGCTGGAAAGCGAGGGCCGCGACCGCCATCCTGTGCCCCTGAAAGACCTGTTGTTGCCGGCCCGTATCAACGGCCCAGACGATCACTCTGCCGTCGGCGTGGCCCGTCGCCGCGCTTCCCCCTCCGGGGTGGAAACCTGCGGCCGTAACGGGGGAGGGGTACCCAACGAAAGAGCGCAGGTGCCGGCCGGTGCCGGCATCCCACAGCACGGCCGTGCCGTCCCAGCCGCCGGTGAGGACCTGGCGTCCACAGGGTCGGAACGCCACGGAAGTGACGCACGCGGTGTGTCCGGTCAGCACCCGGGCCCTCTGCCCGGTACACAGATCCCACAGGGCGGCACTCCGGTCCCCGCTCCCCGTGAGAGCGAGGGCTTTCCCTGGGCCGATGGCCACGGCGCCGACCCACGCGGCGTGGCCATCGAGAGTGTGCAAATGCTCTCCGGTCTCCACATCCCAGACGATGGCCGCGCCGTCGGAGCTGCCGGTGATCAGATGGGTGCCGTCGGGGCTGAATGCCACGGCCCGGAGTTCGGCGGTGTGTCCTGCGAATCGCCGGACCGGCCGGCCGGTAGCGGCGTCCCATAGCATGGCGGTGTGGTCGGCACTCCCGGTGACCACCGATGACCCGTCCGGCCGAAGGTCCGCGGCAAGAACCCGCAGGGTGTGCCCGCCAACCGTGTGGAAGATCGTCGGCGTAGAGACCCGGATGTCCAGGGCGCCGAGCGTAGTGGCCACATCCCGATGGCCGGCCCAACCGGTGGTGAGACTGCTGGAGGTCCCAGGAGGACCGTCCCCGTCCTCCTGGGCGCAGCTCGCGTCAGGGCAGCGTCGGATCACTCTCGCTCCCGCCCTCGAACAACTGCTGTAGCCGAACCTCCAGCGCAGGAATCTGCGCCGCGTAGTCTTGCCGCTTCTGCTCCATCTCCCACGTGACCCCGGCGATCTGCTCGCGGGAGCGCAGGCAGGCCCGCTTCTCGCCCAGGTCGGCGTCCGTGGCGATGACCAGCAGGTCGCCCCGCACCTGCGTCGCCTGTTCCTCCAGTTCGGCGTTCCGGGCGGTGAGCCATGCCATGCGTTCGGCCAGGGTTTCCCCGCGGATCGCGGCGCCTTCGTTCACGTCCAGACCCTTGACCTCCCAGATCTTCCGCACCCGTGTCAGAATGCCCTCGAGGGATGGCAGGGAGCGCATGCCCAGGGCGATCTCCTGGTCGTCGAGCCGCGTCGTGTCGGCACAGGCCACGGCCGCCCGGTAGTACCCGACGAGCCGCTCCCGCTGCCGTTCTGTGAATCCGTGATGACGTACAATGTCCGGATGGGTGAGGCGGTAGATCTCCCTCAGGAGCCTTCGACACTCCTCCTCGTACCCCAGCGACTCAAAGTCATGGAGCGGCATACCCCCGGGTCCCGAGAGGTGGGCGACCCTGGAACGGGCCAACGTCCGCCGCAGTCGGGCCATCTCCTGCTCGACACTCTCGCGCTCCACCGTTTCGAGTTCCTCCAGGTCCTCCAAGGTCAGGTGCGGGTTCGCAGCCTTGCTTTCGATCGCCCTCACCAGGGAGCGGAATCGGGCCTCCGTCTCCAACAAAGGCAGGTACGCGGAGCCGAAGGTCTCCATCCACTGGCGCTCGATCCGCCGGTTCTCCAGGGCCTGGCCTTCTACCTCTAGGAGCAGGCTGCCCACCTCCTCCTCCATCTCCCGCCACTGGCGGTGCTTGGTCCAAAAGGCCTCGCGCTCTTCGGGTGTCGCTGCAACGAGGAGTTCCTGTTGCGCCTGTTGGGAGGCATCGAATGCTTGCACCTCGGGCCCGTGGAAGGAGCGCAGGTGCAGGCCGAGGAGGGTGCAGTGGTGAACCAGGGTGCGAAAGCTCTCCTCGTCGTGCCCGCCGTCGCTGGAAAGCCGGGCTTCCTCCTCGAACAAGCGGAACAACCCGGATGCGTCCGCCGTCCCGCAGGCCCCGGCGTGGAACGCCTGGTTGAGGGGGTAGCGGGCTGCAACGCTGTGGCCCTGGCTATCCCCGGTGGTTCCCCGTTGGTCCCGAAACTTCTCCCACTGGCCCTTCAGGACCAGCACTACTGCCTGGCTCAGGTTCAGCCCCAGGAGCTGGCCCAGGCGGACGAGGTCTCGGTCGGAGGGGCTCGGGGGGCAGGACGGGGGTGGGTCGTCTGCTGCTGGACGCGGCCCGTGCGCCTCCAGATAGCGCTGCAGGTCTCCAGGGAGCCGGTTCTCGGGCATGAGCGTGGTGCGGCCTTTCCCGGGGCGGCGCCGCGGGGGAGGCGCGCGCACTCGCCGTGCAGGCCGCGCCCTTCCCGGGTGGGGCGCTCCGGGGCCGGCCTAGTGTTCCGGCGCGGAGAGCATCTCGTACAGGGCGATGTCGATCGGCGCCGCTAGCAATTGCTCGGCCAACTCCTTGAACCGCTCCAGGTAAGGCATGGCGAGGTGTTTGTCCAGTTCCCCCTTGCTGGTCCAGTTCTCGTAGAGCACAAACTGTGCGGGGTCATCTGCCGAGACGTGGAGGTCGTAGTTGATGCACCCCGGCTCGGCTCGGGTGGGCTCTACCAGCACCAATATCTCGTCGCGAACCCGTTCCTCCAGACCCTTCTTGGCTTTACACCTGGCGATCACCGTGACCTGTGTTTCCGACATCGAACCCCTCCTTTCGGGCACTCGCGGCGGCGGGTGGCCGGGCGAGCAGAATCGCGAAGCGAAACGACTATCTCACGCCTTGCCGTGATCATATCTCTCGATCTTCGCATACAGGGTCTTACGGTCGATTCCCAAGAGGTGCGCGGCTCTGCTCTTGTTGCCGCCGGTCAGCGCTAACATCTGGCAGATATGGTCCCTTTCGACCATCCAGAGGGGGTTGGGGCGGGTCCGCGGGCAGCCAGGGAGCGTGGGAGAGCGCTCGCGGCTGACCTGGAATGGTAACAGATCGGGCGTGATGAGCGGTTCCGTTGCCAAGATGCAGGCCCGCCGCAGGGTGTTTTTGAGCTCCCGGACGTTTCCCGGCCACGAGTGCCCGAGGAGGATGGCCTGGGTTTCAGGTGTGATCTCCCATGCCCGCCGATTGCCTCTCCTGGGGTCCGTCTGGAGGAAATACTCAGCCAATAGGCTGATGTCGGAGCCGCGTTCGCGTAGCGGGGGGAGATCGATGGTGAGCAGGTTGATCCGATGAAACAGATCCTCCCGGAAGGTTCCCCGCGCCACACACTTCTCCAAATTCTGGTTGGAAGCGAACACGAAACGCACATCGACCAGGATGTCCTTGTTGCCTCCAAGGCGCCGAAAGGTACTTGATTCTAAGATGCGTAGCAGTTTCACCTGCACGTCCAGGGGCATCTCGGACACTTCATCCAAGAACAGGGTCCCGGTGTGCGCCAACTCGAACACCCCTGCGCGTCCCTTGACGGCTCCGGTGAAGGCTCCTTGCATGTGGCCGAACAGCTCGCTCTCGGCGGTGTGGGCATTCAGTCGTCCGCAGTTCAACGCGACGAACTGTTTGTTGCTGCGGTGGCTGATGTTGTGAACCGAACGTGCGATCACCTCCTTACCGGTGCCGCTCTCCCCCTGAACCAGCAGGTGTTCATCCGAGGGCCCCAAGCGCTCCACGAGGGCAAGAGCCTTGCGGAACGGCGGGCTCCGGCCCACGATCTGATGACGGTCGTCGAAGTTGGCCACCTCAAGTTTGAGATTGATGTTCTCGATGCGCAGGAGGTTCTTCTCGTGGGCTTTGCGCACTACCAAGGCCAGTTCCTCGAACTTCACCGGCTTAGTGAGATATTCGTAGGCCCCCTCCTTGATGCAATCCACCGCCGACTCGATGGTTCCGTGGCCGGTGAGCATGATGATCTCGGGTATGGTCGACTCCCGACGCATCTGCCGCAACACCTCGACCCCATTCAGGCCGAGCATGCGAATATCCAGGAGGACTACGTTGAATATCTCTTCCCGGTACTTCGTGAGTCCTTCCTCACCCCCAGAGGCCGTCTCCACGGTGTGGCCTGCGCGCGCGAACTCCATTCGCAGCAGTTCGCGGAGGGGCAGTTCGTCGTCGATCACCAGAATCTTGGCTCGTTCCAGCATCACGCAGCCTTGTACAGGGGAAGTTGCACCGTGAAGGTCGACCCTTTCCCCATGCGGCTCTCGACCTGCACTTGCCCCCCGTGCCGCTGAACGATGTTGTAGGTGACCGAGAGCCCAAGACCGACTCCGTGTCCCGCGGACTTCGTGGTGAAGAAGGGATCCCACACCTGCGCCAGCACCTCCTTCGGGATGCCATGGCCAGTGTCCCGTACCATCAGGAAGGCCGATGGCTCCTCGTAACGAGTGGAAATGTCCACCTGTCCCCGTCCCTCGATGGCTTGGAGCGCGTTCAGGGTGAGATTCAGGATTACCTGGCGCAAGCCGGCTGCGTCGCCCCACACCGGTGGGGTGTCCGGAGTCACGTTGGTGCGAATCTCCACTTCGCGGTAGCGCGACTGGTGCGCCACCAGTTCCAGCACTTCCTTCACCAGATTCCCCAGGTCCACCGGCCCTTCCGTGCCGTCGGACTTGCGACTAAAACTCAGTAGGCGCTCGATGATCGACTTGCAGCGGTAGGATTCCCGGACGATGACCTCCAGGTAGGCGGGAAACTCATCGAGACGACTGTCCTCACTCAGTCCCGGGTTTTCCCGAAAGCGGCGCTGCAGTGCTTCGGCGTATCCGACCACCGAGGTGAGGGGGTTGTTGATCTCGTGGGCCACACCCGCTGCGAGCAAGCCGATGCTCGACATCTTCTCGGCCTGCATCAACTGCAGTTCCTTCATTCGGCGATCCGTCACGTCTCGCAGGAACAGCAGGGCCCGCGACGGTTTCCCGTGGAGATCTTCGATGGGGGTAGCCGTGGTTTCGAAATACCAGGTCCTCGATCCCCGATGCACAGAGAACGCGCACTGGCAGTTCTTTCCCCTCAGCGCTCCCTCCACAGGGCAGTTCCCCGGGTCGCGGCGCTCTTGTGCGTGAAACAGGTCTTGGCATGATTTGCCAATGACCGCTTCGGTCAGGAACAGCTTGGGGCAGGCATGATTTCGGTACTGGACCCGGCCGTCGGCGTTGAAAATGAGAACCCCGTCCTGAATCGAGTCAAACACGGTCATCAACTCGTTCGTCTTCGTCTGGAGATCCAGATTGATCGTCTCCAGTTCCCGGATCTTTTGTTTCACCTCCGAGTAGAATCCGATTTTGGAACTATCGACTCCGAGAAGTTGTTCAATCGTGTTCCAGTCGACGGATCGGTGCATCGGGCTGTTCATCAGAAGGTTTTCTCCAGGACGCCCAGAAGGTCGGCCTGAGTTGCCTGTCGTGGGCACGTGACGAGGCACACATCGTTGAGGGCTTTAGTGGCGAGCTCAGGCAGGTCTACTTCAACTACGCCGAGGCTGCGCAGACTGGTTGGGGCCCCCGTGTCATGGAGAAGTTGACACACGGTGTCCTCTATGGCTCGGGCGCTGGCGGCGGGGTCCCCGTTGGTGCGACACCCCAGCCCCCAGGAGAGTTCCGGCAACTTTTCCCAGACGGCGGGAAGATCATAGCGGATCACTTCAGGCAGCAGTACGGCGTTCAGACTGCCGTGGTTCAGGTCGTAGCGACCCCCCAGAGGGTGGGCCAGTGCGTGTGCCATGCCGAGCAGGGCGTTGGACAACGCCATGCCGGCGTGGAGGCTCGCCCGGGATAGTTGCTCCAGGTCTTCCGGTCGTTGCTCACGTACACCGGTTACCAGGCTCGAAGCCAGGAGTCGCACCGATCGGATGGCGTGCACGTCCGTCAGACTGGTAGCCGCGAGGGAGAAGAATGCCTCGATCGCATGGCTAAGAGCGTCCAGTCCGCTGGTGCAAACGAACTCCTGGGGCAGGGTCGACAAGGTGTCGGGGTCGGTCAGGCTGATGTCCGGGGCCAGGGTTCGGCTCCCGATGACAGTCTTGCACATGTTCAGCGTGTCCGTGATCACGGCGAACTGGGACACGTCGGAGCCCGTTCCGCACGTGGTCGGACACATCACCATGGGCGGCAGCGGACGCTGGATTGTGTCGGTCCCCTTGTAATCCCTGATGCGACCTTGGTTCGATACCAACACTGCTATGCCTTTCGCCGCGTCCATCGCACTTCCGCCGCCCAGCCCGACGATCACGTCGGTTCCTTGCCGCAAATACTCCCGGGCTCCCTCCTCCACCTCCGTGTCTTTCGGGTTGGGGGTCACGTCCCCGTAGTAGACGGGATCCAGACCGGCACCGCGAAGGCTGTCCAACGCCACGTCCACCCAGCCTGCCCGCAACAATCCTTCGTCGCTGACCAAAAGCACCTTCCGGCCCCCCAAGCGTCGCGCGCACGAGCCCACCTTGTGGATGAGCCCTCGTCCGAACACGATCTCCGGCACTTCGAACTTGCAGTGGTGGAGGGAACTGGACGCTTCGTGCATGGGTCTCTCACGGTCTGGAGCACGAGTACTCCATAGAGGCGATAAGGCGCGGTGCCCATTGATGAGCAATTATAGTGCCAACCTCTTGCGACGGGGTTCCCTCGGGGACCGCCTCGAGATAGTGCCAACCTCTTGCGACGGGGTTCCCTCGGGGACCGCCTCGAGGTGGTTCCGCCCGTTGGCGAGCCCGCTGGGACCACCCTCGCGGGAATGTGTAGAGAAAATCTACTATGGGTGTAATCGCCACACAACCGGAGAAGCGCCGTTCCCGTGGATAAAATCAAACACTGTCCATTATTTCCACAGAGTATCCTCCATAGGGTTGTCACAGATTCCGTATATAGCACATAAAATTATAGTAATTGCATATAGTTAGCATCAGTTATGGAAATGGCACAACAGTTGCAAGCTGGTTCCATCGGCAGTTCTGAGGCAGGAATCCCCCGAGGGCCCGATAGCGCGCCCGGGGCTTCTGCCGGCGAAACCGGGACCGAG
>JARGFW010000339.1 GCA_029211085.1 Deferrisomatales bacterium | reverse complement strand
CAGGAGGTCGTACTCGTCGGCCTTCATGTTGTCGCGCTCGACGAACTGGAACCAGGTGTTCGGGGACAGGTCGCGCCCCGGCAGGCGGTAGTTGTTGCACCCGACGGCATCCTGGAACGGGCCGTACATGCGGTTGTCACGCAGCACGTCGATCTCTGGGAAGTCCCGCACGAAAATCTTTTCGGCCTCCAGCCACTTCTCCGGGTCGTACACCGTGGACTGGTGGGTGTTGCCCGAGTACACCTCGGCGAAGTAGTTGCTGCCGCAGGCGATGGGCATGCGGTCCACCGGTTCCATGGCGATCGCGGCCTGGTAGCGCCCCAACCTCGCGTCGAACAATTTCTTGGCTTCTTCCGGGTTCATGGGACCCACCTCCTTCTCGCCCCCTGGGGGGGGACGACCGTTTGAGGACTCCAGCCTTGCCAGTGAGGCGACAGTTTCAGCGCAGCGTCTAACGCCCGCGGACCCCAGACGGTATACCACCGTTTGTTCTGGAACGCAGGAGTGACACGGCAGGACTCGCCGGAGGGCCGTGCGTTGACAGGCGGTGCACGGACACTTGACCCACCGAGTTATAAAGTTATATATACAACTTGTCAACCCGCCAGCAAACCCTGGTTTTAACGTCGCGGCCGACCCGGCGCCACCCCACCAGGACCCTCGTCGCAGGAACAGCGTTTGAGGCACTGATGGAACATGCGGACCAGACCTACATCGACCGCGACGCATACGAACCGGCGTACGTGCAGTTGGTGCGCATGCTGCGAGCGCGGATCGCCGCTGGAGAGTTCCACCCTAGCGGTCGGTTGCCGTCGGAAGCCCGGCTATGCGAAAGCTACCAGGTCAGCCCCATGACCGTGAGGAGGGCCGTCAACCTGCTCCTAGACCAGGGCTTGGTGAGCACCGTCCAGGGCAGTGGGACCTTCGTGAAGAAGATGGAGCTGGGGGCGGCCACCTTCGGCCTGGAAGCGTTCAAGGCCCTCGTGCAGGATCCGGACCTCGCCCGGGTGAAACTACTGGAGGCGCGCATGGTCTCCGCGGATGAACGGGCCGCCCGCAAGCTCGGTGTGAGGGTGGCAGCCCGGGTGATCTATCTGCGCCGCCTGCTCTTCCGGGCAGGAGAACCGGTGCTCTACCACCGGGAACACATGGTGTACGACCCGACCCGGCCCATCGTGGAGGCCGAGATGGAGGCGACCTCGCTGCAGGGTCTGCTGGCGGGCTCCGGAGAGACGGACCTCAAGGGGGGAGTGCTCACCATCGAGGCCACCGTGCTCCGGGACGACGAGGCCGTCCTGCTGGGCGGAACCGTTGGCGACCCCGCGTTTCGTCTCGCCCATACCTTCCACGACTTCGACGACCGACCCGTAAGTTGGGGGTGGTTCATCTGTGGCGGCGACCGGCTGCGCCTCCGGGCCTGTGTCGGTGCGTGGAGCGAGGCGTGATGTTTCCGAAACCGGAAGAACGCTGAGGAGGGATCCCCGTGGGCGATGACCGGACCGACCTGATCGGGTTGCTGCGGACCCTGGACGAGAACGGCGTGCTGGAACGGGTTCGCCAGCGGCTCACGGCGGGTGAAGACCCGCTGCAGATCATGGCCGAGTGTCAGGAAGGGGTGCACCAGGTGGGACTGCTCTACGAAGAGCGGCAATACTTCGTGTCCGGCTTGATCATGGCCGGAGAGATACTCCGCCAGGTCGTGGAACTGGTGGAACCGGCCCTGGAGCGCCGTCCGTCCTCGGGGCCGGCCCCCGGGACGATCCTGCTCGGGACGGTGGAGGGCGACATCCACGACATCGGCAAGAACGTGATGCACATGCTCCTGCGCTGCAACGGCTTCACCGTCATCGACCTGGGAGTGGACGTGGCACCGGAGGTGTTCGTCGCCCGGGCGCTCGAACTCAGACCCGCTGTCGTGGGCCTCTCGGGGCTTCTCACCATCGCCTTCGACGCCATGCGGGATACCGTCGCCCTGCTGCACGCCGAGTGGGAAGGGGCGAGGCCCGTCCCGGCCACCCTGATCGGCGGTGGCATGGTGGACGAGAAGGTCTGGCGCCACGTGGGGTCCGAGTACTGGGCCCCAGATCCGACCCGCGGACTGGAATTGTGCCGACGTCTCACCCTCACCTGAGTCCTCGGGGCCCCGACCAGGAGAGGCAACTAGCTGGGGGCCGCCCCTCCCTGGAGACAGCGCCACCAACAAGCGGACGCAGGCTCCCTTGCGGGACATCTGCTCAAGACGGTCAGAAAACAGTCCTCGCTTCCGGGTCCAATCGCGATGCGGCAGGGAATCCAATCCAGGAAGATGTCTCGTGGTATCCATCACCGACGGCAGGCTGACGGCTAGAAACCGCCAGCGGACTGACCGATCTGCGCTGCACTCAACACCCTCCCCATCTTTCCTCGCCCGGCTGCGTGTCCCCCAAAGGCGTCCAGTTGCTGCGGGGCTGGCAAAACTTATGGCAAACCTATTGGAACACTACTTCCTGCAGAGGTTCTGGCTGTTCCTTCCACTCGTTCCAAACCTCTTCCTGGAGCGCTTGCCTCTCGGCGTCACTGGGAGCGGGAGGCTGCACCAGCACCTCCATCGGCACGGTGAACAGATCTATCGCTGAGGCTGCCGACCACGCCAGCACTGCAGCAGCAGATGAACACCTGCACGCGCGCGGGAAAGACTGTCTGGTGACGACGCACCAGGGACGCCCCTTCAACAACTCCCGCTTCAGTGAACGGTACGGGGTACCCGCACTGCACGCCGCGGGCATCGAGTACCGGCGGCCGTATGCGACGCGCCGCACGTTCGTGGCGTGGGGACTGCGCGTGGGCATCCGCCCGGATGACACGGTGCACTTGGCTGGCCACGGCTCGCGGCAATTGCTCTACGAGGTCTGCGGACTCGTGTCGCGGGGACTGTCGGAAGATGTGGCGGAGATCAGCACCTACCTGGGCCGGGAGTTGCCAAAAGAATACCCCCTACCGTGACCCATGTTCCGGCTCCTTCGCAGGAGCATTGGCGGGAACATGGGGCCCAATAGGGGGCTGCAAAAAGGACAAGCCCTTGAAAGCAGGGCCGTTATTTCTGGAGCGGGCGACCGGATTCGAACGTGGGAGGAGTGGGGAACCGTTCGCCCCATTACTTATCGAAAATCTAACGTTTTTCAAGACTTATGTGCCTGACTCGCCATGGCTGTGGCCCCACTTGCCGGCACGAGACGGCACGGTCCAGGTGACATTTTGGGGTACATGGGCAAAGTGGCATCTCAGCCCACCCTCCCCGAAGGACAAGCCACCTTTTTTGCCCTACCTCAGCATCCGTGGACGTCTGGGGCACGGCGATGTTGTAAGAATTTACAATAGTGCCAGCTATGTCACTTGCACAGGCGGGGGGGATAGGCCCGCCGCCACCGAATTTCGTGGCTGAGTGACCGCTGAGGAGTGTCTTCCAACGGCACGCATTACCCCCTTCCCCCTCCCTTACCCTCGCCTCACATCCCTATCCTATTGGAATCATTCGGCTCTTACCGTTCTTACCCATTTCACATGATACACACTCATGGAAGGTGCGATCTTCGTCACCCTCCATGTATTTCACACGTCTAACAGCTGAAGGGCATGGATCGCCGGTTCGACAATGGGGTATCAACTGAGAGAGGCAAGAAAGGTAAGAACGCTACCATTTCAAGATGTTGGAGGGGTGTGGTTGGGGTAAGGCGCACAGGTCGTCGACCTGAAAGCCCTCACCGCAGAAGACCAGGAACTGATACGAGAGGTGGTACGCTTTGGCATCACTACCTGGGGCAGGAGCCTGGTGCGGTAGTTCCGCACGCAGCGATCTGTGCATGGGGCGCGGGGTAACCCGCATTCTACCGCAACCCCATCCATCCCCTTGTGAATCTACCGGGTGACCTCTATACCATTGGCTGTCCCTTAGCAGCCCGTTGATTTATGATTCATGCGGCCTCCGCAGCCACTTTTCTGTATA
>JARGFW010000338.1 GCA_029211085.1 Deferrisomatales bacterium | reverse complement strand
CGATACAGCCAAGCTGGCCGGCGACCTCGTCGCCGAAGGTTTGGCGGCAGAGGCAAGAAGGGGCAGTGGTGGTCATGCGTCGCTCCGATTGTGTGGAATGTCAAACTACCACGTGGCCGACCAGGGGCCGGTAGCGATGACTACAGCGGCAGGCGATACGGCCGGGGCGTGCGCCACAACGGCACGGAAGGGACGAAAGCTATCCGCTATCGTCCTCACCCGACCGCTCGCCGGGCACCCCCTCCGGGCTCTCCGCGAACGCACGCTCCAGAGCAACAGCCAGGTCCCGTTTGGAGAACGGCTTCTGCAGGAATCGCACACCCTCGTCGAGCACCCCGTGATGGGCGATGACGTTGGCTGTATAGCCAGACATGAACACCACCCGCAGCTCCGGCCGAGCGGCCCTTGCCCGTTCGGCCAGGTCCCGGCCGTTCATCTCCGGCAGTACCACGTCGGTCAAGAGCAAGTCGATCGGTTCGCCGGCCTCCCGGACCTGCCCCAGGGCCTCGCCGGGCGTGGCCGCCGTGAGGGCGTGATAGCCGAGGCTCTCGAGCATTTCGCGGATCATCGGCAGAATCGCCGTCTCATCCTCCACTAACAACACGGACTGTCCTGCGCCCCGGGGGAGTTCGCCCTGTGCAGGTGCATCCCGGCCCGTTACGGCCCCTGCGTGGTGGGGAAGATACATCTTGAACGTGGTGCCCATCCCCGGCTCGCTATACACGTTGATGAAGCCCGCGTTCTGCTTGACGATGCCATACACCGTGGCCAGCCCCAGGCCGGTGCCCTGGTGGGGTCCCTTGGTGGTGAAGAACGGTTCAAACACCTGTCGGCGGGTTGCCTCGTCCATGCCGCGCCCGTTGTCGCTCACCGCCAACAGCACGAACTCCCCGGAATGGAACCCGATGTGGGTGCGGCAGTACTCCTCGTCGAAGATCGCGTTGGCGGTCTCGATGGTGATCTTGCCGACCCCCGCGACGGCGTCCCGGGCGTTGAGGCACAGGTTGGCCAGCACCTGATCCAGCTGGGAGGGGTCGAGCTTCACCGGCCACAGCTCGGGGCCCGGCAACCAGGCGAGATCCAGGTCTTCCCCGATCAACCGCCGCAGCATCTTGAGCAGCAAATCGACGCTCTCGTTCAAGTCCAGCACGCGGGGCTGGATGGTCTGCTTGCGGGCGAAGGCCAGCAACTGCCGGGTGATGTCGGCGGAGCGCTGGCCGGCCTCCAGCACGTCTGTCAGGCGACGGCTCAGCCTCCCCTTCCCCGCGGTCTCTTCCAGGGCCAGCTCGGCGTTGCCGAGGATGATGGTGAGCATATTGTTGAAGTCGTGGGCCACGCCCCCCGCCAGCCGGCCCACCGCCTCCATCTTCTGGGCTTGGCGCAGCTGTTCCTCCAGGGAGTGGCGTTCGCTGACGTCGCTGAAGGTGATGAAGTTCAACTCGCCGGTGGAGGTCATGCGGAACTCCACCTGGCGCTCGCGTCCGTCGCGGCAGGTCACCGGCGCCTCCATGGGGTGGATCTCGGAACGGGTGGCGATGGCGCCCGCTGCCTCCGCTGCCCACTGTGCCCGCACCCGGTCACGCTGTGCCGGGTCCGGGTAGGCGAGCGCCCACCACTCGCGCACCGTGGGCATGTCGTCGCGGGTGTACCCGAACAGGTCTACAAAGCGTTGGCTTACGTAGAGGGTGTTCTCCTCGCGGTCGGAGATCACGATGCCCACGGGGGCGGTCTCGGCCAGCAGCCGGAAGCGCGCCTCGCTGTCGCGCAGAGCGGCCTCGGCACGGGCCCGCTCGGTGATGTCCTCCACCGACCCCATGATCCCGATCACCCGGTCTCCGGAACCCCGGATCGGCGCGGCGGAGAGTCTGGCCAGGAAGCGGGCGCCACCCTTGCGCTGCCGTTCGAGCTCCACACCGGTGAGGTGGCCTTCGGCCAGCAGCCTCCGGCGCAGCGCCTCGAACTCCTCCCGCCGGTCCGCGGGCACGATGGGCAAAGGCTTGCCCAGCACCTCCTCGGCCCTCCAGCCGAACACGCGCTCGGCAGAGACGTTCCACATCGTCAAGTCGCCCTCGAGGTCGATGGCGTAGAGCGCCACCGGCGAGCAGGCGATCATCGCGCGCTGGAACTCCTCGCTGGCACGCAGCTCCCGGGTGCGCTCCGCCACCTTCCGGCGCAGGGACCAGGACCACAGGAAGGCGGCCGCCACAATCCCCATCAGCGGCAGGATCACCCACGCCGAGTAGCGCAGCGCCACCCACAGGGGAGGCGGCTGTGGCTGGTAAACCCCGAGCCACTTCTCGTAGATGCGCCGGTACTCGCCGTTCTCCTCGAGGGCTTTGAGCCCCTCTCCGAACTGGGCCAACAGGGCCTTACCGTGACCCGCCACCGCGAAGGCATACTCCGCGGCAAACAGCGGCCGGCGGCCCACCACCAGGTTCGCCCAGCCGTGTTTTTCGATCAGGTACAGGGCTGTCACCCGGGAGACCAGGGCGCAGTCGTGCCTTCCCTCGGCCAGCTCCCGCAAGGCCGTCTCCTGGTCGGCCACCGCCGTCACCGCGGCTTCCAGACCTTGTTCGCGGGCAAAGTCGTGCATGATGTCTTCGCGCTCGACCACCAACTGCTGGCCGGCCAGTGCTTCCGGACTCTCCGGGGCGGGACCTTCACCCCGCCGCACCACGGCCACCTGGTGGCTGACAGTGTGCGCCTGGGTGAAGTCGAAGAAGCGGTCCCGCTCGGGCGAGTAGAGCATGCCCTGGACCACGTCGAGCTCCCCCGCCGCCAGCCCCGCCCGCACCGCGGGCCAGGGGCCCAGGCGGATCTCCACCTCGAGGCCCATCTCCCGGGCGATGGCCCGGGTCAGCTCCACGTTGTACCCTGCAGGGTGGCCGTTCTCGTCGAGGAACTCGAAGGGGGGGAAGTTGCGGTCTCCCCCGACCAAAATCGGCCGGTGCCCCGGCAGCTCCAGGGCAGCGAACCACTCGGCGTGCAGGCGCCGGTAGGTGCCGTCGGCCATGACGATGGCCAGGCCCTCGTTGAGCAGGGCCAGGGTGCCCCGGTCGCCCTCGCGCACCGCGAAGCAGAAGTCCTGGCGGAACCCCTGTATCGGATGATCCAGCACCCGCAAGCGCTCGGAGAGCCCGGTCTCCTGCAGCAGGCGCAGGGCGACCAGGCGCTGGACCACCACGGCGTCGTGGCGGCCCGCGGCCAGCTGCGTGAGAGCCACCTCGAAGGTCGCCGTGGTCCGGAGGTCGATACCGCGATCCTCGCGGCGCAGGAACTCCTCGGCGTTGTCGCCGCTCATCACGGCCACGGTGCGACCCCGGAGGTCCTCGAGATCGCGGATGTTCGCAGCATCCCGCCGCACCACGATGGCACCGTGCAGGGACATGTAGGGGAAGGTGAAGTCGAACAGCGCCTCGCGCTCCGGAGTCCGTCCCACCAGGGGCAGCGCAGCCACGTCGCCGCGCTCCAGCCAGCCCCGCACCTGCTCCCACGGCCCGGTGCAGAAGGTGACCTCACGCCCCATGGCGCCGAGCGCAGCCCGCAGCAACTCTACGGAGAAGCCGGTAGTGTGCCCGCCGGGCTCCACGATGGAGAACGGGGGGTAGTCGATCTCGGCGGCGCTGCGCAGGGGGGCCTGGGGTCCGGGCTGGGTGTGCCCCTGAGTTGGACCGAACAGCGTCCCAATCGTCAGCAACAGGCACAGGGCCGCACGACAGACCCGTCCCGTGGGGCCGCGACGCAGCATCCTACCCGTGGTGCAGGAGGAGAGTGTGCTGTGCATGTCGGCTTGGTCTTCCTTTCGGATCGCAACCCTATCACGGGGCAGTGTGGTTCGAAACCAGCACCTAGCGGCCGCGCCGTTCCCGTATTGCCGCGGCGCCGTTTAGGGACATTCGTTCCGTCCAGGGAAGCCTCCCTACTCGTTCAGACTCCAGTCGTACCCGTAGGAAACCTTGCCTCCGAAATTCCGCAGCGCGCCGGCCAG
>JARGFW010000047.1 GCA_029211085.1 Deferrisomatales bacterium | reverse complement strand
GGAACAGGTTCAGGCACAGGGTGATCACGGTGGCGTCGAGGCTGAGGAGCTTGTGGCGGAAGCGAAACTTCCGCCGACCGCCCATGCCGGACCGATGCAGTTGGGTGGAGAGGTGGAAGAACAGCGTGCGGAACAACGCTGCGGAGCGATGCTCGTTGGCGTAGGCCAGGGTGGATTTCTTGGCCAGGTTGCGGACACCCAGATGGACGGCCTTGCCGACGGCGGAGCCCAGACCATCGCAGGTTTCGCGCAGACTCTTGGCTTGGGCCAGTTGGCAGAACACCATGGCGACGAAGTGGTCCCACGCCGTGAACCGCTTGGTGTAGCGGTTGGACTGGTGCTGGCGCGCCAGACGGGTGAAGTGAACGCGGTCCACGAGACGCAGGATTTGACTGAAAATGCTGGCGGTGCGTACCATTCGACTGCCCTTCTTGTGGGTGGTGGTCTGGAGCCTGGCAGCCCATACCATACCCATCTTGAGGGGCATTTTTCATGGTGGAGGTTGTCGGTTCGGCATCTGCGCCGCAAATCCGCATCAGCTCAGCATTTCATCCGTTGTGAAGTTTGCGTTCTTGGACAGGAGTGCTTCTCCGCCCTCCTCCGCGGTGGTGCACCTTTGATGTGAATCTACCCCCTGGATCGGAGGGCAACATCCTCCGCATCGTCCTAGGCAAGTTCATACTTACACCGGTGGGGGAACATCCCCGAGAGCACGCTCGAAGCGTAGCCTCGTTCGGCAACAGAGGCTTCAGGCTTGTCATTGATAGAAAAGAACATGGGCCGGATGCGCCTTATCAGGTTGAGTTTTCTCTGAAAATTGCGATCTCCAACTGAGGTACCCATGTAGTCCATTCGCATTCTCAACATACTGAGGAATCCAGCAACCCCATTCAAAACCCGCAAATGGCCCCCGTTCACTGCAATCACGTGGTGCGCGTACAGCTCATGAATAGCTACATCTTCCACAGTCCTGAAGGGATTACCCAGGGTTGTACGGATCTCCGACGGGAAGAGATCCCAGACGGCCTGCAAACCCCTTCTCGTCATCGCCCTCGGGTAGTGCCTCACCTTGTAGGGTAAGAGCACCCCGAACCTCTCGTAGATGAGATGCCTCGACCGGGCCACGGCCGCCTGGTGGGGGGTCATTCGTTCAGCATCGGCCGCATGGAAGCGCGAGAGGCGCTTTCGGCCCATCCTTACCACCCTAACGATCGGCTTTCCACTGGAGTAGAAGTCTTCCGGGTGGATCCGTCTGCCGAGAAAGAAATCGTCGTTGAAACCCACGAACTGATCCGCCAGCCCATCGATACGGTGGAGGCACAACTCGATCGCGTGTGAACTGAAACTGGGCAACAAATCAGGTGATGGGAAGACATCGGTGTGGTCGACGACATGAACCTCTTCCTGGTTCAGCCAACGCGGAACCTGAGCATCGGTTACCAGGTAGACCCTCCGTACCCACGGTGCGTGGCACTCCAGAGACCTCAAAGAAAACTTCAATTCAGCATTGTCCGAAAAGCAGTGCTCTCCGGTGTCGCCCCCCCGTCGCGCCTCGATCCCACTCGACCCACGCAAGACGAACTCTCTCTTGGCCCGCCAGCGCGGGTCGGAGCCGTCCACCCAGGTATAGACCACATCGATCTCGTTCATGCCGGGATTCTCAAACTGGCGCGATCACGGGTCAAAACCCAGGACCCCGGCGACCAGGGTGCCGCGAGCGGATGCACAAACGCCGACTCCTCATCAGCACTTGGTCGTGGCCGTGTCTGGCCAAGGTATCGATCGTGACCCTTGCGCGGACGGGTGAAACATTCTCGCCTGTAGTGCCCACCCGAAGGACGACCTTACCATCGATTGATGGATATGGTTCCGACGCTCCATCAGGACGGCTCGGGGGCGCGATATCCAGAGGCTTCAAATTGAACGCTGCCCAGTGCCTATCGTACTCACGTTCAACACTGAACGTGCTGCAAAAAAGTCAACCCGGCACGTCTATACCACAAGATGTGGAGTTTACAACAAGTAATTGGGTACTATATGTTGCGGTGTTCGCCGGGGGAGAGGTCTTTTTGCGTTACGTTCAACATTCACGTTATTCACATAGAAGAACGTCGCGTTCTCTCCCCACGAGAATTCCGACCAAGGACGCCGCCTCCAATTGGGTACCTTCTCTCACCGCCGCCACGATGCGGTGTCCCCGCACTGTTCACTGAGGGACAGGATCCCACACCCTACCTGCGAGTGGCATTGAGGAACAGCACGGACACCGCGGTCCTCCCGGGGCCCGCCTCAAGGCCGCGACAACAACTACCGGCTCCAGGCCTTCAAGGCACCGGTGGTGCCCCTTGGGACACCGGTCATCCCCGTGCAGGCTGCACGGGCGACACGCCAGGGCGGTATCCAATGCCACGTCGTCGTCTCCCAGCGGGGAGAACCCGAACCCCGCCATCGTGGGACCGAACAGGGCCACCACCCGGGTGCCCACGGCGACGGCCAGATGCATGGGCGCCGAGTCGTTGGCGACCAGCGCGTCACAGCACTCCAGCACCGCAGCGGTCCCCCGCACGCTGGTGCTGCCCGCTAGGTTCACACCGGTCACCCCGGCGTCCCTCAACACCCTTTCGCACAGACCACGATCCAGGGTGCCTCCCACCAAGACGGGGAGCCCCGCCCCTTCGGCCACCACCGCCCTGGCGAGTTTCACCCAGTGTTCCATGGGCCAGGCCTTGGTGGCCCACCGGGCGCCGGGGGCCAACCCGATCAGCGGCGCCCGGCCGTCCCAGCCCCCGTCTCGCAGCAACGCTCCCGCTGCGTCCCGTTCACCGCGGTCCAGGAAGAGGCAGGGCTTTCGGAACCGGGAGCCCACGCCTAGGGGAGCCAGGGCAGACAGATAGCGCTCCACTACGTGGGGCTGCCCGGCGAGCAGGCCTGGCTTGCGGAGCCACACCGCCAAGCGCCGCCGGAGCACGCCCTTGGCGTAGACGCTCCAGCGGGGCCCCGGCACCAGTGCCCGCAGCACCCAGGTGCGCAGGTTGGCGTGGAGGTCCACGATCCAGTCGTACTCTCCCCGCCGCACCGCACGGGCCAGGCTGCCCAAGCCGTCAACAGGGTCCCACTCCAGCAAGCCGGAAACCCCCCGATTGCCCGCGAACACCGGTCGAAACTCGGGCTTGGTCAGTATGTCGAGGTGTACCCCGGGCAGCGCTTCGCGCAGGGCCTCCACGGCGGCGGTGACCAGCACCACGTCCCCCAGGGACGAGAAGCGCACCAGCAGCACCTTCACCCGAAAAGCTCCCGATACACGGCCAAGTTGCCCTCCACCATGGCGTCGACGCTGAAACGCTCCACGACCCGGCGCCGGGCGGCCGCGGCCCGCAGGGCAGCGCCTGCCGGATCCGCCAGAGCCCGGCACAAGGCATCGGCCAGCGCCGCCGGATCCCGGGGGGGCACCAAGAGGCCGGTCACCCCATCCTCCACCACGTCGGGGACGCCCCCGGTGCGGGTGGCCACCACCGGCTTGCCGGCCATCATGGCGTCGAGGACGATGGTGCCGAGCCCCTCCATGTGGGACGGCAACACGAACAGATCGAGGGCGTCCATGACCGCCTCCACGTCCCGACGGAATCCTGGGAACAGCAACCGGTCCCCCAGAGCCAACCGGGTCCCGCGGGCCTTCAGGTCGACTTCGAGTTCCCCCTCTCCCACAATCGCGAACCGGACACCGGGGTGGCGTTCGAGCACCCGGGGGATCGCCTCCACCAGGTAACGCTGCCCCTTGTGGTCAGCGAGGTGGGCGATGTTGCCCACCAGGGTCTCATGAGAACCGATCCCCCACTCGGCCCGCACCCGCGCGCCCGTGCCCGGCCGCGGTCGGTCAGGGTCCACCCCGCTGGGCACCACCCGCACCCGCCCGGCCGCCACCCCGGTGCGAATCAGGATGTCGCGGATTGCCGTACTGATGGCAATCCAACGCGCCGGGCGGCTGTACTTCCAGTGGTGAAACGGCCCCGTCCCCGGCACGAAGTCGACCCGGCGGGTGGCCACGAGTTGCAGCGAAGGGACGAGTCGGCATACCACGGCACCCAGGGTCACGGAGTGGGAACAGTGGGCGTGGACCACCCGGGCCCCGGCCCGCCGGGCCCGCCGGGCGACCGCCAAGGCCGACGGGAGGTCCCACTCCCCGCGCAGGGGCAGGGTCTCCGTCGGCAGGCCGGCAGCGGCGGCTCGAGCCGCCAATTCCCCGCCACGGCGACATAGCAGGAAGCTCGCCACCCCCCGGCCCCGGAGACCACGGTGGAGGTTCAGCACCTGCTGCTGCCCCCCCCGCCAGATGCGGCCCGTGTCCAGGTGGAACACCCTCACGGCACACTCTCTAGGAGATCGTCGCACGCTGCCAGCACGGCTTCCGGGGATAGGTCCCCCATGCAGCGGAAGTGGCTCAGGGGACAGGTCTTCCCACCATGGAGGCCGCAGGGACGGCACGGCAGGTCTACCTCCACCACTCGGGAGCGGGCATGAAACGGACCGAACCCCAACCCGGTGGTGGTGGCCCCGAACACCGCCACGGTGGGGGTGTCCCGTGCCGTCGCCACGTGCAGGGGCGCGGAGTCGTTGCTCACCAACAGGGCCAGGCGATCCATCCAGGCCGCCAGGGCCTTCAGGGGGGTGGCGCCGGCGGCATCCACCGCCGCAGGGCCGATGGCTTCGGTCACCTGCCGGCTCACCTCCCGGTCGCCGGGGCTGCCGAGCACGGCCACCCGCCAGCCCCGGGCGGCGAAATGCTGCCCCACGGCGGCGAAGCCCCTGGGCAGCCAGCGCTTGGTGGCCCACACCGAGCCGGGACACAACCCCAGAACGCGGTCGCTCTCCGCGACCCCCGCCTCCCGGAGCACCGCCGCCACGGCCTGTGCTTCCCGCTCCGTGTAACCCACATGCAGCCAGCGGTCGGAAGCATCCGGGGCACAGTCGAGGCCCCCCAACAGGGCCAGGTTGCGATCCACCTCGTGCTGCTCCAGGGACCGCGGCACCCTGCGGTTGTAGACCCAGCGAAACCTGGCGTCCGCGAAGCCGACCCGGGTGCGGGCGCCGGAAGCGATCGCCAACAGGGCGCTGCGTTGGGACCGGTGTGGGGATACCAGCAGGTCCGGGCGCTGGGCGCGGACCGTGGCCACCGCCGAACGCAGGGACTCACCCCCCTTCTTGTCATAGGTGAGCACGTGATCCAGGTGAGGATCTTCTTCGATCAGGGGGGCCGCCTCAGGGGTGACCAGGGCGGCAATCCGCGCCGTGGAGTGGCAACGCCGCAGGGCCCGGAACAGGGGTGTGGTGAGCACCACATCCCCCAGGAACGCGGTCTGCACCACCACGATGGAGTCCCCCACCTCAGGCGTCCCCGTCGCGCCACGGCCGCGCGGGGCCCACCCGTTCCGCCTCCCACAACTTGGCGAATTTGAGAAACACATAGAACGCGGAGATGCTGGCGATCAGGAATCCCTGGGCCCCGTCCCGGTAGCCGCGCTTGAGAAAGTACTTCTTGCAGAACTCCAGGGGCGGACGCAGCAGCAGGGAACCCCAGGTGAAACGGCGGCCGCGCGCCCCTTGTTCCCGGGCCTGGATCGAGGTAAAGGAGTTCAGGGTCCGGACGTGGTGCGCGATGTCGTCGTAGGTGTAGTGGACGATGTCGCCGCGAAGATGCCCCACCCGCCCCTTCAGGAGCACGGTGTCGTGGGGGTTGATCCCTCCCCAACGCCCCTTCCCTCTCCGAAACAAGCGCACCCGGGGCTCCGGGTACCAGCCTCCGTGGTCGATCCAGCGCCCCAGGTAGTGCACGTGGCGATTGATCCGGTAGCCATCCGCTTCCGCCCCGGCCGCCAGCAGCGCCTGAATTTCTGCCGCCAGCTCCGGGGTCACGCGTTCGTCGGCGTCGATCGGCAGCACCCAGTCACCGGTGGCCAGCTCCAGGGCGCGGTTCTTCTGTGCCACATGGCCGGGCCACTCGGTCTCCACCACCACGTCGGCCAGTTCCCGGCAAATCGCCACCGTGCCGTCGCTACTGCCCGAGTCCACCACCACCACCTCGTCGCAGAAGCGCACGCTCTCCAGGCAGCCGCGGATCTTCTCCACCTCGTTCATGCAGATGATGGTCGCCGATAACCGTGGCCGCTCCTTCCTGCCGGGGCTTTCACCCAGCAGGTGTTCCCGTTCACCGTTCACTATTCACCGGTCACGCCCCAATCGGCGTGGCCTCGTCGATGAGCATGACGGGGATATCGTCCTCGATCCGGTAGCACAGATTGCAGGCGTGGCAGAGCAGAGAAGCCTCCACCTCGCGGTACTCCAACTCACCCTTGCACTGGGGACACGCGAGGATCTCGAGTAACTCGGGGTTCAACGCCATCGGGGCACCTCTCGCAAACGGGGATACGGGCGGAGGATTCCGCCAACCGGGTCGCCCCAAAGGGTATCACAGGACGGCTGGGTGCCGGGGGAGAATTGGCACCGGACCGCTCAGCCCGGGCTACCCCCCTGCTCCTCTTCGCGCAACTCCTGAAAGCGACCCTGCACGACTCGAAACACGTCCTCCACCGAAACCGGGCGCACCTCGCCGTGGGGCAAACCGGAGTGAAGGGTGCGGTGTTCCTCCCCCAGGGGGCGCCAGCAGTCGTAGGTATAGTCGCCAAGGATGGACACCGTCGGCGTGCCAACGGCGGCCGCCAGGTGCATCGGCCCCGAAGAACTGGTCACCACCAGGGAGCAGACTTCCATGAAAGCAGCGTCCTCTTCCAAGCTGGTGCCTTCGAACAGGCGCAACCTCTCGGACCACAGCCCCGCAAACGCGCCGAGCAGCGCTTGGTCCGCCGGACCCGCAAGGACGTATACGGTGGCCGACGTCTCCCTGGCCAAGCGAACACACAGCTCGGCGAACTTGTCCTCCGGCCATCGAACCCTAAGCTTCTTTGCATTGCCGATGAACACGCAAATTCTGCTGGTGCGCTCCTCTGGCGTGAAGCGTTTGCGTACCCTGCGCCGCACCGTCTGCCCAACATGAAACTCCATGTCTTGGGTCGATGCCTGCCCAGCCCCGAGTGCCCGCGCCATCGCCAACTGCCGATCGATCATGTGTTGGCTCGGAGTCTGCTCCACCAACTCCGAGAAGAAGCGGTGGGCCTTCTTCTTGCGCAGGGTGACCCTCCGCCCGGCACCCGTCGCACGAACGAAGAAGCCCGAGGTGCGGGAATAGCTAGGGTTCAGGTCCACAGCCCAATCATAGGTTTGTAGTCGCAGCCGTGCCGCGAGAAACGGCCAACTCCAGTAGCCTTTGAGGGGCAGCACCCACAGGCGATCGAGATGGGGGTTGGCCTGCACCGCTTTCATGTTGCGATCGCTGGCCAGCAGGTCGAGGCGCGCTTGTGGGTAAGCCTGGCGCAGGGCTCGCAGTACCGGGGTGGAGGTCAGCAGGTCGCCGAGGCGATCGACACGCACCAGGAGAATGCGCCTCGGGGGTGGTCCGCAGGGTGAGACGCCGTCGGGCGACATCACCAGGAAGCCCGCAGCGCCAGGTAGAGGGTCACCGCATACAGAGCCAGCCAGGCTTTCCACTCTTTGTGGATCTGCCACATGCGGCGCGGGTCGTAGGGTACCGCCGCCGGAGGCCATGCCTCCAAGCGGGGGAAAAAACGAGGCACTTCCCGGCAGTAACTGCGAAACTCCTCCCCGTAGCGCTCCAGCATGCGTTTCTCCTCTTTGAGGATCAGCGCCTGGTACACGGCCCAGAAGAACAGCGCGAACACGATCAGCAACCACAGTGCGCCCCCCATCACGGCCACCCCCACCCCGAGCAGGAAGTTCCCCACGTACAGGGGGTTGCGGGTGAGTTGATAGGGCCCCTCGGTGGTCAGTTGTTCGTTCTTCACCAGGGTGCCCGAAGACCAGGTGCGCAGAGCCTCGCCGGCCAAGGCGATCCAGAAACCGAACAGCACACTGGTCCGGCTGGGGTCGGCGAACACCAGGAACACTAGCGCCAGAGCAAAACCCCAGGCGACCCGCCGTTTCACCACCTGTTGATAGAACCAGGTGGATTCGTCCACCACGCCGATGTCATCCACCGCGCCTCTCCTCCTCAGCGGCAGCGATCTGACGGTCCACGGCCGCGATCATCGCCTCCAGGTTCACCCGCTCAAAGCACTTCACCGGCTCGGCACACTCCCGGCGCCAGCACGGCCGGCACTCCACGTCGGCCAGCACCGCCTCCCCCCGGTCATAGAAGTCGATCTCCTGGTCGCAGGACAGGCCGAACCAGGCCACCACCCGCTTGCGGAGGCCGATCGCCAGGTGCATGCCAAGGGAATCGCCGCTGACCACCACGTCGGCCAGGGCGGTGTAGAGGATACCGCGGCGCAGCCCCTCTTGGCATGGCGTTTCCAGCACCCGGGCGACGGCGAGATCAGCGATCTGCGGGTTGCGCTCTGCGTCCTCTGGCCCCCCCAGGAGGATGATCCGGACCCCCGGGTGGCGTTCCACCAGGGCATCGATGAGACGCGCCTGGTACGCCACCGGCAGCTTCTTGTAGGGAAACGCCTCGGAACATCCGGTGTTGAACCCCACCACCACCTCGGGACCGTCCAGTCCCCACGCCTCCCGGCACTCGGCGACGAACGCCTTCTCGGCGGCGGAGAGTTTCTGGATGTACGGATCTCTCCGGTACGCCAACCCCATGGTCTCGGCCAGCATCTGTTGTTCGTTCTTGCGGTTGCGGCGGAACTTGAGCTCGTCATCGAGCCCGGTCCAGTACTGGTAGGCGGCTCCCGGGCCGAGGGGAACAATCGCCCCGTGGGCATCCACGCCAAAACCCAGCCGCTGCCCTGCGCGAACCCTCTGGGCCAAGGCCCCGGAGCGACGCGACTTGTCGACGTTGCAGACCAGCTCGAACTCCCGCGGTTCCAACTCCAGTGTGGTCTCCGCACCGTAGAACAACACTTCGTCCACCAGCGGGTTGTTCTCGAGGATCGGCCCGCACGGTTTCAGGGTCAGCCAGGTGATATGGCTCTCGGGGTGGCTCCGCTTGAGCGCGGGCAGCAGCGCGGTGGTCCGCACCACGTCTCCCATGGCATCCAGGTTGATCAACAGGATGCGGGTGCCCCGGGGAGAGTAGTGGGGGCAGGCATCGCACAGCCGCTTGTACCGGCAGGGTTTATAGCCTGAGAAATGCCGGCAGTCCGCGGCATAGGGGCCAAAACCTTCGAGCTTCGGCCAGTCGTCTCGTCTCACGGGAGAATCTCCTCCACTGCTCCGCTCAGATCGTCGGCTATGACCTCGGGGCGCAACCCCAGTTCACCCAGGCGCCCCTCGGTGGCGGAACCGTAGCCGGTGCGCACCAGTGCCGTGCGGCAGCCGGCCCGGCGACCCAGTTCCAGGTCGGCCGGCTTGTCCCCGACCACCCACGACCGGGCCAGATCCACCCCGTGCTCCCGGGCCGCGCGCAACACCAGCCCAGGGGCCGGCTTACGGCAGACGCACGGACCCGTAATCTCCGGGTGGTGGGGGCAGGCATAGATCCCTTCCAGGTCTGCTCCCTGGCCCTGGAGGCGGCGACGCATCTCCCGGTGAACATCCGCCACGAACTCCGCGCCGAAGAAACCCCGGGCTACGCCCGACTGGTTGGTGATCACCAGTCGCAGAAATCCTGCTGCCCCAGCATCCTGCAGCGCCTGCGCCACTCCGGGGAGAAGCTCCAGATCTTTCATGCACCGCAGGTAGTCCACTTCGCGCACCAGGGTGCCGTCGCGATCCAGGAACAGCGCGCGGCTCACCCCTGCAGCTCTCGCGGCAGCTTCCAGCGCTGGTGCACCCAGAACCACTGCTCCGGCCGGCGCCGCACCGCCGCCTCCAACGCGGCATCGAAGCGCCGCGTGAACTCGGCCACCGCCTGGCCCCGTTCCAGGCCGTCAGGCGGGTCGATGCAAGGGCCGAAGCGCACCACGTGGACGTCCCCGACCCGTTCCGTTTCGCCGAACACTACCGGCGCACCACTCTTCAGCGCCAGCAGGGCGAGCCCCTGGTTGGTGGAAACCGGCTGTCCAAAGAACTCCGAGCGCACGCCCTCCCGCGCCACGGCGCGCTGGTCGAGGAGAAAACCCACCCGCCCCCCCTGGCGCAGGGCCTTGAACACCGGGCGCACCGCGTTGCGGTGGCCGATGATGGTGCCGCCGAAGTGGGTGCGCAAACGCGTGACGTGGCGATCGATCAGCGGATTGGCGATGCGCTTGGCGATCGCGGATATGGCATACCCGTGGGCCCCCATGACCAGGCTCCCATACTCCCAGTTGCCGAGATGGCCGCCCAGGAGCAACACCCCCTTGCCCCGGGCCTGGGCTGCGTCGAGAAGTTCCGCGTTCTCCAACCGCCCAAGGGACCGGACATCCTCCAGGGTCAAGGACGGGATGGCCGCGAACTCCAGCACCACGCGCCCCAGATGCTTCAGGTTGTCGCGCACCAGAGCCTGCACCCGGGGCTCGCCCCAGTCCGGAAAAGCGCGGCGCACGTTCTCCGCGGCCAGTTCACGCCGGCGCGGTAGAATCCACCAGGCGAGGCGCCCCAGCCGTTCGCCCAACCGCCTGCGGCCCGCGGGCCCCAGGCGGCGCGCAACCCGGCACAGCGCCAGGAACCCGGCGTACTCAAGACGGTGGGTCAGCTTGGGGGACACCCTCACACCCTCTGGTACGGGTCGAACAGCCGTCGGTACTCTTCGAGGCAGGTGCGGTCGGTCATGCCGGCGATGAAGTCACACACCACCCGATGCAGGCCGTGGGTCGCGGCACGCTCCCGGTGCTCCCGGCCGAGCAACCCGGGGGTTTCCAGGTAGGCCCCGAACAGCTCGGTGAGGAAGCGCTCGGCCTTGAAGCGCATCGCTTCCACCTTGGGGTGCCGGTACAGACGGGCCAACAAGAACTCCTTGAGCTCCCGGTTCTGGCGCTCCATCCCCGGGGAGCGGGTCACCAGCCGGCGCCCCGCTTGGTGCACATCCTCTATACACTCCACCCCGGCAGCGGCCAGGTTGCGCCGGGTGGCGACCACCAGGTCTTCCATCATGCCCCCGATCAGGTGGCTGATGGTCTGGTAGATGGCCCGGCGGCCTGCCAACCCCGGGTGCTTGGCCTGTACCCGCTCCCAGGTGTCGCGCCAAAGCCCCACCCCCTGCAACTCGTCCAGGGTGATGTAACCTGCCTCCAGGCCGTCGTCGATGTCGTGGTTGTTGTAGGCGATCTCGTCGGCCAGGTCGATCAACTGCGCTTCCAGGGTCGGCTGCAGGTGCGGCGCAAAGCTTTCCAGGCCCGCCCCGGCGGAACGGTCCCAACTGGAGGCGTGTTTGACGATGCCCTCGCGCACCTCCCAGGTGAGGTTCAAGCCAGGGAACTCGGGATAGCGCTCTTCCAGCAAGGTCACCACCCGCAATCCCTGCAGGTTGTGCTCGAAGCCGCCGTCCCCCGCCATCAGGCGGTTGAGCACCTCCTCGCCGGTGTGCCCGAATGGGGTGTGGCCCAGGTCGTGGGCCAGGGCCAGGGCCTCGGCAAGATCGGAGTTTAGCTGCAGCCGCCGCGCCAGGCCCCGGGCGATCTGTGCCACCTCGATGCTGTGGGTCAGGCGGGTCCGGTAGTAGTCGCCCTCGTGGTTGAGGAACACCTGGGTCTTGTACTCCAGGCGACGGAACGCTTCGCAGTGGATGACCCGGTCGCGGTCGCGCTCGAACGCCGGGCGCGCATCCTTGAGGCGCTCCGCGTGCTCCCGGCCACGGCTCTGGGAACTGCGAGCGGCGTGGGGGGCGAGGTCCGGGCGTTCCCCGGCAGTTGGGCTGACCATGGTGTGCAAGACTACAAAACGCCAGCACCGGGCCGGCGTGAGGATCCGAAAGGAAACGAGAAGTTACCAGAATTTCGGGGGTTCGGGCAACGACGAATGGCGGTCCAGGAACTCCGGCCGCCCGCGCTGAGAGGCGCCGCACCGTACTGCGTCGCCACCTTGCCGTGCAGCAGGTGCGGCCACAAGGGCGCAAACGGACAACGCACCTGCCGGTACATGGCGGGTAACAGGGTCGCCTCGCAGTCGGCGGTGGTGTCTCTTTGGGTCTACAGGGGAAACCGGACTGTCACCCCGAGATAGGTCTCTGTCCGGTCTGATGCTTCGAGATCGTCCAGCGGATCTTCGACTTGGGCCAAGAGGTAATCGGCTCGCACGCTCAGGGTTCGGCCCCATACCTCCAGGGTGCGATTCTCGAGCCACAGGGTCCATTCCTTGCGGGTTTCGGTTCGCTCCAGGGATCGGCCTCTCTCCTGGCAATCAAATCCCCCGGAAAGCCGCCAGTCCGGCCCGAAATGACGGCCGATCTCTAAATACCAACTCAGCGCGTCCCCCCCCATGGTGTGTCCCAGCGGACGCCCTTGGAAGGAATATCCTTGGGGATACTGGGGGTGACGATACCAAGCCGGATCGGTCGATGCATATTCGGCGCGAAGATCGGTGGTAGCGGTAGACAAATATGCGCCGACAAGCCGACCTACAGACAGGACCTTAAACGGCAAGAATCCGAAAGCGTGTTCCTCTTTCGGATACGGGCTGAATTTCGAGATCGAGCCGTCCGCCCCGGCCCTCTGCGCGTAGATCTTCCCGCCTTTCAGGGGCCCCACACCGTTGAGCACGGGCAGCCTCACGGTCACATCATAGGCCCCGTAACCATCGTTGTCATAGGTGTGGTCCCCGCCCTCCCCATGCTCGTCCTCACCGGTAAGTAGCTTGAACCACTCGGAGGGGCTGTCATAGGCTTCGCGCCCTTCCCCGCTATACATGACGGTTCTGCTGATCCCGAGGTCGAGCCAACTCACGGGATGATAAGAAATCCTCATGGCGAACAGTCTTGGGCTCTCGATGCCGTTCAACCCGGTGCCGTACCGCGGATCTGGTGCTTCAGGCTCGGAATCGTTGAGGTACCCGTTCAGGATCAGGAAGCGAAAACCACCCAGGCTTGCAAATCGACCCGGCAAGAACAGGGGTTTCTCGGTGCGGATGCGCACCAAATCCATGGTGGGTGCGTTGTCATCCAGGAGCAGGGATCCGTGATACCCGGGGCCGATCCGCTCCGAGTCACGGCCTAGCTTGAGAGACCATTTCCCCCAGACCCCCTTCAGATACAACCGCTTCGTCCGGTACATCAGATCGCCGGACCGGACCGCTCCCTGCAGTTCGTAATACCCGGCCAGCCGCTCTCCCCAGAACGCCTCCCCGGATAGGGAAGTAAACGTATTGAGCCCCGATGCCACCCGATCCCCCGAGGTGTGGTACAGCAACCGGCCGTCGGCGTCGGCACCGGCCCAGTACGTGCGAACGTCCAGGTCTGGGCGCAGGAACTCGAAGTGGAACCTGCCGTCTGCCCGGGTTTCCGCCCAACCCGCGACCTGTGCACCGAGTTGATCATATAGGCCGCGGTTGTAGAGCGACCGGTACGACTCCAGATACACCGCGTCGTCCACGGGCGTAACGGCCAGATCGGCCGGCAGCGCCACTCCCGAGCTGCCTGCGAGGTCTACGATCTGGAGAGCGCGGCGATCGGATGTGGGGATGTCGAGGAGCGCCTGGGCCGGACCCGCAGAGTGCGACAGGAAAAGCACTGACAGCGCCAGGCCCACGGCCGTGGATTTCACTGAAGTCATGGGACGGAGAATCCTAGCGTGTCAGGTCGGAGTAAAGACCCGAGAGCTATAGCACAAGGCTTGCCTGGGGAGAAAGGACGGCGTGCACAGCACCAGAGGTCAGGGGAGAATCCGGCCTCCGCCGAACGGCACTACGTGCCGCCGCCCGCGCACGGAATTTCCCCCTGAGTATCCATGCCTGACGACACTCCGGGGCAGGAACGGGGGCGGCCGGGCGCCCCAGAGCATAGCCGGTCTCGTGCATCCTGCGCTGCACGGCACTCGCCCATCCGTGGGCAGCGGCCCTTCTCGCACATCCTGTGCTGCACAGCACTCGCCCATCCGTGGGCAGCGGCCGTTCTCGCACATCCTGTGCTGCACGGCACTCGCCCATCCGTGGGCAGCGGACCGCGGCTTTGGCACCACGCGCTGCAACCGCGCCAGGGTGAAGTTCCCTCGTTGCCGCCCGAGAGAACTCGATAGCGCGCACGGATCGTCCCGCGTAGCGGCGGGGTGTCCGGCTGCCTCGGCGGGATGTTTGGCTCTATACAGGCGTTTTGAAGGAGCTCGCGGTCGCGACCGACGTGGAAAGACAAGGGGGGACCTGAAGCAGTGGTCAGAGAACCATTCCAGGACAGCGGCCGCGTTGGTGCGCATCCTGCGCCCGCTTCACACACATCCCAATACCCAAAGGGCACCCTGCATGCCCAGCGCCCCGAGGCCACAGGAGAGGGAGAACGCTGCCGGCGAGATCACCACCCGCAAACTCCGGACCTGGGGCACCGGGATGCATCCCCAGAACAGCCCGGCCAGCAGCAGTACGTACAACACCGAGACAGCCCCTCCGGCTCCCAGGGCCACCCGCAGCAGTTCCCTGTTCATCTCGCCGCCCGTGCCCAACCAACGTGAGGCCACCCAGAAATATCCCAGGAAGAACCCCAGCCCTGCCGACAACACCTGCACCAGCCTACCGAGCCCACCCATCTTCATGCCCTCCACCCAACCGGACCACAACGGGTCCATGTCTTCTGGTTTCCTTATTTACAGTGTCGAATCACACCCACGACGATTCCCTCAATCTCAAATTTCTGCTCCGAAGAGACATGAATCGGCCGCATCGCTGCATTGGCGGGAAGTAGCTCGATGCCGTTGCCGCGGCGATGGAAGCGCTTCACCGTGGCGTCGCCTTCCACCAGGGCCACCACGGTCTGGCCGTTGTTCGCGGTCTCCTGACGCCGTACCACCACGTAGTCACCGTCGAGGATGCCGTCCTCCACCATAGAGTCCCCCTTGACCCGGAGGACGAAGTTCTCCCCACCACCGACCATGGAGGGGGGAACCTCCAGGGTGTCATCGGTGCTCACTGCCTCGATGGGACGCCCCGCCGCCACGGTTCCCAGCAGGGGCAGCTCCAGAGCGTTGGTCTGTCTCGGACCCACGACCTCGATGGCACGCTTAGCGTTCCAGGAGCGGCGCAGCAAGCCGTGCTGCTCCAACCGCACCAGGTAGTTCTGCACCGTGCCCAGGGAACGGAAGCCGAACCGCGTGGCGATCTCCTGCTGGGTCGGTGGGTAACCGCGTGCCTCGGCGTACCCATGAATGAACTCCAGCACTTGTTTCTGTTTGGGGGTCAGTCCGGTTGTCGTCATGGGGCGCAGTATATGCGTAGGTTTTGCGTAAGTCAAGAGACTTGGTGCGGCCGCGCCTGCCCGGCCCGGACTCGCGACCCCGATCCGCCCACGAACCTCGGCACCCGACCGTCCCTGGACACGGGTCGCCGAGCATTTCCCCGACGACCGGTCCAGTTGGGGTTGCGAACCAGCAGTGGAAACCTCCCCCAAACGACGGGCAAAACTGGCACGTTTGTTGCGTACACTGTAATCCAGTCTCGACGGCGGCCCTGCCTCTGCGGGGAAAGACCTTTCCATTGCGGGATTTGTCGGGCAGACTGCCGCTAGGGGTCATTGACACAGGGTAGATTCTTGCTACTTTTGAGGAATGAATTCTATTGTTCCGTGGGTAACGGGAAAGGGACGCCGTGATGCGAGGGACCAAAGTTCTAGGAACGGTGGTGGCAGTGGCACTGCTGGCGTGCAGCGCGTGGGCGGGAGACGTTCCTCGCTCTGCTCGACTGGTGAAGGATGCCGGCAACCAGTTCCTGGCGGCGAAGAAGTATTCGGATGCCATCGACTGCTACTTCCAGGCACTTGAGATCTACCCCCAGTTCTCCGAGGCCCACTACAACCTGGGGGTTTCGTTCTTCAAGGGCTACCAAGCCATGGGACTCGCGCGCTATCACTTCAATCAGTATCTGCAACTGGCTCCGGACGCCCCCGACTACGACAACGTGCTGGCCCTGATACAGACCCTGGAAAGCCGCGCCAAGCCGCTGCCCACAGAGCCGGGACAGGTGGTCGCCACCGTCGGCGGGCGCTTGTTGGTCAGCGGAGCGGGATGGGCCAAGGTCGGCGACCGCATCGAAGTGGCGGAGACGGGGGACGATCCCTGCGCCTGCCTGCTGGCCGAGTACATCTACCCAGACGGGGTGCTGACCCAGCGGGTGTGGGACGAGGGCACCCTGGACCGAATGAAGTCCAGTCTGGTGGCGTCGAACCTCTTGGGGCGCATCCTGCCGTAGGACGGGCAAACGCTCCACCGACTGTCGGGGCCCTCCCGCCCAACAACGCGGGGGGGCCCCGGCGTTTTTGCCTTCCGGGATTCCAAGAGGGTCGGGTGGGCACCCGGAGCCCGTGGACTCCTCTGCCGCGGGCGGGTACAATGCCAGCCGTCCGTGAGCTTCCCGACCCGAAGGACCCGGCATGAAGAAGTGGTACCATTTGTTGTTCGTCGCGATCTGCGCAGCGGTGCTGCTCGTCCTTTTCAGCGCACCCGAGGTCACCACACCACGCCTGCCCGCCGACGCGACCCACGCGGACCGCAAGGGCTATCCCGCCTGCCCCGGGTGCCACGGCAGCGATGCCGAGAGAGCCATGCCGGAGGATCATCTGCTTTCCACCGGGAGCGTGGCTCCCAACCATCTGAAGTGCTATTTCTGCCACAAACCCCAGGAAGACTGAACCACAGCACCCGTTATCGCCACCCGCGTTCTCACCCGCCGGCCGATCGTCTATCCGTGGAGCACAGCGCGCCCCCCACCTCCCTGGCCCCTGCGGTATTCGCCTACGCGGCTGCCTGCGTGGTTTCCCTGGCCGCCCTGCCCCACCTGCAGGGTCCAATGGACACCTTCGCCTCGGAACACAGTGGGCAGGTGCTGCTGGGCCAAGACCCTCTGCAGGGACTGCTGTGGGGGCTGGGCGCCGGGGCAATCCTGGCCGGGGCAGGGCAAGTGTTTACCCGTTGGACCGCCTGGGGACGCCGTCTAGATCGGCTCCTGAAGCGCTTGCTCGGGGGGTTGCACCCGACGGACGCGGTCCTGTTGGCGGCGCTCAGCAGTCTGGCCGAGGAGTTGGTGTTCCGCGGGTTGCTCCTTCCCTACGCCGGCCTCGCCGTCTCCGCGGGGGCATTTGGCCTTGCCCACCTGGTCCCGCGCCGCGGCCTGTGGCCGTGGTCGGTTTGGGCGGTGGCGGCAGGCTTCGGGCTGGGCTGGCTGGCCTTGGCCAGCGGCGGTCTGCTGGCGCCGATCGCGGCCCACTTCCTGGTCAACGCGGTGGGACTGCTGATGATCTCGGGCCACCCCGGGTGATCGTTCCGACCCACCGGCGCGCCCCGCCGTGTGGCCGACCGCCGGACCAACCACCGCCCGGACGGGCCACCGCTGGCCTGCACCGTTCGGACTTGGAGGACGTTCTTTGGATACCTTGACGCAACCCCGCGACGTGGTCCTGGTCCACGTGGACGACAAACCCTCCTTCTACGCCCGGGTCGAGGAGATCCTGCTGGACCGCAAACGGGGTTGGAGGCAGCTGCGCTTCCAGGTTCTCACCCTGCCCCCGCAGGAACTCACCTGGATACTGGAACCGAACCAGATCGACGGCGACACCTTCACCATGGGCGGAACGCCAGTGCGCATCGAGCGCCTCCCGGACCCCCGGCCGAGTGTCGACCCCGAAACCGGGGAGGCCATCGGAGAACCGGGAAAGGCGCCTCAGACCCCGGGAGAGGTCATCTCCTTTCCCCCGCGCAAGGGCTAACCAAGCCGCCGGCTCCTCCCGCCTTGCCACCCGCGGCCTCCGAGCTACCCTGGAGTCACACCGTTCACAGGAGCCCGGACATGGCCATTCCAACCCGCACCCTCGGCAGCACCGAGATTCCCGTCACGGCCCTGGGCCTCGGCGGCGAAGGGGTCCTGCGCACCCATGGCCGCGACCGGGAGGCCCACGAACTGATCCGCCGTGCCGTGGACCTCGGAATCACCTACTTCGAGTCGGCCCGGGCCTACGCCGGCAGCGAGCAGTACCTGGGGCGGGGGTTAGGCGGTGACCGGCAGCGGGTATTCCTGGCCACCAAGACCCACCACCGCACGGCTCGGGGCGCTCGCGCCCACCTGGACGAGAGTCTGGCGTTGTTGCAGACCACCTGGCTGGATCTCTGGTACCTCCACGACCTGCGCAGCCAGCGCGATCTCGATCAAATCACCGGCCCCGGCGGCGCCCTGGAGACGGTGGAGGCCGCCCGGCGCGCCGGCCAGGTGCGGCTGGTGGGGATCTCGGGGCACGAGTCGCCGCAGATCCTGGGAAAGGCCCTGGAGTTGTATCCGTTCCAGGTGATCCTGCTGCCGGTGAACCCGGCCGAGGCCTGTGCCGATTCCTTTGCCGCTGGGGTACTCCCCGAGGCCGCCCGGCGGGGCCTGGGGGTGGTGGCGATGAAGACCTTGTGTCGGGGACTGGTGACCCGGTTGCCCGGCTTTGCCGGCCCGGGGCCGTTCCTGCACTACGCCCTGTCCACACCGGGGGTCTCGACCCTCAGCGTCGGCTGCGACTCCTCGGCACAACTGGAGCAGAACGTCGCGGCGGTGGAGGCGTTCGCCCCGCTTCCGGCCGGGCCCCGGGAAGCATTGGAGCAGCTGACCTACCCCGCGGCCGGGGAACTCCTCTACTACCGCCCCCGCTGACCTCCCCGCCGGGCCTCGGTACCACGGGAGTGTCCTGAGGCGCGCACCCAACGGCTGCGCACCCAACGGCTTGTCGCCACGGCCGGGCTTCCCGTATCCTGACGCACCCCCGTTCCCCGGAGCCGCCCTTTGAGCCGACCCACTCCAGTCCGTCGCAAGACACCGCGCCCCTACCGCATCGTCCACGAGGACCGCCACCTGTTGGTGATCGACAAGGACCCCGGCGTCCTGTCGGTGCCGATCCCCGGCAAGCGTTCCCGCAACCTTCAGGAACTGTTGGACCGCTATCTGGAGAGTCAGAAGCGCGACGCCCTGCCGGTACACCGCATCGATCGCTACACCTCGGGGCTGGTGGTGTTCGCCAAACACCCCAAGGCGCGGGAAGACCTGGTGCGCCAGTTTCGTGCCCGCACCCCGGAACGGGTGTACCAGGCGCTGGTACGCGGCACCGTAGCCGCCGACAGCGGCACGCTGCGCCACAGCCTGGAACTGACCACCGACGGCTTCCGCCAGCAGGTGGCGCGGGAAGGCGGCACCCCCGCCGTGACCCACTACCGGGTGCTGGAACGGCTGCCAGGTGCGACCCTGCTGGAGGTGCGCCTGGAATCGGGGCTGAAGAACCAGATCCGGGTGCAGTTCCGCGCCGCCGGCCACCCCCTGGTGGGAGACCGCCACTACTCCCATGCCGAAAAGTCCGAAGAGGTGCTCGGCCGCCAGGCACTGCACGCCTGGCAACTGGCGTTCCTCCACCCCGACAGCGGCCACCCGGTGCGCTTCGAGGCGCCCCTGCCTGCAGACTTTGAGCGCGCGCTGCGGCGCCTGCGGTCCCGCCCCAAGCGGGCCTGAAGCCTTGGGCACGGAACCCGGGGCTGCCGGATGGCAGTTTTGGATCGACCGCGGCGGCACCTTCACCGACGTGGTGGCCCGCGCCCCCGACGGGAGCCTGCGGGTACACAAGTTGCTCTCCGACGCACCCGGACGCTACCCCGACGCGGCCACCGAAGGCATCCGCCGGCTGCTCAACCTCCCTCCCGGAGAGCCGATCCCTGACGCCCTGATCGATGCCGTGAAGATGGGCACCACGGTGGGCACCAACGCCCTGCTGGAACGACGCGGAGCACCGACTCTGCTGGCGGTCACCACGGGGTTCCGCGACCTGCTGGAGATCGGCACCCAGGACCGCCCCGACCTGTTCGCCCTGCACATCGTCAAACACCCCCCCCTGCACTCCCGGGTGATCGAGGTTCCCGAGCGGCTCGGCCCCCGCGGCGAGGTGCTCGCGGCGCTGGACGAGACCCTGGTGCGTGCCCGCCTCCAAGAGGCACACGCCGCCGGCCTGCGGGCCGTGGCGATCTGTCTGCTGCACGCCTACCGCTACCCGGACCACGAGCAGCGGGTGGCGGAACTGGCGCGCCAGATCGGCTTCACCCAGGTCTCCGCGTCCCACCGGGTGAGCCCGCTGATGCGCGCCGTGGGCCGCGGGGACACCACCGTGGTGGACGCCTACCTCTCCCCGGTGCTGGAGCGCTACGTGGAGCGGGTGCGGGCCGGGCTGCCCCAACGGTCGCGTCTGTTCTTCATGCAGTCCCACGGCGGCCTGGCCGACGCCGGACGCTTCCACGGCAAGGACAGCATCCTGTCCGGCCCGGCGGGCGGCATCGTCGGCGCGGCCGCGGTATGCCGCCAGGAGGGGATTGCGCGCATCGTCACCTTCGACATGGGCGGCACCTCCACCGACGTAGCCCACTTCGCAGGGTCCTACGAGCGCACCCTGGAAACCACCCTGGCCGGGGTACGGGTGCGCGCGCCGATGCTGCAGATCCACACCGTGGCCGCCGGCGGCGGCACGGTGCTGGCGTTCGACGGCGCACGGTTCCGCGTCGGCCCGACCTCGGCCGGCGCCGACCCCGGCCCCGCGGCCTACCGCCGAGGCGGCCCCCTCACCGTGACCGATTGCAACGTGCTGCTGGGGCGCATCCGCCCGGAACATTTCCCGGCTGTGTTCGGCCCGGGGGCGGACCAGCCCCTGGACGCCGACGGCGTGCGGTCACGGTTCCAGGAACTGGCAGGACGGGTTTCCGCCGCCACCGGGGTCAGGCGCACTGCCGAGGAGGTCGCCGAGGGGTTCCTGGAGGTGGCGGTGGAGAACATGTCCGCGGCGATCAAGCGCATCAGCGTGGAGCGGGGCTACGACGTGACCCGCTACACCCTGTGCTGTTTCGGCGGTGCCGGCGGCCAGCACGCGTGCCGGGTGGCCGACACCCTGGGGATGACCCGCATCCTCCTGCACCCCCTGGCCGGCGTGCTGTCCGCCTACGGCATGGGCCTGGCGGACCAACGGGTGCTGGGTCAGCGAGCGGTGGAGGCGCCCCTTGCCACCGCGTTGGAGCCCGAACTGCAACGGGCCTGCGGCGAACTGGAGCGGGAGTGTCGGAAAGAGTTGGCGCTGCAGGGGGTGCCCCACGGGGTGCGCGTAGTAGCCACCTTGCTGGTGCGCTACCAGGGCACCGACACGCCCTTGCCGGTGCCCCTGGGCAGCGCCGCAGAGGTCGCCGCCCGGTTCGCGGACGCCCACCGCACCCGCTTCGGCTTCGCCATGCCGGACCGCCCCCTGGTGGTGGAAGCAGCCGAGGTGGAAGCAGTGGGCGGGGGCCGCGACCGGGACGCGGCTCCGGCGCCGACACCCTCGGCCCAGACCCTTGTGACTCCCACTTCCACGGCGACCCTCCACATCGGTCAGCGGTACCGAACGGTTCCCCTATACCTACGTGAAGACCTGGTCCCCTCCAGCGCAGTCGCCGGCCCGGCCGTGATCGTCGAGGCCACCGGAACCGTGGTGCTGGAACCGGGCTGGGAAGCCCGGGTGAGCGACCGGGGCAACCTGCTGCTGCAGCGACGGGTTCCCCTGCCAAGGCGCACCGCGATCGGCACCGACGTGGACCCGGTGCTGCTCGAGGTGTTCAACAAGCGCTTCGTGTCGGTGGCCGAGCAGATGGGGGAGACCCTGCGCAACACCGCCCAGTCGGTGAACATCAAGGAGCGGCTGGACTTCTCCTGTGCCGTGTTCGATCCGGCCGGGCGTCTGGTGGCCAACGCTCCCCATATCCCGGTACACCTGGGCTCGATGATGGAGTGCGTGCAGACCCTCCTCGCCGCCGCGCCGCTGCGGCCTGGAGAGGTGGTGATGAACAACTCCCCCTACCACGGCGGCACCCACCTGCCCGACATCACCGTGGTCAGCCCGGTGTACGACCCGGCTGGGGAGAAACTGCTGTTCTTCGTCGCCTCCCGCGGCCACCACGCCGACGTGGGCGGGGTGACCCCAGGGTCGATGCCGCCGCTGAGCACCCGCATCGAAGAAGAGGGGGTGCTCGCCGAGCGCTTGCCCATCGTCGCCGCCGGCCGGTTTCTGGAGGACGAGGTGCGCCGCTGGTTGTCCTCCTCCCCCTACCCGGCCCGCAATCCGGACCAGAACGTGGCCGACCTGCGGGCCCAGGTGGCGGCCAACACCCGGGGCACCCGAGAACTCGGGCGGATGGTGGAGGAGTTCGGCCTGCCCACGGTGTGGGCCTACATGGATCACGTGCGCCACAACGCCCGGGAATCGGTGCGCCGGGTGATCGACACCCTTTGTGACGGTGCGTTCCAGGTAAAAATGGACAGCGGTGCCCGTATCGCCGTGCAGATCACCGTGGACCGCGTGGCACGCACCGCGCGCATCGGTTTCTCCGGCACCTCCCCCCAGGGGAAGGACAACCTCAACGCCCCGGCCGCCGTGTGCCGGGCGGTGGTGCTGTATGTGTTCCGTACCCTGGTGCAGGACGAGATTCCGCTGAACGCCGGCTGCCTGGAACCCCTGCAGATCGACATCCCGGCCGGTAGCCTGCTCTCCCCCCGAGCCCCCGCCGCCGTGGTCGCCGGCAACGTGGAGACCTCCCAGCACCTCGCCGACTGCCTGTACGGGGCCCTGGGGGTGCTAGCCGGCTCCCAGGGGACCATGAACAACCTCACCTTCGGCGACGCACGGCACCAGTACTACGAGACGATCTGCGGCGGCACCGGGGCGGGCGCCACGTTCGACGGCGCCGACGCCGTGCACAGCCACATGACCAACTCGCGCATCACCGACCCGGAGGTGCTGGAGTGGCGCCACCCGGTGCTGGTGGAAGAGTTCCGGGTGCGGGACGGCAGCGGCGGGACGGGCCGCCACCGGGGGGGGAACGGGGTGGTACGCACCCTGCGCTTCCGGGAGGCGATGACCGCAGCGATCCTCTCCAGCCACCGGCTGCGGGGTCCGGCGGGGCTCCGTGGCGGCGGAGCGGGTCAACCGGGGCGCAACGCGCTGCTCCGCGCGGACGGCACGGTGGTGGAACTGGCGGGGCGCGCCCGGGTGGAAGTGGAGCCCGGGGACGCGCTGCAGGTGGAGACCCCGGGAGGCGGGGGGTACGGCACCCCCCCCGGGCAGGGGTAGAGAACTACTCCAGTTTCCGCCCGCCGCAGCTCTTCAGGGCGCGGTGGACGTCGCGCAGGATGCGCTCGGTGGTGGGCCAGTCGATGCACTTGTCGGTGATCGAAACACCGTAGGCCAGTTGCGACAGATCCGCTCCCACGCTCTGGTTGCCTTCCTCCAAAAAGCTCTCCAGCATGAACCCGAAGATCGAGCGGTTGCCGCCGGCCACCTGCGCCACCACACTGGCCGCCACCTCCCCCTGGCGGGTGTGGTCCTTGCGGGAGTTGCCGTGACTGCAGTCCACCATCACGGCCTGCGGCAACCCGGCGTCGGCCAGCATGGCTTCGGTGGCGGCGATATCCTCCGGCCCGTAGTTGGGCTCGTTGCCCCCGCGCAGCACGATGTGCACGTCCGGGTTGCCGGCGGTCTGCACGATCGCGGCGCGGCCGTCATGGGTGATGCCCAGGAAGCTGTGGGGGTGGTCCGCAGCCTTGATCGCATCGATGGCGTGCTGGAGGTTGCCTTCGGTGGAGTTCTTGATACCCACCGGAAACGACAGGCCGCTGACCATCTCCCGGTGGGTCTGGGACTCGCTGGTGCGGGCGCCGATACACCCCCAGCTGATCAGGTCTGCAAGGTACTGGGGGTTGAGCGAGCCCAGGGTCTCGGTGGCCACCGCCAGGCCCAGTTCGTTGATCTCGCACATCAGGCGCCGGGCGATGCCCAGCCCCTTGGAGATGCGATAGGAGCCGTCCAGGTCCGGGTCGTTGATCAGGCCCTTCCAGCCCACCGTGGTACGCGGTTTCTCGAAGTACACCCGCATCACCACCAGAAGTTGGTCTTTCAGTTCGGCAGCCAGGCCCGCGAGGCGCCGGGCGTAGTCCAGGGCGGCGGTCGCTTCGTGGATCGAGCACGGCCCCACCACTGCCACCAGCCGCGGGTCACGACCGTGCATCACCTCGAGGAACGCCCGGCGCGCGCCGGCCACGAACTCCGCGTCCTGGTCGCTCAGAGGGAACACCCGTTTCAGGTCCTCGGGCGCCACGATGGGACGCATGCCCACGACCCGCAGATCTTCGGTTCTCGGCATCACTCACCTCAATGAACGGGGCCCCGGCGCCAGCGCGACGCGGGGCCCATAGGGTTCCCACTGCGGATTTCCGCTGTCCGCTATGTAGCAGGTCACGGAAGTGCCCGTCAAGAAAGGTGTTTTTCTACCAAGCGGTTGGTACCGCCCCCGCCGGAACTAGCCACGACAACCCCTGGGTGGTGCAATCGGGGCGACACCGACGCGACGCCGCACCCAGTTCAGGGCCCGGAACACCGCGGCCCGCCCCGCCAGCCAGCGTTCCAGCCGGTACTTCCCCGGGAAATCCAGCAGCATCACCCCCATCAGGATGGTGAGGATCCCCTGGCCGGGAAGCACCAGCATCGCCACCCCCATCGCCACCAGCAACGCACCCAGAATGTTCTTGGCCAAACGCAGGAGGACTTTCAGCACCGGGTGCATGCGCACCCAGCGCAGCGGGGGGCGGCTCTCCCGGGTGAAGTAATCTGGGGGAATGCGCACCACCAGCCAAGGCACCGTGGCCAGGGAGAGGCAGAACAGCCCCGCCGAACCGACCCCCAGCCACCACAGCAGGGCCTCGTGGGCCCGCAGCCAGGGGATCACACCCGAGCTCCTTGCCGGAGCGCGGGGGAGGCGCTAGCTTGCGTGTCGGCAACCAAAACCGCGGCGGCGCCGCGACACCCGAGGGAGTCGCACATGTCCGAACTCGTCCAGGTGGTCTGTCCCCACTGCACCGCCACCAACCGCGTGCCCGCCGCGCGCCTCAAAGACGCCCCCAACTGCGGGCGCTGCAAGGGCAAACTGTTCACCTCCCGGCCCCTGGAACTCAACGCCACGACCTTCGACAAGCACGTGGGCAACAGCGGCATCCCCGTGCTGGTGGACTTCTGGGCGCCCTGGTGCGGCCCGTGCAAGCAGATGGCCCCGGTGTTCTCCCAGGCCGCGGTGCGGCTCGAACCCCGGGTGCGGGTCGCCAAGGTGAACACCGAAGCCGAGCAGGCCCTGGCCGCCCGCTTCCGGGTCCAGAGCATCCCCACCCTGGCCCTGTTCCGGGGCGGCCGGGAAACCGCCCGCCAGGCCGGGGCGCAACCCCTGGAGTCACTGCTGCAATGGGTGGAGAGCCGCATCTGACCCGCGCCGAGATCCGCAGGACGGGGCTCTACTCCACCTGGAACGGCACCGACGCCAGCACCCGCCCGTCGGCGCCCTGCACCTCCACCAGCCACTCCCCCGTCCATCCCGGCAAAATGGTCTTGCTGCTCCAGGTGCGCCAGTCGTCCGAGCGCACAGACAGCTGTACCTGGGCCTTCACCTGGCCCGCGTAGTACCACACGTGGGTCACCGAGCCTTCTCCGGCGGCGCCCACCACCCGGGTGTAGGCGTACACCCGCCCCACGTCCGCAGGAAACGTGTTGGCGGTGCCCACTGGCTGGCGGTTCTCCACCCCTGTGGCGAGCACCGCGTCCAGCACCGTCGCCTCGCCGGCCGTCGCGAGAGACGCCGCCAAGACCAGCAGCACGGTCAACCCGACCTTCCATCCCCATCTGCGCATCGTCGCCTCCCGGCCCGTGGCCCGCGTCCTCGTGCAACTCCAGCGTGGCCTCTTACCATAGCCCCACAGCCCGGCAAGAGCGACGAGAATATGCCGGGGATTCTCCGGTGGGAGGGGAACACCGCTAGCCACCGGAGACGAGAGTCATCCCCCCGTCGGCCTGCTCCGCCCGGGTTGCTCGTCCCAGGACACCTGCGGGATGTCGAGGGGGAAACGCAAGAACACAACTACGTTCTTCCTGCCCTGCCCCAGGGCTTCTACCGCGCCTTCAGAAAATCGCTAGTTGGCTGCTTGACCAGTGTCCCCGATTTCCCCCCTGCGGCAGACCGAAAAGAATGCCGGGGCCGGGCAGACGCCCGGCCCCGGCAGATGCATCCGTAAGCGATTCCCTCTGCCTACCGGTTGTGGCCCCGGTTCGGGATCAGGGGGCACTCGAAGTAGAAATTGGCGGGGCGGATGGTCAGGAGCCCCTGGTCCGCGGCCTCTTCGACCGCTTCCGCGTTGGTCAGTTCGTAGGTCACGAACCCACTGCCGTCGTCGAACTCCTCGAGGCCTGCGGGAGTGTAGACCACCACCTGAACGTTCCAGCGGCCGCCGTTGTACTCCCGGTCTCCGGGTGCATACTCCGCCACAGAGCGCTGGCCCATGAGGCCGCTCATCATGAAGCTGTAGATCACGTCGGTGGAGTGCAGCGGCGGGGACATGAACGTGGTGTCGGTGGCCACGGTGTCGTAGATGCTGTCGTGAGCCCAGATGGCGTTGGCGACCCGGGTTGCGGGGGCCGCCGCCGCCAGTTGGGCGGCGAAGAGCAGCAGGATGGCAGTGGCGAGGCTGGTGGCGATGATCGGTGCTCTCATGTGTGGTACCTCCTCTTCGAAAAACGGTTGACGGATGAAGAGGAGTGTACGCGGCGGGGGTCACGCCCGAGTCCCGCCCAGGTAACAAGTTTGTCACGGGCAAGATTCGTGATCTCCGCCGCTGCAACGGCGCCACCCCGAATCCCCGATGTCAAGATCTCCCGATCCGCGGTGGAGCCCTCCAGCAGGCAGGCGTGGGGCGTTAGCCCGGCCCGGGTCGCCCTCTTCGCGGCCGCAGCCGACCCGCGATTGACCTGCCGCCCGGTGGTGGGGTGGAAAGGGGCACCGGAGAGGGGGAACCCGATGTCGGGATCTCAAGGCCTGGACCACAGACGCCAAGAGGCTGCGCTGCCGCAACCGGCAAGCGCAGCCTTTTTGCGTTCGGCCTGCAATCATCTACCACCCCCAGAGGAGTGGTTTGAGGATGCCCCCCCGAGGGGGGCTTCTCGTTACTGTAAAGGGTCGGCGTGAAGCGAATGCTATAACATTGGAAGACATCCAGGAAAACTGACTTCGAACAAGGGGCTGGTTCGGACTGTCGCAAGCGCCATCCGCACAGCCGTCGCGTTCAAGCGAGTTCGAGTACCTGTTCCTAGGTGCCCACATTCGCACCGCAAGGCGCCCCAAACGACACAAGAAAGGCCCCGCACCGCGGGGCCTCGTCTGTTCCATTCGCAAGGGGCGGCGCACGGCCCGCCCGTCCCCTACTCCCGATCCGTCCGCAGCACCGCCACGAACGCCTCCTGGGGAATCTCCACCATGCCCACCTGCTTCATGCGCTTCTTGCCGGCCTTCTGTTTCTCCAGCAGTTTGCGCTTGCGGGTGATGTCGCCGCCGTAGCACTTGGCGGTGACGTCCTTGCGCACCGCGGCGATGTTGGTGCGGGCGATGACGGTGGCGCCGATGGCGCCCTGGATCGGGATCTTGAACTGGTGGCGGGGAATGCACTCGCTGAGCTGCTCGCAGTAGTGCAGGGCCCGCTGCCGGGCCTTGTCCCGGTGCACCAGGTAGCTCAAGGCGTCGACCTTCTCGCCGTTGACCAGGATGTCGACCTTGACGATGTCGCTGGGCCGGTAGTCGAGCTCTTCGTAGTCGAAGGAACCGTAGCCCCGGGTCACGGTCTTGAGACGGTCGTAGAAGTCGAACAGCACCTCGGCCAGGGGCATCTCGCTCACCACCTCCACGCGACCCACCGAGAGGTAGTTCATGGAGATGCCGGCGGCGCGGTAATCGCGGCACAGTTCCATCACCGCGCCGAGGTACTTCTCCGGCACCATGATCGAGGCGCGGATGAAGGGCTCGGAGACGGCGCCGATGTGGTTGGGGTCGGGCCAGTAGCTGGGGTTGTCCACGTCCTGTTGGGTGCCGTTGGACAACTCCACCTTGAACAACACCGACGGCGCCGACAGGATCAGGGACAGGTCGAACTCCCGCTGCAGCCGCTCCTGGATCACGTCGAGGTGCAGCAGGCCCAGGAACCCGCAGCGGAAGCCCAGCCCCAGGGCCGCGGAGGAGTCCTTCTGGTAGACCAGGGAGGCGTCGTTCAGGGAGAGCTTCTCCAGGGCGCGGGTCAGGTCCTCGTACTCGTCGGTGCCCATGGGGTAGATCGACGAGAACACCACCGGTTTGGCTTCCTTGTAGCCGGGCACCGGTTCCGCTGCCGGGTGTTCGGTGTCGGTGACGGTGTCGCCGATGTTGATGTCGCGGATGGTCTTGATGCCGGCGATGATGTAGCCCACCCCACCGGCAGAGAGTTCCGGGGTCTTCACGTGGGTGATCCGGTTCAGGCCCACCTCCTCCACGATGTAGTCGGCG
>JARGFW010000337.1 GCA_029211085.1 Deferrisomatales bacterium | reverse complement strand
ATCTCGCTCGACGCCTTCCGGAAACAGCTCAAGGAGGAACCGTATTTCCGGGACAGCAATGTCCCGAAGTGGTTCGCTCTGGGGCCGGCCGGCGGAGGCACCAAAAAGGCCGTGCTCCTCGACTTCGCCGCGATGCTCGCCATGGGGCTCGACATCGACGGTTTCGTGAGCGGCGAGACGAAGGAGGTCCTGCCCCATGGGTAGCTCCCTCGCCACCGAGCGCGCCTGCTGAGGGCCGCTGGAGGTCGCCTTCCAACCCCATACCTTACCCGCCTTCCCCCTCCCTTACCTTCGCCACACCCGCTTATCCTCACGGAATCGTTGGGCTCTTACCACTCTTACCACTTCCAGCCGGTACACACTCATGGAAGATGCCGACAACCGTATCGGCGCTCGGCACTCTTATGGTACCCGCACGTGACGACTACGGGCGGCGAGCCGCGAGCGTCAATCGTCGGTTCATCAATGGGGTATCAACTCAAAGAGGTAAGAAGGGTAAGAACGCAATCGTTTCAAGACGTTGGGGCGGTGTGGTCGGGGTAAGGCACGCCCCCACAGGGGTGTGGGCTTACCCCAGGCAGCCGGGCTCACCGCCTGGGAGCGGGATTCTGCCGGCGAGGGTGAACTCGATCGTTGTGGGACCCATGCCTCCGGTACATAGGGGGGAGCTTGTGGCACTCCCCTAACACGGCGCGAGCGGTCCCGGAGGCAGTTGGTGGCCCGGCAATGCCCGCCTTTCCACCACGAGAGCTAACCGAGCCCCAGTCGATGTGGTGGAAACCCGATTGCGACGCAGGAGCCGCGAATTCCTGCTCGCGTCTCTTTGCCCAGGCGCAAGGAAGTTGCCACTGCCGCCAGGCGCTCCGCATCGAGCTTCGATGCCACCGCCGTGCACTGCTCCAGGTCCTTCTCCCGCTTGCTCCCTTCGGGTCGCCTCTGGGCGGTGATCAGCTTGTGGACGAAGAACGCCTCCGGCCAAGGAGCCCTCACCCGAAACGAGCCGTACTCCGCCCAGAACGCGTGCTTCAGCAAGAGATCCAGGAAGGGAAGCGGTTGCGCGGTGACGTTCCACGCGCGGACCAGCACCGCGCCTTCGTCGCGTCCGCCTCTGCGATGGGCGAGGAACTCCACCGTGAACCCGGCCCTGGTGAAGCGCTGCACGCCAGACTGGGAGGTGGAGGGCAGGTACCCGAGGCCAACGAGGATCTGCTCCAAGTCTGCCCTTCGTGCTTTCCCGCCGGCCACCAACTCGAGGCCGAAGTCGATATCCATCGTCCGGAGGGGATACAGGATCCCGAAGAGCTCCCCGTAGACGGACATGACCCAACTCCCCACGAGCACCGAGTCCTCGAAGAACCCGACACCATGGAGGGTGCGTAGGAGTTCCTTGACCTCCTCGGGGAAGGCGTCGTCGCTGCCCGCTCGAAAGACCATGTCTGTCAGGGACCTCCAACCCCGAGGAGCTTCTCCAAGTAGGAGATCCGCTTCCGCAGCTGTCGGATCTCCTGCTCATACCGCCGCCGCTCCTCGAGCCGCTTTCCGAGCGCCTCCACGTCATCGGTGGCGACGTGCCGGCTGACGACCTTCCCGCCCTCGCGGTACTTCAAGCAGTGGTACGTGTACTCATGGGCTCCCTGCCGCTTCTTCCGGAGGCCGAGGGAGCCCCGCGGCAACTGGGCCGCGACACGTTCGAGCTCAGCGGCCATCTCTCGGCACCGCCTCAGCTCGTCGCGGAGCATTTCGCTGACAACCCGATCTCTTTCCACCACGCTCATGCCTCCAGAATACAATTCGTGGTGGAAACCTGCAAGAGCGCAGAAGAGGTTCCATGGGACCCACCAGCCCCACCGATACGGCTTCTCCCCCGGCTCATCGTCCAGAATGGAGTAGGCTCGGGGCGGGGCTTTGTTGCATGACTCGAGTTGGAACTCAGATCCTCCGTTGACCGCAACGCTTAGCCAACTGGATACGCCTTGACTGGATACGATCGGGGGCGCCCCAATTCACGCATCCGGTTCAACACCGCGCAACCGAGGGCGGCCTCCCGCTTCTGTGCCTCTTCTCTCTTGGCCCTCAGGCGTCCTCCGAAAATCGTCTGGTAGCGAAAGAAAGCGTTCTCGGCGTGACTCTGCAAGTAGTACCCAGACTCACGTTTCCACTGGAACCGCCCCACACTGTGGATCTGCGCGATGTGGAGATCTCGTTGGGTCGGAGACGTGGCCGCCCCGCCGGACGGTACGGCATCCTTTCTGGGCGGTATGATCACCGTGCAATCCGTTGAATGCTGCTCCAGGGCTGCGTAGACCGGGTCCTGGTCGTAGATGCCGTCCGCCACGAAGCGGCCCACCCCCGGTCAACCTGAGCCAAAAGACTGGGCACCTGGGCGGGATCCTGCTCATGGCCATCGGTAACCGTAGCGGCATGAATCCACCCCTCTGCATCCACGCCGATATGCAGTTTCTTCCAGCGTCTACGCCACCTCTGCCCGTGTTTCTTCGCGTGCCACTCTCCCTGACCGCAGATCTTCAAGCCCGTGCTGTCCACGATCAAGCACACCGGCCCCTCCGCCACCCGATCCAGGTGTCTACGAACGGCTACCGTTCGATTCCGTCGAGACAGGGTCGTATGATCTGGACAGGGAAGATCCAGACCCATCAACCTTAGGATGGATCCGAGAAAGCCTTCCGCTTGGCGCAACGGAAGGTGAAAAACCAGTCTCAACGTCAACGCCGTCTCGATGACGATGTCCGAGTAGATCGGTTGCCCGCCCAGCTTTCCGGTTTTCGCAGGCGTCCAGGCATCGATAGCATCTGGGCTGAGCCAGATGGTGAGATCGCCTCGGTCGCGCAGCGCCTTCTCGTATTCCGGCCAGTTTCTGAGGCGATAGGCTGTCTTGTATTTCGGATGCCGGTAGGATCTCTTGTGAGCCTCGGACATGGCAGCCACCGTGGGCATTGCGGGTTCGCGATGCCCCAGATTGGGAGCCCATCCAACGGTCGTCAAGATTGACGGGCATTCATGCACCAAAGCCGAAGGGAAGCGGTTGCGCGGTGACGTTCCACGCGCGGACCAGCACCGCGCCTTCGTCGCGTCCGCCTCTGCGATGGGCGAGGAACTCCACCGTGAACCCGGCCCTGGTGAAGCGCTGCACGCCAGACTGGGAGGTGGAGGGCAGGTACCCGAGGCCAACGAGGATCTGCTCCAAGTCTGCCCTTCGTGCTTTCCCGCCGGCCACCAACTCGAGGCCGAAGTCGATATCCATCGTCCGGAGGGGATACAGGATCCCGAAGAGCTCCCCGTAGACGGACATGACCCAACTCCCCACGAGCACCGAGTCCTCGAAGAACCCGACACCATGGAGGGTGCGTAGGAGTTCCTTGACCTCCTCGGGGAAGGCGTCGTCGCTGCCCGCTCGAAAGACCATGTCTGTCAGGGACCTCCAACCCCGAGGAGCTTCTCCAAGTAGGAGATCCGCTTCCGCAGCTGTCGGATCTCCTGCTCATACCGCCGCCGCTCCTCGAGCCGCTTTCCGAGCGCCTCCACGTCATCGGTGGCGACGTGCCGGCTGACGACCTTCCCGCCCTCGCGGTACTTCAAGCAGTGGTACGTGTACTCATGGGCTCCCTGCCGCTTCTTCCGGAGGCCGAGGGAGCCCCGCGGCAACTGGGCCGCGACACGTTCGAGCTCAGCGGCCATCTCTCGGCACCGCCTCAGCTCGTCGCGGAGCATTTCGCTGACAACCCGATCTCTTTCCACCACGCTCATGCCTCCAGAATACAATTCGTGGTGGAAACCTGCAAGAGCGCAGAAGAGGTTCCATGGGACCCACCAGCCCCACCGATACGGCTTCTCCCCCGGCTCATCGTCCAGAATGGAGTAGGCTCGGGGCGGTGAATCCCTCGAAGGCTGCCTCTGCGAGGACCTGCCGCGGGGCCCCAGCACCACCGCCGAGGTGGTTCGAGCGGTTTTTCTGGGTGCTCTTCGTGCCCCCCTCCATGCACCGCATCC
>JARGFW010000336.1 GCA_029211085.1 Deferrisomatales bacterium | reverse complement strand
CCCCGCGGTGCGCGGCCAGGGCTGCGCCCAGTTGTTGCAGGATGTCTGGCGAGAAGATGTTGCGGGCCTCCAGGTCTGCACGGGCTCGGGCCCCGGTCGCTTCCCACCCCTGCCGCTGTTCGGGGGTCGGGCGCACGAACGGCACCCCGCGCTTGTCCAGGGTTGCCCGGGCCGCGGTGTTGTCCTCGCGGTTGGCCCGGTCCAGGCGGCGGAACACGTCCCCCATCACCTGCCGGACGATCTCCTGGTCTGCGGGCGAGACCTTGACGAACCCCTCCTGGGAGACCGCCAGGACCCCGATCAGGTAGCTGAGGGGCAGATCGTTGGCGTAGCCCATGCGGGTGTGCCACTGGAACGCGATGGCGGCCGACGGGGTGGCCGCCACGGTATCCACCAGCCCGGTCTGCAGGCCAGTGTAGACATCGGCGATGGGCAGGGAAACCGGGGACACTCCGGCCGCCCGCAGGGCGGCGGCGCCGATCGCATCGCCTTCGGGGATCCATGCCTTCTTGCTGGTCAGGTCCGCGACGGTGGGTACCGGGGTGTCCGACAGGAGGAACGCAAACCCCCCCTCGCTGATCCCCAGGGCAACCATGCCCTTGGCCTCCAACCCCCGCGTCAGCACCGGGTCGAGGCGGGCGCGCACCGCGTCCACCTCGGCGTAGTCGCGGAACAGGAACGGCAGGGAGTACACCTGCATGTCCGGGTACAGCTCGCTGAGGCTGCCGCCCGTGAACGCGCCGCCGTGCAGTTGCCCGGCGCGGATCTTGCGCATCACCGTGGCGTCGTTGCCCATCACGCCGCCCGGGTAGAACTTGAACGTCACTCGTCCGGCGGTGCGGTCGGCGATGGTCGCCGCGCCGGTGCGCATCTCCTGCATCCAGTTGGTGCCATCGGGGGCGATGGTGGCGATCTTCAGGGCGCCGGCGCGGGCCGGGGCCGCAGCTGCGAACAGCATGCCGGCAATAAGCCAGGGCAGGATGGTGGCGCGAATCATGGTCGACTCCGGGGTCTGCGGGGCGACGGCTTGCGCTCGGGTCGGACCCGCCGACGCCGGGATAGCCACCGCCCGTGATCAGAAATACTCCTCCGCCCCGGCCAGCAGGACCGCGGCGCGCTCCTGGGCCAGGGTGTTGGACAAGGTGCGGCCCTCTGCCACCGGGTCGGCCGCCAAGACCTCGCCGAGCAGTCGGTTGTGCAACTCCCGATCGAACACCAGGCGGGCGTAGTGCTGGGCGAACAGCACCTTGGCCATCAGATCGCGCCCGGCGGACAGTTCCAGCGCCCGTTCGAAGTGGGCCCGGCCTCCCTCCGGATCTCCCCCCAATTGGGCCGGGCGCAAGGTGGCCAGCACCCCCAGGTAGAGGTGGGTCGCACCCCCGTCCAGGGTATCGTCCAGTTCCACTACCCGCCGCAGAGCGGCCTGGATCTTGGGCAGGTCGGCGATCGCGTCCCAGTCGGCGGGGTTGGCCTGTACCCAGCCCGCCCACGCCACCGCGAAACCCTGCAGCACCGCTGCGTCAGCGGGGCCCGCTGTGGTCAGGGCAGCCAGGAAGCCATCCAGGGGCCCGCGGGCAGCGGCACACAGGAAATCGTCGCGCTCACAGAGGGCCGTCTCCCCGTAGCGTCGGGCTTTGGAGGCCAGGCGCCGGGCACGGTCCGGGTCTTCCACGAACGCCGCAGCGTAGGTGCCGTAGAGCCGGGCGCCGGTGAGCAGCAGGTCTACATCGCCGGGGTCCCCTTCGATCAGTCCGTCCACCAGCAGCAGGTAGGCTGGGGCGCCATCACGCACCGTCCGCGGATCGTCCTGGTTGGCGATGGCGGCGGACAGGTCAGCGGCCAGCCGTCCGGTGGCGGAGCCGAGCAGGCTGGCGCAACCGGTCAGCAGGGTGCACAGTGCGAAGGCAGCTAGAAGTCGTCTCATGGGAGTTTCCGGGGCCGGGGTAGAACCGGTGCCCGTTCGGCTGAACATCCAGCCTAAGGGCAAATCCGGCCGGATGCAACGCCGCGGGGAACACTTGTCTGGGGACCCCGCGAGGGCGACTCCGCGCAAGTCGCGCCGTGTCCCGGCTTTGACGAGCGCCCCGGGGACGCTATGGTGGGCCTCAGGGGGCGGTAGCAGAGGAGTGCCATGACGGAACCACAGACGGCGACGGCGAGCGCGCGGCAGGCGCGATGCGTGGAGGTCCATCCCGAACCGTGCGGGACGGTGGGCTTCGGTGTCTGGGGCGAGCGGAAACACCGCAAACAGGCCCCTGCCATGTACGGTCCGGCTGCAAGCCCTGTGGTAGACGGCCGCGGCCGCAGGGTGCCGTGACGGGGCCGCGTATCCTGGCTGCGGATCTGGGGGGCACCAAGGCCGACCTGGCCCTCTACCGGGTGGTGGATGGCGAACTCCGGGCCGAGCGGGAGGGGCGACTGCCGAGCGCGGAGTATTCGGGGGCGGGGGAGCTGCTGCGGGCCTTCGCCAAGCAGTTGCCCGAGCCACCCCAGATGGTCTGTGTGGGGATTGCCGGTGCGGTGAGGGGTGAACGGGCCCACCCCCCGAACCTGCCCTGGACGGTGGACACGGGGGAGCTGGCGGAGGCCTGTGGTGCGGAGCGTGCGCTGCTGATCAACGACCTGGTGGCCACTGCCCACGGGGTGCTGGCTCTGCCCCCGACCGGGTATGCGGAACTGCAGCCCGGGGCTGCCGACGCCACGGGCACCGTGGCGGTGATCGCCGCCGGCACCGGGCTGGGACAGGCCGCCTTGGTCTGGGACCGGGGCGGGTACCGGGCGATGCCCTCCGAGGGGGGGCACGCCGGGTTTGCGCCGGTGGGGGAGGAGCAGATGGCCTTGCTCCAGTTCCTGCAGGCGGAGTTCGGCAGGGTCAGTCTCGAGCGGGTGCTCTCTGGGCCGGGGCTGCACAATATCTACCGGTTTCTGCTGCAGACCCGGCGCAGCCGGCCTGCGCCGGAGGTGGCGGAGCGGCTGGCGGGGGAGGATCCGGGGACGGTGATCGGCGAGCTGGGGGTGGTCAACGCCGACCCAACGTGCGCCCGGGCGGTGGAGGTGTTCTGCCGGATCTACGGCGCGGCGGCCGGCGACCTGGCCCTGTCGGTGCTCGCCACCGGTGGCGTGTACCTGGCCGGGGGCGTTGCGCAGAAACTGTTGAGAGTCCTGGAGACCGGCGGTTTCCGGCGGGCGTTTGCCGCCAAGGGGCGGCTGTCGACCCTGCTCGAGGGGGTCCCGGTGCGGGTGGTGCTCGCCCCCCGGACCGCCGTGTACGGCGCCGGTCGCTACGCGGCCGAGGAGGGAGGCTGGCTATGAGCCCGGAAGTACGACGCTACCCCAACCTGGACGAACTCAACCGCGATGCCGCGGGGTTCTTTCGCGACTGGATTCGGCAGTGCGTGGCCGAGAGGGAGGTCTGCCATCTGGTCCTGGCCGGCGGCAGCACCCCGGAGAAACTGTACCGCAAACTCGCCCGCCCGCCGTTCGATGTCTCGGTGCCATGGTCCCAGGTGCATGTGCACCTCGGAGACGAACGCTGTGTGCCGCCGACCCATCGGCACAGCAACTTCCGGATGGCCCACGCCGCCCTGCTCTCCAAGTTCGCCGTGGCCCCGGAGCGGGTGCACCGGCCCCCAGGGGAGGTGGTCCCCCCGAAGGAGGGCGCCCGTCGCTGGGAGGCGGAACTGCGTCGGCTGTTCCCTGGACCCTCCGCGGCGGGGCAGTTCCCGGTCTTCGATCTGGTGCTGTTGGGGGTCGGCGGCGATGGGCACACCGCCAGTCTGTTCCCTGGTGATCCGGCCGTGGAGGAGAGCGAACGCTGGGTGGCTGCGGTGTCGCAACCGGCGGGGGAGCCGGCGCTGGCGCGGCTCACCCTCACCCTGCCGGTGCTGAACCAGGCCCGCTGTGTGGCGTTTCTGGTTTCGGGTAAGGGCAAAACGCCGGTGGTGGGGCAGATCCTCGCCGGCGCGGCCACCGCGCTGCCGGCGGCCCGGGTGCAGCCGGCCGGACGGCTGCTGTGGTTTCTGGATGGCA
>JARGFW010000046.1:3602-28694 GCA_029211085.1 Deferrisomatales bacterium | reverse complement strand
CTCCGCGGAGCGCGGCGCCACCGGTGGGGTCGGCGAGATCGCCCGGCAAGCGGCGCTCCTCGGGGTCGCCGAGGCGAAACTGCGCGACCTGCAGCGGGCCTGCCGGGAAGCCGGATTCACCGCCGAGGAGTTCTCGCGCCTCATGACCCTGGTCACCCGCGCCAAGCTGGCCGGTCTGCCCCACCAGCAGTTGCTCAGTAAACTCGACGAGGGTCTGGCGAAGCGGGCCATGCCCGAGCGCGTATTGGGTGCGTTGGAGGCCAAGGCACGCCGCCTGGGCGACGCCAAAGGGGTCGTCGATCAACTCATCGTGCAGGGCTGGCTGGCTCCCGATTACCCCATGGCCGTGGGCCTGGTGGCCGATGCCCTGGGCGCCGGTGCCAGCCCGGCCGAACTGGTGCGCGCAGTGCGCGACGGGCGGGCCGGGGCACAGGGGGTGCCCGACGTGCGGTCGGCGTTCGTGGGGCTGGGCCGGTAACTCGAAGCGCCCTCGAGAGTACAGGGGAAACGCGCGACAGGAGACCGGTTTGCGGTTCCCGTCGTCCGTGCCGGTCGGTGTCTGCCCCTGTTCGTCCAAAGGTACAGCGTAGGATGATGCCATGAACGTGACCTGTAACGACTTGGAACAACTGTTGATCGCTCTCCACGAGGGAGTGCTCACCGCCACCACCCGTGCCAAGTGGGAAGAACACCTGGACGCCTGCACGTCCTGCTGCGGCCAGGTGCGGCAGATGGAAGCACTGGAACAGCGCCTGGAAGACCTGGCCGACGTCCCGGTGGAGCCGCCTCCGTTCCTCAAGGCGCGGGTGTTGGCCCGCCTGGGCGAGGAGCAGGGCGGGCGCCGCTGGTCGCTGCGCAGCCTGTTCTCCAGCCGGCGCCTGCTGGCGGTGAGCATGGCGTGCCTGGCGTTTTTTGCCGGGTTGTTGGTGCGCGAAGTCCGCGAACTCAACCGGTGGGCCCGGCAGGGCGGGTTGCAGCCGGTGGTGCTGGAGTTCCAGGCTCCGGGGGAGCAGAACGTACAACTGGTCGGCGACTTCAACGACTGGGGCCGTGAAGCGGTGCCGATTCAAGCCGAGCGCCGCGACGGCCGATGGGTCTTCCGGATGTCGCTGGCCCCCGGCAGCTATCAGTACGCGTACCTCATCGATGGGAAAAGGTGGTTGCCCGACCCCGGGGCCCCCGGTATCATCCCCGATGGTTTTGGCGGGGAAAACTCGCTGCTGTATTTGTCGAGCAACAGGGACTCTGGGGCTCGGTCGCTCTAATGACCGTCCTCCCCGTTTTATAATGGCAACTTCGCTGGAGACCACGTGACAGCTCGTGAGCGGTGTTGGGTCTATCGCAGTGCGAGGCGGCTGGGGCTTCTGGTCGCCTTGTTGCTGTTGTTGTTTGTCGTCTCTGCGTCTGGTCAGATGGTCGGCCCCAACAGCCCCCACGACTTCGTGGACGACGGGTTTACCGGGGGAGGCGTGTGCGCCGCGTGTCACACGCCCCATGGTGCCTTGGATGATCGCTTGTTCCCGCGGGACAAGGGGGCGGCGGGGCTCGACGTGCCGAAGTTGCTGTGTTTGGACTGCCATGGTGGCGGGGGCATGCCGACCGGTGGTGGGTGGCCTGCTTCCTGGGGGAACGGGAACCCCACGGACAACTATCAGGACCCGCCCCCGGTTCTTCCTGCTTCCCATGGGGCGAGTTTTGACGCTTGCTCAAACTGCCATCACCACTAAGGAAGGTTCCGTGCGCTACTTAACCTTCTGTCTCTTGACGATTGGTGTGGTTGGCTTCGCGCCCGCATGGTCCTGGGGGAGTTCCTTCAAGGTGCCGAACTCCGACTGCCTAGTGGATGTGTGCCATGGTTCGTTGGCGCCCCGAGAAGGGCTGTGGATCTCCAAGCGGTTCGATTTTGATAGCACTCCTCTCACCGACCCGGCCCAGACGAATAATGACAATATCTTGAGCCAGCACAACATCGAGTACACCCAGGACGGGGATTTCGACACTATCGAAGCGGTCAACGAGTGCAAGACCTGCCACATTCCGGAACCGACGGATCCTGATTCCCATCGCTACGTCTCCACGGGCACCATCCTGCGCTATCCGGACGCTTTTGGCGGGAACTCGGTGGGTAGCGGGATTTCCCGGGCATCGGATTTTTCTGCCTACCAGTCCTTTTGCTTGTCTTGCCACGACGGAGTGACAGCGGGTGGAATCGATCGACTCGGTGCGACTACCTATGCCATGGCCTTCCCCAACACGCAGGTGGAACCCTCGGACCGCGACAATCCCGAGTTGCCGCAGAGTGGCCCCCCATGGTTGGTTCCCGAGGTGGCTCCCGACCCTACCGGGAACCCGGCAAGTTACTTCGACGGCTATGAGGTGGATGGCCACGGGGCGACGACGAGCCCCATCGAAGCCTGGCCGATGAACAAGACCTGTCTGGCGCAGACCGCCACTCCCGACACGGTGTCCAGTAGTACCAACGTGCTGACCGGGTGCCATACGGTCCACGGCTCCGAGAATCGCTTCCTTATGGCCGATTACGACAAAGCCGCGACCCCCAACCTACTGTTTGGCCCGGGCATCGATCAGATGGGCGAGGTGGCCCTGAATTTTTGCCTGCGCGCAGACGGCTGCCACTCGAGCGGGGCCTTGGCTGATGCCGTTACGAATGAGCCGTGGCAAGGTGCGGCCCGGGTGCAGAATGAGTTCCATGGTTCCTGGTTGAAAAACCTGTCCAACACCGGCCCGGGGCATACGCGCGGTGGCAGCGGCATGGCTCCGTGGCGGGAGTATGATAGGGTTCGTCTGGAGAACGAGGCTGCCCCTACCCCGGTCGTTTTCGGCGTCCCCAACGCCGAGGTGTTGAACGCGCAGATCCTTGCCAATGCGGCGGTGGATTCTGGCCTCTTGCCGTTCTACGCGGACCCCAGTGGCTCAAACCCGGTGGAGAACCGGGACTACGCGCCGACCCTGGGGCCTCGCTGGTACTCTGCCAACGGCATCTGGTCTCCTTCTCCGCCCGTGTCACCGAACTGGATCTCGTGTCTGACCTGCCACGATCCCCACGGCACCAACTCCCTCCTGGGAGAGGGAATGCTGCGGGTGGATTTTGTAGACATGGAGATCTCCAGCGACCCGCTCTGCGGCGAATGCCACCTGTAGCGTACCCTCGCTCGGGGCGTTGGCTCGATGCCTCGCACGCAGACTTGGACTCACCACCGAGGAAGGGAATGGTGAGACAGGGGACTCACTTTGCGGGAGGTGTATCTTAGCAGGTTTCCTGGGCGTTGCAGGACGGACACCTGCCCGGTGGACAATTTGCCGAATTTTGCGTTAGACCTGCTCTGCAACGAGTGGCACCTTTAACCGGTTCAGGGGCGATGGAGGGGAATGATGAACATTGGTAGATACACGGCCCGTGCGGCCTTGCGACATGTGGCGAGGGCGGTTCTCGTCGTGGTCGTGTTCTCCGTTTCGACTGCATTCAGCGCCGGCGAGGGCGACCCCATGCCCGAGATGAAGCTGATGGACGTGAGTACCGACACCGAGGTGGTGGTCGCCGAGGCCCTCAGCGGTTCGGTGGGCGCGATCGCCTACATGCAGACCTCCTGCGCCGCGTGCCGCAAGGAGTTGATCGCCCTCAAGGAGATCTCGGCCAAGTACCCGAGCCTCAAGATCATCGCGGTCAGCGTGGACTCCGGCAACCCGGCTCGGGTCAAACGCTACAAAGACCACTTCGGGTTCGAGTTCTCGTTCCTGCACGACCCCGGGTTCCAGACCCCGGAGCTGTTCGGATTCTCGTTCACTCCGGCGCTGGTGCTGGTGGACAAGACCGGCAAGATCGCCCATCTCAAGGGCGGCTACCGGCCCGGGGACGAGGTGGACCTGGAGCAGAAGATCCTTGCCCTTTCCGGGCAGTAAGGTGGCAGCGGGAGGGGTGCGATGAACGCGCTGGCCAAGCTCATGCTGGGGTTCATGCTGCTGGGGGCGCTTTCTCCCCAGCCCGCCGCCGCTGCCGACGCTCCCGCCGTGCCCCTGGATCGAGCCATCTATCGGGATGTGCGCGGGCGTGTGGTGGATGCGGAAACGGGACAACCGGTGGTCGGCGCGGTGGTGAGCCTGCTGTACGAGATGGCGGTTGCCGACTCCCAGGGCCGCTTCGTCTTCGAGAAGGTGCCCCTCACCCATGGGGCGCAGATCAGCGTGCGGGTGCGCAACCGCGCGGAGATCATCATCGGCTGCGTCACCCTGGACGTGCCGGTGCGCTTCTATCCCCTGGCGGCCAACTGGGAAGAGACCGTCGAGGTGGACGCCCCGGACGGCAGTGGCGAGAAGCTCACCCAGGTCATCACCAAAACGGCCATCACCGTCATCGACCCGGGTACCGAGGAGGAGGTCGAACTCCGCCTGCAGATCGTGTCACCGGCGGCGTTGAGTGACTTCTGTTCCACGTGTCACGACTCCAACCCCTGCCTGGAAACCTCCACCTACGCGGACGTGATCAAGACCGGCAAGGACCTGCGCGGCATCATCGTGTACGTGGATGAGTTGGACGCGTTCAAGGAGAAACTGCAGAAGCTGGGCTTGCAGCGCGACACCTATCGCAAGATCCGCTACCAAGACACCCATCCCGACGGCATGAACATGCCGGTCATTGCCGAGCTCGATCTACCCCAGTACGTGGGACGCTATGTCTACCCCGAGGGCTTGGCATTGTTGGACGACCGCTACGTCACCTGTGGCACCTGTCACACCCGGCATGTTCCCACGGAGGTGAAGCAGTACGTGGTGGTGCCCTACGAAGAAGACAACCAGCTTTGTTTCAAATGCCATCTGTAGGGGGCTTCGTGGCGGGAGAAATGGCCGAGACGACGAAGAACCGGGCACCGCGGGTAGGGCTCCGCGGGGTGTGTTGCGTTGTGGCGCTGCTGCTCGGCGGGTGCGTGGCCGCCACCGCGCCGGGCACGCGTGAGGCGGCCGCACCCGGGTCCCCCGCGGCCATGGCCTCACCGGCACCGGTAACGCCGCTGCCGAGGCCCGAGCTGCGCATGCCCCCCGCTCCCCAGGGCCGCAGCGAAGAGGAGCTCTGGCGGGCCGCGGAGGCCCGGGCCGTTGCCCTCGAACCGCTGGTCCGCGAAGATCTGGCGAAGCTCCAGGTTGCCGCGTTGCCTGCGGAGGTGGCGGCGCCGGCGCCCGTGCCCCCGCCGCGTACAGAACGACCGGCTTCATCCGGCGGCAAGCCGTCGGCGACTGCCCCCGGAGCGCCGGCCGTGGCTTCCGCCTCTGCCGCGTCCCTGGCCCCGGCCGCTGGCATCCCGAACGTGGACGTGGTGGCCCGCTACCAGGTCCAGGACGGGCTGCCCTCCAACCGCATCACGGCGATCTACGTGGACGACGACGACGCCTGGGTCGGCACCGCCGACGCCGGCATTGCCCGCTACAACTTTGCCGAGGGCAACTGGCTGGTGATCCAGGCCGCCGACGGTCTGGCCTCCGACCGGGTGTCCGACGTGGTGCGCTTTGGAGACCGGATCTACGTGGGCACCCAGGAAGGCCTCAGCATCTGGGACGGCGCCTCCTGGCGCACCGTGGAGAAGGAAGGCAAGGTCAAACTGGTCAACACCATCTTCCGCATCCACAAGAACGAGCTGTGGGTGGCGGCGCGCACCATGCACGGCGGGCTGCTCACCTTCGACGGTGAGACCTGGAAGGATCGCAGCACGATCCGCAAAGGCGGGGTGCTGAACAACATCGCCGACTTCCGCTTCAGTGGCGATGAACTGTGGATCGGCACCACCAACCGCGGGGTGTACCACCTGGCGGGCACGGAGTGGCAGAGCTACACCGTCGCCGACGGCATCGCCAGCAACTTTGTGTATACCCTGGGCGTACGGGGAACGACCTGTTACCTGGGGGGCTGCTGCGGACTCAGCGTGCGGGAAGGCGACGAGTGGCGGATCTACGACATCGGGGAGGGCCTACCCCACTCCACGGTGAACGCCATCCAGGTGGACGGCAACGTGGTGTGGCTGGGTTCCAAGAAAGGCTTGGCCGTGTTTGACGGGCTCGACTTCGTCACGTTCTATACTACGGATGGGCTTACGGACGACCGCATCACCAGCCTGTTCATCCACCGCAACCAGGTGTGGGTGGGCACCGCCGATGGGTTGAACCGCCTGGAGAAGAGCTATTGACCGCGGACCATACCCGAATGCCTGCGATGCGAGACCTGCGTGCGGCGGTCCTAGCGCTGACGTTGGCCCTGTTGTTGCTGTGCACGGCGAACACCTCCTGGGCGGATCACTCCCTGGGGCGTTCCTGCCTGAGCTGTCACGCCCTGCGGTCCACCGGCGTGGAGCCGGGCTCCCGGAACATTGCCACCTCGGAAGTGTTGGATGCCCTGTACCAGACCAATTTCTACTGCGGCCCGAAGTGGGTGGGCGGTGAGCCCCTCGACTGTTCCTACTGCCACGGCAGCGGGGGCGACGTGGCCAACGAGATCGCCTTGGCCGTCGGGGGTACAAACGGCTCTGCCCACCCGGTGGACGTGGGCGCGGACACCTCTAGTTATGGCTCCGCCATCCGCATCACCTGCAACGATTGCCACAATGGGAACACGGACGACGCCTTGAACCCTGGGCCCGACCTCACCCCCGACACCCTGTGTACCAAGATCGCGACCGACGGCTATCCCAACCACCACAGCACCGTGCTGGGGGCCGCGGAACCGGGCAGCAACAACCTGGCGGAAAACCCGCCGCGGCTGTCGGGGCGCTACGGACCGCTGGGCGGTACTCTTTCCAGCGACGGGGGAGTGGACTGGACCGGCGGCGCCGATTCGCAGTTGGACAGTACCGAGCTGCTATGCTTCGTCTGCCACGACGGCAAGCCCGCGACCATCCCGCCCTTCTCCTCCATCACGGAAGACACGGATGTGCCGCCGCTCAACGACGGCACCAAAGCCTCCAACATCGCCTACGAGTACAACTCCTTCGGCGGCGGGCACAACGTGCCCTACGCCGGTGTGGGTTCCCTGACCGGCAAACTCCCCTGCTACGACTGCCACGATCCCCACGCGGCCACCAGCCCGGACAACGAGGCGCTGATCCTAAACGGAGTCGACTTGCCGGTGAACCCCTACGGAACCAGCACGGTCTCGGTCTCCGGCTACACGGGGACGAACGACCGAGTCGTGTGCGTCGCCTGTCACCTGGGCACCCCCACCCCCACGGTGGAGGGTGTGGTCGCGCCTAACTTCACGGATACCGCCAAGATCGTGTTCCCCTTCCACCAGAGCGTCCACAGCGGAGTGGCGGCGGCTGGCAACTGCCTGCAGCCCAACGGGGGGTGCCACCAGGGCCCGCACAACACCGACTTCTTCCGGTGTCTTGACTGCCACAGCACGGCGAAGTCCCACGCCAGCGCCCACCCCGTGCTCAGGGACCCAGTCAATCCCGGGTTCGTGGGGCATATCGATGCCGCGTTCGCCGGCATCGGCGGCATCACCGAGGCCAATATCCTCAGCCAGCACGACATCCCCTACACCGATCTGCTCGGCGACGACATGAGCGTCGCCGGGAACAACGGGTGCCTGCAGTGCCACGACACCCGAGGAGAGGCTGTGGGCGCCATCGTCAAGGGCCCCGGAGACGCGGCAAAGCAGAAGTTCAGTGGGTCCAACCGGGAAGCCCTGTCTTCGCTGAACTCCTTCTGCCTGGCCTGCCACAGCGGCACCTACCCCCAGTTCGGGAGCTTTCCCGCCCCCAACGTGGCCCGCTACTACACGGACTCCGGGCACGGCTCGAGTTCGAGTTTCCCCTCCGGCAACGGGGCGGCCAGCATCCCGTGTCTCGAGTGCCACCTGTACCACGGCTCGTCAGCCTACAAACTCCTCCCGGGGGACCGCTTGGCGGGCGAGGCCCGGGTGGTGAAGGGCTACGCCTACGCGGCGCAGACGACCGGCACGGTGTTCCCCATCGGCGACGCCACGGATAGCCGGAAGATCGACTACATCGACTACACGGCCCCCTCAACCGGGTGGGTGCCCACGGGGTCCTTGACCTACTACAACGACCGGATCACGGCCAATGACCAGCGCTCCGGATACCTGTCCAACTACACCGACGACTGGTCGACCTACAAGGGCGACGCCTTTCCCACGGGCGGTAGCTGGGGCCTCTGGACCGCATTCGGAACCTCGGGGGACGTGCGGCCCAACGGGCAGAACGACAGCCGCTCACTGGCCTGCGGCCAGGACGCCACCAACGCCAGTGCCACGGGCAATCCGAAGATCGGCTTCTGCAACGCGTGCCACTTCTACTCGAACAGCACCGACGGGGCCAACTCTACCTACGGGAAGTTCTATACCCACGAAGGGGATATCGGCGGGACGGACTGCACCCAACCTACCCCCGTCCCCACCGGGAGCAAGCACGACTTCTTCAAGGACTGTGCCGAGTGCCACGATCCCCACGGGTCGGGGGACGGCACCAACGACAACCTGTACATGATCCGCGGCAAGATCAAGAACGGGGCTACCGTCGACGACGCCGACGCCCAGGACTCCGCAAACTGGACGGAGGTGGTGTTCCTCAACCGGGGCCTAGAGTTGGATGGCAGTGGTACCGCGGATAACAGCATGGATGAGGGCCCTGGCCGAATAGGGGCACAACCGGCCGACAACGCCGACGATCTGTGCAACGTGTGCCACTCGGGTCTGCTGTGGGGCAACCTGAACCCGGCGCAGGACACCCAGGACCACGGTCTGGGGCAGCGGTGCACCCGCTGCCACCAGCACGGCGAGTGAGGAGGAGGCGATGAGAAACACACGTACCCTCCTCTGTATCCTGGTGGCCGGGGTGATCTGGTGGATGGGCCCGTCGGTGTGCTGGGCAGACAACACTCGCACCATCGGTTTTGGCTTGGCCAACGCATACCAGCCCGGCTCGTGCACCTTCTGCCATGGCAATGGAACAACCGGTCAGTACTGGCCCGACGACGCACCGGCTTCCTCCTACCCGGACAGGGCGTATGACCACGACCAACACGTTCTAGCCCTGGCCCAGTCGATCTACGGCGAAAACCTGACCACACTGCTCACGGACACGACGGGCACCGGTGGGGATACGTCGGACGCGAAACAGTTGGCCATCTGCGGGGTGTGTCACCCGAACCCGGGCCAGTCCCGGGCGGGCACCGGAGAGGCTTCACACGTTGTCGACGCGCCTCCCGCGCAGACAGCCGACGTGCATGGGGACGGGCGCGCGGGCGCAGACCCCTCGAACTTCCGGACGATCACCGGCGCCGCCCAGTTGGTGCAGGGGACCTACGACAACACCACCGTCGCCAACGGCAAGGACTGCTCCAACGTCGACTGCCACTACCGGGTGACCACACCGACCACTGGCACCGCCCTCGACGGCTGGTACAACGCTGCCGCGGTCGCCACCTGCTCCAACTGCCACGGCGGGGGCACCACGGGTGCGCATCTGCCCAACGCCCACCAGGCCCACGTGGCAACAACTCCCGCTACCAACAACAGCGCCCCCGGGAAGAACTACGCTTGCACCCAGTGCCACCCGGATCACGGCATCAACACCAGCCACCAACAGGGTGCGATCGACCTCACCTTCGCGGTCACGTCCTGGGAGCCGGGGACCGATGGTCCGGGTTCCCAGACCGGCAGCGACCTGGAAGTGAAGTTCGGCCAGACCGACGGTGGTGTGACCCACCTTTACGCTACCTGCAGCAACTTTTACTGCCACGGTAGCGAGCTGAACAACGGTGGCACGAACCAGACGCCGCTATGGAGTGATTTCACCACCGGCAACTGCGGCACCTGCCACGGCGTGAACGCGAACCCGGTGGCGATCGGGCGGGTGGCGGGCAAGGCCGTGACCTCCGCCAACCACCTCACCCACTTCACCGACAACCGGGGCCCCCGTCTCACCGACCAGCACCTGTCCGAGGGGTGCTACCAGTGCCACCCCAGCATCATCGCGGCCAACCACGCCGCGGACTGCAACGACTGCCACCCCTCCTACTGGGACGGTGTGGCGTCCAATATGGGCGGAGCGATCGCCCTCGGCGCTTCCAACCCGACCCCCACCCACGTGGATGGCAAGGTGGATTTCGGCAACACCAACCAGACGGTCGTGGCCCAATCGGTGCTGGGCGCTACTGCGCCGCCCGGGGCGCCCGACGCCACCAGCACCGATCGCTGCAACAACTGCCACTCCAACAGCACGGTGGAGGCCAAGACAAACTGGCCGACCGACCCCTACTTCCTGCCGTGCGAGGATTGCCACGGCGCGTTGGCAGTATCCGCGTGGTCCAAGGCGGACGGCGCCGCCTCGGCCGTTCCCGTGGTGAAGGCGCCGGACAAGTTCACGTACTTCACCGCTCGGGGCCACGGCCTGGCCGGGACCTCGACCTACCCCTGGTCCTCAGCTCGCAACGGTGCCAACGCGGCCTGCACCGACTGCCACGATACCGGTGCGGTGCACATCAACCACGCCGTGGGGGTGGGCGACGACGACCGCCTTTCCACCTCGGGCAACGCCCTGTGCAACTCCTGCCACGACGGGACCGGCCCCGGCTCTGCGGTGAGCCAGGTATCCACCCACGCCAACACCTCGACCACCATGACCAACGTCTACACTGCCCAGCGGGCCGCGATGGAGCTGAACTGCATCGAGTGCCATGACGTACACGGCAGCGCAAACATCTTCATGATCAACGAGGTGAACCCGGACGGGCCGTTGGTGGCTGTACGCCTCTACCAGGGGAACGACGCGGATGATGAGCCGCCTCCAGTGAGTCCTCCGCCTTCCCCAAAGCTCTTCAACGGTACGGTGGTTTTCACGAATGACGCCAGCGGCGCCGACTACGCGGTGCCGGCTGCCGACGCCACCAAGATCTGCCAGACCTGCCACACCCAGACCGGGCACTACCAGTTCAACAGCGACGACGGCCACGTGGTTACCGACTGCATCACCTGCCACAAGCACGAGTTCGACGACAACACCGCCGCCGACAGCCAGGACGGGTTCATGCCCTCCGGCTGCGACGGTTGCCACGGCTTCCCTCCCGCCCCGGTGGGTGCCACCACCCCACCCCTGGAGAACTACCCCGGGGGGGGCGGAGCCCACCAGCAGCACGTGGATTTCCTCATTGCGCAGCTGTCCATCCCGCCCACGGAGGTCCAGGGCCGGGCCGTCGAGCTCTGCGGGCCCTGCCATGGGGAAGACCCGCTGGCCAACCACGCGCAGTCGAACCAAGCGGCCGATGCATGGCCAATCGCTGCCCGGGGGGAGGTCAATATAGTGGCCCGAACCCAGAGTTCTTGGGGCGCGGCAGGGACCTACAGGGGGCAGGAAGTCGACCCCACCGACGTGGTGCCCAATCCCGAGGGCGGTGCCAAGCCTCCGGGAAGCGCCATGACCAATGCGAACAGCCTCTGTGCCAACTTGGACTGCCACGGCGACGCCGATCCCGGCGAGAACCTGCACTGGAACGTGGACACGGCCGGCGACACGGCCGGCGACCCCGAAGACGGACTCGCCAGGAGCCAGGTGTGCGAGGGCTGCCACGACCAGACACCGGCCCAGGTGCGCGTGTACGACGCCGCCGGGGCACTGCAATACGCCGGCGACGCCCCGGACACCGCCGCCAACTACTACGCAACCATCAGCGGCTACGGCCGCGGCGGGCACGGCGATCCGGAGATCCGGAACGAAGACCCGTTCATCAACTCGGGAACGGGTAACACACCCATCGACTGCACGGCGTGCCACGCCGACGGGGCGCTGCATTTCCCCGCCGACAGTGCGAACCTGCACCGCCTGGCGACGATCGAGTTGGAGAACACCAGCCACACGGGCGCCGGGCTGTGCAACTCCTGCCACGGCGGCGGGACCTATCCCGGCCCCGGCAACCACCACCCGAGTCTGCGCGGCACGGCGAACAACGCCACCAAAGACATCGTGGTCACTGCGGCTTCCCAGGAGGTGCGGCAGCTGCCGACCACCTGGTTCGAGGTGTCTACCGACCACTACGAGCAAGACGGCTACAGCGCCGCGAACGCTTCGGGGAATCCGGACGCCTTCGTCGACTGGTGGGGGGGGAACCCGAACAACGCCAACCAGAGTCCGCCGCCGCAGCCGAGCCCCTTCGCCGTGGTGCCGCTGCTGCAGTTCGTCGGCAACCAGAGCGGGCAGACCAACGCGGTCATGTGCGTAACCTGCCACAATCCCCACGGTACCGATTTGTATGTTTTTGATCCGGGGGGCATCGGCAAGAACATCAACGACAACAACATGCTGCGGCTCCGTGACGAGGACAACACGCTTTGCAACGCTTGTCACTGAGCCGATAGGTAGCAACAGGCAGTGAAAATCTCGCGGGAGGCGCGCCCAGGGGTAGGCGTGAATCCCGCGTGTGAACACACGAGGACGGGATGACAACGGTAGACGGAACCAAGACTTCGACCCCCCGCCGGTTCTTCCGGGCTCTGGCGCTGGCCGCTTGGGTGGCGGCGGGCATTGCCGTGCCCCAGCCGGCGTCGGCCAGCCACTACCCGGTTGGGTCGTTCTGCTACGACTGCCACGCCATCAGCCAGTCCAAGATGGTGGCGAACACCCAGCTCATCAAGCGCTCCCAGAAGACCATCGACCTGAACGTCACCGGCGGCGCACCGGTGCCGTGCCTGTTCTGCCACGAGCCCAACGCCTCGTCGGCGCCGTTCGACGCCACCCGGCTGCGCACCGACGGGGGCTACAAGATGGCCCCGGTCATGGACCACTTCAACGCCATGGCGCGGTCCAAACACCCGGTTGCCCTCTCTTCGAGCACCCTCGATCCCGCCGGCCTCGACTGCGTCGACTGCCACACCGGCATCACCAGTACCACCGCAGGCGATACCTCCGGCAACGCCACCATCCACGGGGTGGACGCCAGCGCCGTGTCCCTGGTTCCCTATGCTTCTTTGATCACCGACGGAGCTGCGCCAACCAACTCGGCCGAGGTGTCGCAGTTGACCTGCCAGGCGAGCGCCTGCCACGACGTGGACGGCGGCGGCGGCACCGACTACACCGCGCCGCTTCGGCATCCGTTCACCAGCGGCATTTCCCTGAACGATGCCGTCGGGGTGCCGCAGTGTTTCGACCCCAACGGGGTGGCCGGGTGCCACGACTCCCACGGCAGCGCCGACGGCGAGTCGCTGGTGGTGCTCAAGAACACCTCGGGAGCCAACGGCCAGATCGCCACGGGCGTGACCGTGACCCCCGCCGAGTGCGAGGTCTGCCACGTCGCCGACGACGGCGTAGGGCCCGCCAACGACTGGATGACCCGGGGCCACGGCGGCAGCACCTACGAGAGCCTGCCCGACAAGCCGGCCGCCAGCATCGGCCTCACCTGCCTGTCGTGCCACAACGAGAACGTGCCCCACGACTGGACCCGCACCAACCAGCGCTTCGGTCTTCCCGTGGGCACGTCCACGTCGTCTGTGACAGGCAAGGGCCTGCGCAGCGTCTGCACCAACTGCCACATGGATGCGACGCCCCACCAGGGGCAGGCGGGCTGTTTGGACTGCCACGACCCCCACGGCCAGGGGGTGGGCACCAACATCCTCATGGTCCGCCAGGAGATACCGGTGGGCAGCCCCACAGATACCGTCGTCTTCGCCCTCTCGGGCAAGTACGACACCGCCACCGACTTCGACTACTGGCGCAACGGCGACACCGGCGGCGCCGCCGGTTCCAGCCGGGGCATATGCGACAACGCCGACTGCCACGGGGCGGTGACCAACGTCGGCGGCAACCCCATCTACCCCCTCGGGACCTACTTCACCACCTACGCCACCGACCACGCGGGAGGGGGCCAGACCGCGGGTTCCAACTGCGAAGGCTGCCACAAACACGACTCCACCGCTGGCAGCTGGGGGGTGGGGGCAGACGTGTGCGGGGCCTGCCACGGCTACCCGCCGAGCAACTCCGACCCCTACGCCGACAACACCGATGCCGTCGGTGTCCACGACCTGCACGCCAGCCAGCTGGGCTACGGCTGCTCCGAGTGCCACTTCGGCAACTCCCACAACGACGGGGCCTGGTCTTCCAACACCGGCTCCCCGGTAACCCCCGCCTTCGTAGACGTGGCGTTCAGCCCCACAGGCAATCCCAACGGCACCTACTCGGCGGCGACCAACACCTGCGCGAACCTCACCTGCCACAACCCGGACGACCCCGTAGACGGGGTGCCGTTGGCCGGAGGGGGACTCCCCGGCACCGCCCGCCAGGCGATCACCGCCAACGCCCCCCAGTGGCTGGATAGTGTCACACCGGTGCTCGCCTGTACCGGGTGCCACGGCTTCACAGGGCCCGCCGACACCCACTACCGTCACGACAACCCGGCCGCCCGCAACTACGATTGCCGGGTCTGCCACAACGGGCTCGACGCCGCCACCAACAGCTACAGCGCCGCCCACGCCGACGGCACCCTCACCGACCCGGCCCTGGTGAGCTTCGACCTGTCCCTGGCGGGGCTCACGGTGGCGATCCCCAACCCCTACGACAACGTCACCTCCGAGTGCTCAAACGTCTACTGCCATGGGTCCACGCTCACTGCTTCGGCGGGTAGCGACACCAGCCCGGTGTGGGGCAGTGCCCCCACTGGCGCCTGTGGCGCGTGCCACGACACCGACACCACCGACACCACGGTGGGCACCTACCTCACCACCGGCAACCACACCGACCATCTGGCCGCTGCCTACGGCCCCAACTGGGGCACGGCCGACGAGGCGGCATGCGCCAACTGCCACCGGGCCTACGCCGCCGACGAACCGAGCCACGTGAACGGCAGCAAGGACTTCGCCAACATCGACACCACCACCTTCGTGACGTCTCCCCTGGGCACCCTGCCGGTCACGGTGCCCACCGCCGCGGACACCGACCGCTGCAGCCACTGCCACTCCACCGCGACGGTCGACGTGCTGCCGGTGGGCCCCCAGGTGGGCACCACCCGGGCCAAGGCCAACTGGGCCACGGACGCCTTCGTCCTGGCGTGCCTCACCTGCCACAACGGCACGGATCCGGCCAGCAACAACGCCGACGGCACCGGCCGTCTCGCCCCGGACATGCTGGGCGACGACACCAGCTACGGCGCGGAGGTGGCGGGGCACAACCGCACCACCGGCGGTTACCCGGTCAGCAACAACAGCCCTGCGGCCCTGGCGTGTGCCGGGTGCCACGACACCCTCAACGCGGCCCACCTGAACGACAGCGACGACACGACCTACGCCGGCAACCGGTTGCTCGGCACGATCAACGGAGTCGGGTCCCTGACCACCGTCACGGATGCCTGCGAGGCGTGCCACGCCAACAGCGGCGCGTCGCCCTCTACACTGAAGGACATCAACACCCACTCCAACATGGGCTACGCGGGCAATCTCGAGAACCAGGCGGGTTCCGCGGGGGGCGCCAACGCCTTCGGCACCGAGTGCGCCCAGTGCCACGAACCCCACGGCATGGTGGAAAACGGCACCGACGCCAACATCTACATGATCAACCCGACGATTACGGTGACCACCGGCACCACGGTCACGAACGTGCGGGTGGCGGCCCGGTCCGGCGCGGGCTCCTTCAACGACGGGGTGGGCGGCGACGACCTGTGCGTGGTGTGCCACACCAACGCGGCTAACTCGGGCTTTCCCATGACCCACAACTCCGACGGGGCCCACGCAGCACCCGGCTACGCCGTGAACGAAGTGGGCAACGACTGCTCCGCCTGTCACGTGCACAACCAGGACGCCACCCTGGCCACGGCCGACGGCCTGATGCCGCTGGGCTGCGACGGCTGCCACGCCTACCCGCCGGCCACCAACGCCCACGCCGTCCACGTCACCACAGCGGTCATCGACTGCGCCCGCTGCCACCAGAACGACGGGCTGCACAACGAAACCGGGATCCGCAACGCCACCCAGTACGCCGGCACGGCCATCGCTACCATCCGTCAGAACGTGGACGTGGTGTTCGACACCTTCAACCCCAACGGCACCTACAGCCAGGCCAAGGGGGCCCGCACCGGGCTGGGCAACGGCACCTGCTCGGTGCTCTACTGCCACGGCGCCGACGGCCCGTTCCCGACGGTAACGATGGGAGGCACGGACACCACCCCCGAGTGGAACAATAACGGTACCGGGGCGTGCGGTACCTGCCACCTCGATACCACCGCCACCTGGAACGGCCGCGGCAGCAACCTGCACCAGAAGCACGTCGGCACCGCGGCCGCCGGCGGCTACGACCAGGGCTGCGACCTCTGCCACTACGGTGTGACCACCGACGGCACGACCGTCACCGACCGGTCGCTCCACGTGAACCGTGAGGCCGACGTGGCCTTCAACGGTTCCGACTCGCGGCTCAACACCACCCTGGCCCCGGTGAGCACCTACGGCGGCGACACGGTGGTGGGCGCCGGCTACGGCACCTGCGACAACACCTTCTGCCACAGCCAGGCGACAGACCTGGTCCCGCCGTTCCAACAGGCGCCGAACTCCGCCACCATGATCTGGGACGGCAGCGGGGGCACATCCTGCAGCAACTGCCACGCCAGCGCCATCGGCGGCGGCCCCGGCTACGCCGACGGCACCCTCATCGACGGCAACCCCAAGGCCAACAAACACCAGGAGCACCGGCTCAACGGCACCGGCTGCGCCTCCTGCCACGGCTGGTTCAGCACCGCCTTCACCACCTTCCACGCCGACGGCGCCTACGACCCCACGGGCGGCACCAACAACGCCCTCGACGACTTCAACTTCACCCGCGGCGTGGTCGGCGGCGGCATCAACGGCTCCTGCGACACCGTGGTGTGCCACGGCGGCAACGCGGTCGCCTGGGCCGACCCCGGGCCGTTTACCTGCGACATCTGCCACGGCGAGGTCGGCAGCGTGCCGACCGCCACCGACGTCAACGACTTCACCATCGGCATGGAGGCCGCCGGCGCTGTGATGTCGAAGGTCGCCAGCGGTGAGTACTCTGGTTGGGGGCATGGGGCCCAGGCGGTGGCCTGCGCCGACTGCCACGACAGCGGCGTGTACCACGCCAGCACCAGCGACCTGTCCGGTGCCAACCCGTTCCGCCTGGTGGATCAGGACGGGGCCGCTGACGTGCAGTTCAGCTGCAGCTTCGACAACGCCGCCTGCCACCAGGGCACCACCGCGGGCGGACTGGACTACCAGGCCATTGTCACCCACAGTTCGACAGAGATGGACTCGCCCGACTACACCCCGAATTACACGTGGAGTTTCGCCCCGGACTGCGTTAACTGCCACGACCCCCACGGCGACGGGGCCAACCTGTCGATGATCCAGCGGGAGCTCTACGACAAGGCGACGTTCACGGTCACCGACGGCGCCGGCAGCCCGCCGGATGCGCTGGCCAACGACAACAACGCCCTGGCGTTCACCGACAACACCGCGGGGATGAACGCCGGCGGCACCAGCTACGCCCAATCCGCCTTTCCGTTCTCGGCGATCTGCCAGGAGTGCCACGAGGGAACCCCGGGAACGAACACCCCCCAGGGCTTCGTGGACCAGGTCAGCGCCAACTTCAGCGGCCACCCGGGCTACGTGAGCGCCACCGCCGACAACGCCGGCGACTGCTCCGCCTGTCACAAGCACGACACCGCGTTCCGGCCCAGCGGATGCGACAGCTGCCACGGCTTCCCGCCGGTGCCCGCCGCCTATGTGGGCGCCGACGGCAACTCCAGCTATGTGTTGGAGAACTACGCGGGCGGCGGCGGCATGCACTACGAACACATCGTGTTCCTGCAGTCGAAGATCGGCCCGGCCTCCACCGACGCCCGGGAACTCTGCGGGCCCTGTCACGGAGACGGTTCCGGGTCGACGGACCACAACGGAGCCGGTCAGGGCACCTTGGGGTGGCCCCTCTCGGCCCGCACCTTCGTCAACATCCGCTCACGGGCCACCGGCAACTCCTGGGACGGCATGTCCGGCGACCCCCTCACCGCCACCTACGGCGGCACGGCGGTCACGGCCGCCGGTTCCGCTGCGGGCATCGACGCCTCGGTGAGCTCCGCCGACAGCCGCTGCGTCGGCGTGGACTGCCACGGCAACCCGAGTTCCTCGGACACCGTCGAGGTGCTGTGGTGGAACGTGAACCTCGCAGCCAACGCCCCCGGCACCGGCAACGGCACCGAAGAGAGCCGCACCTGCGAGGGCTGCCACGACCAGACCCCGGCCGAGGCGCGGGTGTATGACGCCGGCGGTGCCCTCCAGTACACCGGCAGCGCCCCGGACGCCGCGGGCAGCTACTACGGTACCCTGAGCGGCTACTCCCGCGGCGGCCACGGGGACAAGACCATCAACAGCACCGACGACCCGAGCTTCGTGGACTCGGGCACGGGCTCCACCCCCCTGGAGTGCGCCGACTGCCACGATGCGGCCGTAGCCCACTTCCCGGAGCCGGCGACCGGCAACATCCACCGGTTGGCAAACACCACCTTGGAGAATCTCACCCACTCGAATACCGGCCTGTGCAACTCCTGCCACGCCGGCGCGGACTATCCGGAAAACCACCACCCAAGCTATGAAGGGACTTTCGCGTCGTCCACCACGGACGTCATCCCGGCCGGGGGCCAGGAGATCTACACCAACCCCAGCACCTGGACCGACCAGGGGGGCGGGCACTACGAACAGAACGGTTACAGCGCCAGCGGCGTAAGCGGCGGGCCGGACTTCTACATCGACTGGTGGGGCGGGGCGCCGGGCCTGGGCGACCAGGACCCGCCGCCGACCCCGACCCCCTTGGCGGTGCTGCCCCTGGAGCGCTACGTGCTCGCGTCCGGCACCAGCGACCGGGTGATGTGCGTCACCTGCCACAACCCCCACGGCACCGACCTGTTCACCTACGACGCCATGGATGGCAACGCGGCGCCCGGCGGCCCCAACGCGTCGATCCCCGACAACAACATGCTGCGCCTGCGGGACAGCGACAACACCCTGTGTAACGCCTGCCACTAGGCAGCGCGGGGCGCGCCCGCGAGGCGGCCGGGCAGTTGGAAAGCTGAGTGTCTCTACATAACCGAGGGGGCGGGGAAACCCGCCCCCGTTCGTCCGCGGGGGCTGCTGCCCCGCGGCAGAGCAGGGGAACGCTATGAAGAATCGAGGAACACTCCTGGCCACGCTGGTTCTCTTCGGGGGGTTGGCGTTTGCGGCAACACCGGCCCTGGCGGCCGACCATCCGGGTAGCGGCGCGGACTGCGGGTCTTGCCACGGTGTCGCGGCAACGGCGCCCGCCCCCAAGGTGATTCCCGCGGAACCCGGGTTCTTCGCCAAACTGTTCGGCCAGAAATCCCTGCGGGGGCACCAGAGCGTGTCCTGCGCCGGGCAGGTGCAGGCCGACGGTACGGTTAGCGGTTGCCACCGGCCCGAAAGCGGTGGGCCGGCGTTCCTGGTCCGGGGAGGGGGCAAGGAGGCCGTTGATCTGCTGTGCGGGAGCTGTCACGCGGCACAGCGGGCACTGGGTTCCCACCATCCCTCCTATCTCGCCGATCGGGACGGGGACGGCACCCCGGAGACCGCCATCCGCCCGGCGGCGGGCCAGGAGGTGTATGGGGTTCTGGCCGCGCCCGCCAAAGGGGTCGACGTCCTGGAGTTCACCACCGATGCCGAGGGGAAACGGCACCTGGTCTCCCGGATTCCGTTGCAGACGGTAAGCGTTCCCAGTGCGGACGGTTTCGTGGACGCAGCAGATGTTCTGGTCTGCACCAGCTGCCACAACCCACACTTCGGCTACCTGGTCGAGGTGGGTTCCGAGGAAGAACTCAACTCCGAGTTGGTGGCCCGCGGGCAAGGCGACGCCTTGCTGCGCCTGCGCGACTACGACAACACCCTGTGCGAGGCGTGCCATTGATCAGCTAGTCAGCTGGGAGGCTGGGAGGCTGGACAAAGCGCAGTCGGGACACCTGACACCTGACACCTGACACCTGACACCTGACACCTGACACCTGAAACCTGAAACCTGACTGTTCACGGACCTACATGACCCCTGCCTTCTCCGTCATCCTGCGGTTGTTCGCCGCTGCCTTCGCCCTGGTGTGCGGTCTCAGCTTGCCGGCCGCGGCCGCCACCGACCAGTGGCGGCCCTATCCGCCCGGGGTCGGTGGGCCGTGGGGCGGCTGGGTGCGCCAGGTGATCGAACCGGATGCCGCCGGGGGGGAGTTGTGGGTCGCCACCGGTGGCGGCGTGTTCCGTTCCCTGGACGGCGGGGACACCTGGGAGCCCCGCAGCGCCGGGCTGCAATCCCCGGACGTGACCGACATAGCCGCCTGCGGCGGTGCCGACCCGGCGCTGCGGATCCTGATCGCCGGCACCGATTCCGCCGGGCTGCACCTCTCCTCCGACGGCGGGGCCACCTGGTCCCAGGTGGACCCTTTCGCCATCAGCGTGAACTCGGCCCCGCGCTTCAACTTCCCGCTCGTCGGCGTGAACCCGACGGACTGCAGTCGCCTGACGACAGTCACCTATGACCACAACGGTTTGAACGGGCACCTGTTCCAGTCCTTGAATGGCGGGGTCACCTGGGTCGACCGCGGCAGCCTGGAGGCATCCGCCCTCGCCTATGCGTCCGACGGGGTGCTGTTCCTCGCGACGCGCACCGCGGCGTTTTTTCGCCAGGACCTGGCGAGCCCCGTGCCCGTCTACCTCAGTTCCCTGGTCAGTTCTTCCGCAGTGGTGGGTCTGGAACTGCCCTGGGGCGACGGCTCCGTGCTGGTGGCCGCCCAGGGGGGCGCGGGCCTGTGGGTGAGCGAGAGCGGCGGGGCGTTCGGCTCCTGGGTGCGGCGCTACCTCCCGGCCGAGTACCTGGACGTGGACGCGGTGGCGGCGGACCGCGATCCCGGGGGTTCCGGCCGCATCCTGTTCCACGTCAACGACCAGCTGCAACTGGTCCAGAAGGCGCTCTACGAGAGCCTCGATCTGGGGGTCACCCCGCCGACCCCGGTGGGTCTTCCCGAGCCCGGCATGGAGGTGACCGCGCTCTGCATCGGCGCTTCCGCGGATTGGGTCGGCGAACTGAATGCCGGCCTGTTTCGCCGGGCGCCGGGTGCAGGCGCCTTTGCCCACAGCAGCGTCGGTATGGCTGCCTACTCCGTCAGGGATCTGTCCTTCGGCGCCACCGCCGCGGATCTTGCGGTGGCGGGGGGCGAGCCGGGGGGCGACGGCAACGGCGGGATCCCGGTCTGGGATTCCGCGCCCAGCGACTGGCTGCGCCGGCAGATCGACCTGGCCCCCTACCCCACCCAACTGGTGCGCTGGCAGGACGGGGACCTCTGGGCCGGTGTTTCCGGGCTGTTCTGGAGCCCGGATCGCGGCGCCACCTGGGAGGAGCGGCGTCAGGGCCTCTCCAGCACGGACCGCCGGATGCTCTCGGATCTCGGGTTCGCCCTCGCGGACCCGTGGGTGGCCGTGTTGGCCACCGGCGGAGGGATGTACCAGACGGCGGACGCCGGGTTGAACTGGGCGAAGGTCGACGCCGGCCAGGTGCCGCCCAACGGTGGCTGGCGGGTGGCAAGGGACCGGGCGGAGGCGAAGGGGTTCTTCGCCGCGGGCAAACAGGGCAACGCGGGGCTGTTCTTCTGGACCGCGGACCCCGCGAGCACCTGGGAGGAACGGGCCGCCGGGGTTTTCGCCGGCAAGCAGATCGTGTCCCTGGAGGTATCGACGCAGATCGACGATCACGCCTTCGTGGGCACAGCACTGGGGGGTGCCTTCGAGTCCTTCGACGGGGGTCTCCAGTGGCTGCCGGTGGGCGACGGGTTCACCGGCTTCCCGCCCACCGGGGAGGTTTCGTTGCTGGCGCTGGCGGAATACCCGGGCGATCTGGTGATGGCCGGGTATGTGTCTGGCACCGTGTACGTGACACGGGATGGTGGGGCTACCTGGAACCCAGCGCCCGGGGCGGGGTTGAACTGGGTTCCCGCCATCTCTGCCGGGGTGTCGGCCCTGGCGTTCGAGCCCGGCCTCACCCGACTGGTGGCCGGGCTGTCGGGGCGGGGGCTGTGGTACCTGGACATCGACGTCTCGCCGCCGAGCGTGACGGCGACACCCCCGGGGGGTGTCTACAGCTTCGCGCAAACGGTCGGACTGGCCGCGGTAGATGACTTCGATCCCGCCCCGGCGATCTACTACAGTCTGGACGGCACGGCGCCGACCCTCGTCTACTCGGCTCCGGTCGCTGTCAATTCCAGTGCGACCTTGCGCTACCGGGCCCGGGACGCGGCCGGCAACGAATCCCCGGTAGGCGCGCAGACCTACACGGTTGTCGGCGTGGCGATCACCACCTATGTGACACCGACGGGCCAGACGACGCAAACGGTTGCAGGAACCATGGATGCCGGCGTCACGGTGAGTGTGAGCGTCAGCCCGGCGGGTGCGGGCGTGGACCCGGTGACCTATCCCACCGCCACGACCTGGAGCGTCGGACTTGCCGATTTGAGCGAAGGCTCCAACCAGATCACCGCGACGGCCACAGACGGGGTCGGCAACGCGGCTTCGACCACGGTGGTCGTCACCGTGGATATAACGGCGCCCGTGGTCACGGCTCCGCTGGCGGTCAGCGTCGAGGCCATGGGTCCCCAGACCGATGTGGCCATCGGCTCCGCCACCGCGACCGATGCAATGGGGGTGGTCAGCCTGACCAGCGATGCGCCCGCAACCTTTCCCGTGGGCACCACTGTGGTGACCTGGACGGCGACGGACGCCGTCGGCAACGCCGGCACGGCCACCCAGGAGGTCACGGTGACCGACACCACGGCGCCGGCGGTGACGGCTCCGTCAGCGGTCAGCGTCGAGGCCACGGGTCCCCAGACCGACGTGGCCATCGGCTCCGCCACCGCGACCGATGCGGTGGGGGTGGTCAGCCTGACCAGCGACGCGCCGGCAACCTTTCCCGTGGGCACCGCGGTGGTGACCTGGACGGCGACGGACGCCGCCGGCAACGCCGGCACGGCCACCCAGGAGGTCACGGTGACCGACACCACGGCGCCGGCGGTGACGGCTCCGTCAGCGGTCAGCGTCGAGGCCACGGGTCCCCAGACCGACGTGGCCATCGGCTCCGCCACCGCGACCGATGCGGTGGGGGTGGTCAGCCTGACCAGCGACGCGCCGGCAACCTTTCCCGTGGGCACCGCGGTGGTGACCTGGACGGCGACGGACGCCGCCGGCAACGCCGGCACGGCCACCCAGGAGGTCACGGTGACCGACACCGCGGACACCGTCCCGCCAACGGTGTCGGCGAGTCCGGAGGGAGGGCTGTACGGGGCGGCCCAGACGGTGCGCCTGGCGGCGGTGGACGACCAGGACCCGGCGCCGGCGATCCTCTACAGCCTGGACGGCACGGCGCCGTCGCTGGCCTACAACGGACCGGTGACGGTGACGGCCAGCGCCACCCTGCGCTACCGGGCCCGGGACGCGGCCGGCAACGAATCCCCGGTGGGCCAGCAGGTGTACACCATCGACACCCTGGCGCCGACTCTCGCCGTGAGGGGGCCCGATCCCTACCGCCAGCTGCAGTGGGATGACTACGCGGAGCCGGGGGCTACGGCCACGGACGGGGTGGCGGGGGACCTCACCGCGGCGATCGCGATCGACGCCTCGGCGGTGGACGTCACCCGCGCCGGAACCTACACGGTGCGCTACACCGTGAGCGACGGCGTGCGCACGACCGGCGCTACCCGCACCGTGATCGTGTTGGCGGATGCCAACCGCAACGGGGTGGCGGATGGCGACGAGTACCCCGACCCGGCGGCAGACACCAACGGGGACGGTACTCCCGACGCCGCCCAGGGCATCACCGTGGTGACGGCGGCGGTGGCGTCCCAGCCGCCCCTGGGAATCCGCGTAGCGGACGGCATTACCCTGGCCGGCCTCTCCGCCGTCGCCCCGGCCAGCCTGCCGGCGGCGGTGCTGCCGGAGGAGGAACTGCCTTACGGCTTGTTCGCGTTCCGCCTCGAAGGCGTGGCCCTCGGCGGGGACGCGACCGTCACCTTCTACCTGCCGGTGGTCGTTACCGGCACCGCGCGCTGGTACAAGGTCGATGGGTCGCTGGCAACCGGGGCGTTCCTGGCGGCAGACCGGGTCTCAGCGGCGGGCAACGCCGTGACGATCCGGCTCACCGACGGCGGCGCCGGCGACGGCGACGGCGTGGTCAACGGGGTGATCGTTGACCCCGGCGGGCCCGTGGTCACGGCCGCCGTACCGCCGCCTCCGGAACCCGGTGGCGGCGGTGGTGGTGGCGGCGGTGGGTGCTTCCTCTCGCTGCTCGGGGGTGACCGCTGAACCTGCGTGCGGCCCTCGCGGTGCTGGTGCTGCTGGCGGCGGCGCCGGCCGGGGCCGAGGGCCCGTTCGGCGGCAGTGTGCGGTCGCTGCTCCTGGATGGCAAAGCCGTGGCCCCTGTCTGGGCGGCGACTTCCCGCGGCCTGTTCCACTTCCAGGGGGCCCGCTGGCAGCGTGTCGCCGGCTTGGGGCAGACGGATCTGGTCGCCGTCGCCCAGGCCGCAGACCGCCTGCTGGTCGCCGACGCCAACGGCTCCGTCGCGGCCAGCGAAGACGGCGGCGCCACCTGGCAACCCTCGGTGACCGGGCTGCGCGGCCGCTACGGCCACCCACCCCGGGGCCTCTTCACCCTGGCGGTGGAGCGGGGGGACCCGACGCGGGTGTTTGCCGGAAGCGCGGGGCAGGGCGTGTTCGAGAGCCGCAATGCCGGGCGCACCTGGCGGTTGTTGTTCGAGGGGCTCGAAGAGGAACCCCCTCCGGCGCTCCACGCCGTCGCCGTGCTGCCGACGCGGGGCCAGCGGCCGCTGTTGTCCGGCACCCAGGGACGCGGCCTGTTCGCCTGGACGGACGCGGGTTGGAAGGGTGTGGGTGAGGGTTTGCCCCCGGGATTGCGGGTGCAGTGCCTGGCCGAAGACCCGGCCCGGCCGCTGCACCTGGCCCTGGGCACCCGCGGCGAGGGGTTGTGGGAGTCCGAGGACGGGGGCGCCAGCTGGCGGTTGCTGCGCAAGGGCCTGTTCGGGGTCGTG